>JAZBOZ010000205.1:0-9072 GCA_036351405.1 Halieaceae bacterium
CAATTCCGTTCTGAAACAGTGTTTCCGTTATATGGATGGCGAGACATCCACTGACAAGCTGATTCGCAAAGTCAAACTTAAAACGAACGTCTCCGAAATGGCCATTAGGAAAGAGTTGAGACGCATTTTTGCCGCGCTTGAACCCGGCGGCATGGTTTGTCTATCGCTGCCTATGGTTCGCATTCCCGGACACTAAACCAATCCTTTTACTGAAAAGTCAGGGTGCTCAGCCAAATTTGCCCGCGATGCATCTTGCTGACCCGCGGGAAGACCTGTAAGGCCCTGAAAATAATAGAAAAAATTATTTTAAAAAAAAGAGTAAAGTCTTCGCGCTCCGCGCCGCTAATAGGGTTGTAAGCCAACACCTTCGCCAAGATGTTGGCCATGTCGACCAAGCAAGGCCTCAAACGCGGCCAATAGGAGTGCAACATGCCTCAGATTATTAACACCAATATCTCTTCGCTGAATGCTCAGCGAAACCTGAATGCGAGCCAGGCTGATGCAACCACTGCGCTGCAGCGTTTGTCATCGGGTCTGCGTATTAACTCTGCAAAGGATGATGCTGCGGGTTTGGCGATTTCCAGCCGATTGACCACGCAGATCCAAGGCCTAAATCAGGCGGTGCGTAACGCTAACGACGGCATCTCGCTGGCCCAGACGGCGGAAGGTGCGCTGGGTGAGACGACCAACATTCTTCAGCGTATGCGCGAGCTGGCGATTCAGTCTGCTAACTCTACCAACTCAGCTTCTGACCGCGCCGCACTGCAGGCCGAGGTTAACGAGTTGAAGTCAGAGGTTGACCGTATTGCCTCTAACACGACGTTTAACGACGTAAACCTGCTGGACGGCACGTTCACCTCCAAGAGCTTCCAGGTTGGCTCCAACGCGGGCGAGACCATCAATGTAAGCATCGCAGGTGCGGGCCAGGATGATCTGGGTAACTTCCGTCTGTTTGCAAACAACGATGAGGCTGGCCAGGGTACTGGTACCGGTACTGCAGCTGCTACCGCCGCGCCAGCCAACAACACGATTGCGGCGCAAACGCTGACCATTCGGAATGATAAAACCCCTGCTGCCGGAACAGGTGTTGCGGTTGCTGCAAACGATACTGCGTCGGAGATCGTTGCCAAGGTCAATGCGGTTACTGAAACGACTAATGTGTCTGCAAGCGCGGAAACCCGTGTTAAGTTGGACAGCTTCAGCAATGCCAACGCTTCAACAGTCAGCTTCACTCTGACTTCGTTTGATGGCACCAACACCAATAGCGCTTTGATCAGTGCCTCTGGCGTCACTAGCACAGATTTGTCCTCCATTGCCGATGCGGTGAACGCTGAGTCGGGTAGTACGGGCATCACAGCGACCGTGTCCGGTGGTACTCTGGAACTGCTTAACGCGGCTGGCGATGACATTCGTATCGATGATTTTTTGAGTGCAACCGATACTATTGATGTGACGGGTATTGGGGCGGACGGCTCGACCGAGGACGGGGCCGCGGTTACGCTCACCAGCGGCGGCGCTGCTAACGACAGTACGACTGTCTCTGGCACCGTGACCTTCAACTCAAGCGCCGCGTTCTCAGTGTCTAGCAGTGCTGCCGATTCCGCGGGTTCATTGTTCAACGATGCAGCGAATGTTCAGCAGGGTTCTAGCCAGGTTAAACTTTCTACGGTTGATATTTCGACGGCTCAGGGCGCCCAGGATGCACTGGCTGTACTCGATGCATCACTGGAGACGGTGAACGGTATCCGAGCCAATCTGGGTGCGACCCAAAACCGCTTTGAATCTACCATTGCTAACCTGACCACCACTTCTGAGAACCTCACCGCTGCGCGTTCTCGAGTACAGGATGCTGACTTCGCTCAAGAAACAGCGGCTCTGGCTCGGTCGCAGGTACTGCAGCAGGCGGGTATCTCGGTACTGGCACAGGCTAATGCACAGCCTCAGAACGTACTGGCTCTGCTCCAGTAACGCGCTGACCGGTCAATCTGACCGAAGGGACCGGGTGGCGCTCAGCGCCACCCGGGTTTTTGCGTTTCCGAAGTTTATTCGCGAAACTGCTTGTAAAAGGAGGGTATCGTGATGGCCATATCGATTGATAATGCCGCGACACAACCCGTTCAACTCACACCAAACCAGGCCTCTACAAGGCAAGCTGGTGGGGCATCCGCTGCTCCCGAAAAACCACCGATTGAGTTACAGCGCCCGGTAGTGACACAGGAGCCAAAACCCGTCCAGGTGGAAAAGCCAGACGGACCGTCCCTCGAGGATTTGCAGGCCGCCGTCAAAGATTTGTCGGAATACATTCAGACGGTGTCTCGGTCGTTGCAGATCAATGTGAATAGCGACATCGGGCGTCCGATTGTGACCGTGCTGGACAGTGAAACGTCTGAGGTTATTCGGCAGATCCCCTCGGAAGAGGTGGTGAGGTTGTCTCAATATCTGCGCGCACAGCGTGATGTGGCGATTGATCCGCCCAGCGAGGAAGCGCTGACGGGCATCTTGCTCAACCAAGAAAGTTGACACATTTTCCTCAAGTTATTGGCAAAGGAGTCGCTAAACACTGAGACAGGGCAACGCTGGCATAAAGTTTGCTCGTCACGTGAAACACAACGTGACAACAGCGAGCTTGGCAGGCTGCATGGCTTGCTATAGCGTGAGCGGAATAGCCCGGAAGGGGGTAGAACAATGGTAGCGGTTTCAGGATTGGGATCAGGGCTGGATATTGATGGCCTGGTGACCGGTTTGGTCAACGCTGAACGCGTGCCCCAGCAGAATCGACTGCTCAATCGTGAGCAAACAGCGACCAATCTCATCTCTGCCTTTGGTCAGCTGAAGGGCGTGTTATCAAGCCTGCAAAGCAAGCTGGCGCCTCTGCAAAACCCCGACACCTTCACGCAGATTTCGTCGTCCTCCACGCAAAGCGCGGCAGTGTCTGTTTCGTCAGACAGCACGGCCGCAACTGGCTCGTATCAGGTGTCTGTGCAAGGGCTGGCGACTACTCAGTCCTTCGCCTCGGGGACGTTTGCCGCCGCTGACACCGTCGTGGGCACTGGCACTTTGACCCTTGCGTTTGGCACCCCTACGTTCAGTGGCGGCGACCCTGATACGTATACCAGCTTCGACGCCGATCCAGAACGAACACCGATTGAGATCACCATAGATAGCAGCAACAATACCCTGGAGGGTGTGCGAGATGCGATTAACGAGGCTGATGCTGGCGTCAGCGCGTCTTTGGTCAAAGATGGCGATCAATATCGTTTGCTGTTGAGCACCGACGAAACGGGTGTTTCGAACAGCTTGGCGGTGTCGGTGACCGGCGATGGGGATGGTAATAACGCGGACAATGCAGGTCTATCGGCGCTCGCGTTCGACGCCACCACGGCGAACCTGACCCAAACCAGAGCTGCTAATGATGCTCAATTCACGATCAATGGCTTGGCACTGACCAGCCCGACCGACACGGTGACGGATGTGCTTGATGGCGTCACTTTGACGCTAAAGAAGATCACCGAGACTGATGCCACCATTTCCGTTAGCGAGAACCGGTCGGCGATTACCAGCGCAGTCGGTGAGTTTGTCGAAATCTACAACGAGTACATTTCCACCTCGGATAATTTGACATCGTACGACGCAGCAAGCCAGGTCCGTGGCCCATTGCAGGGCGATTTCTCTGCGCGCTCGATCCGCTCCCAGCTCAGGAATGAGTTGACCTCGCCCGCAGGTTTTGACACCGGTACTTTTAATGCGCTGGCGCAGATTGGCATCAGCACCGACCGAGACGGGCGACTGACTTTTAACGCAGGGTCGCTCAACGAGGCGCTGGACACCGACCCACAGTCAGTCATCGCGATTTTCGCTGATACTGAGGTGAACGGGACAGAGCGGCTGGGACTGGCTTCGCGCTTAGATAGTGTCCTCGAGGGCATCGTAGGCAGCCGAGGTTTGCTCGATAGTCGTACCGACGGACTTAACGACACGATTGCGCGTATCAGTGCAGATCGTGAAGTGTTGAATGAGCGAATGGAAGCTCTCGAAGCGCGCTTCCGAATCCAGTTCAACGCGCTGGACGCTTTATTGGCAAACATTACCACCACCGGCGACTTCCTCCAGCAACAACTCGACAACTTACCTGGCTATAGCTCGGGTAAAGACTAAATCGGATAAGAGGTAGATCATGAATCCACAAGCCGCAATGAGCGCTTACAGCAACACCAATGCACATACCGCGGTTGCCGATGCGTCGCCTCACCGATTGATCGCACTGCTGATCAATGGCGCGATTGATCGCACGAATGCTGCCATCGGAGCCATGCAGTCAGGCGATACCGTTCGCAAGGCCGAGTTAATGAGCAAGGCAGCCAATATCATCGCCAGCTTGTTGGCTTACCTCGACAAGGAGCAGGGCGGCGAGGTGGCCTCTAACTTGGAGGCGCTCTACGACTACATGCTGCGACGCTTGTTCCACGCAAATCGCCATAACGACGCTGAAGCCGCAGCCGAAGTCGTCAGATTGCTCAGCGAGATCAAGGCGGGTTGGGATGGCATCGCCGAAGAGGTTGGTGGCTAATGACCGGCTCACCCATGCGTCAAGTCGATGACCTCGTCGAGCGCAGTGGCCAATGCACGCTGTTGGCCAACGTCCTGCTCATGACTCGACAGATGGTAGAGCTGGCGAGTGCTGCGGAGTGGGATGCGGTTGCACAACTCGAGAGCGATCGCCGAGAGTTGTTGACCGACACGTTCAGTACGCCTGTGCCGCCCGAGCACAGCGAGATCTTCGCCGAGGCGTTGGCCGCGATGCTGCACATGAACGAGGAGCTCATGGCGCTGCTCAAAACCGCCAAGGAAGATGTAACTCATCAGCATGTTGCGCAAGTGCGTAAACGCGAAGGCATCGGGCATTACCTCGATGTTGAGGGGCAGCGCTAAGTTTTTCTGCCAATCCTTGGCGATCTGGAAGGACTAAAGTCGCCCGTTAAGGAGCGCTGCTAATCGCTCAGCCTTCGACCAGACTGAGGTTCACCAACCAGTGAGCCTAGTACCATGCCAGTCATCAGCCGGTTTTATGGCATCGTCGTTGTCATGTACTTCAATGATCATCAGCCACCCCATGTGCATGCCAAGTATTCCGGCTACGAAGCCATGGTTAGTTTTGACGGAGCAATCGTCGAGGGTGACCTTCCGGCCCGGGCGTTCAAACTGGTTCGGGATTGGGTCATTTGCCGGCAGGGGCAGTTAATGGATAATTGGCGACGCGCTAACGCTGGGCTGCCGTTGGAATATATTGCCCCTCTGGAGTAACCCGAATGCTTCATATCAAATCGGTAGAACACATCGCTGGGCACAAACTCTGGGTTTCTTTTGATGATGGGGAATCCGGCCTGGTTGATTTGGCGCAATCGTTACAGGGTCCTGTCTTCGAAGCGCTCAAGGATGTGGATTTCTTCAGCCGGGTTGCTGTTGACCCTGAACTAGAGACCCTAGTCTGGCCTAATGGTGCAGATTTCGCGCCGGAGTACATCAAGACGCTGTGCGAGCCGACAACCCCGGCAGCCGGGTAATACAGTGATTCTGGACACAGCGTTGTAATGCGTTGGCTAGTGGCTAGTGGCTAGCGCGCCCTCAGCTTTCCCCGGCAATACGTTTGTAGACTGACACCCTGTTCAGCAGCAGCGATCGCGATTTCTCTATGCAATTCTGCACCCAATCGCAAATTGAAGGTCCCAGAGTAACGTCGTGTGGCGAGAGGCTCCGGCGGGATTTCCTCATTGGCGATCATATCTCCAACAATTTGCCCGACGAGTAGCTCAATACCCCGCAACGCTTCGCCCCGCGTATCAGCTAGCCACGAAAGGGAGGGGAACTCGGTTCACAGTCCCACATATTGGCCGTCTTCTTCAGACCACAGGACTCGGTAAGCATATTTGTCACTCATAGTTCGCCCTCCAGGTTTTCGAAAGCGGGCTTATTTTCAGTGTCAAAAAGTGGGCGCCTATCCTGCTCAAGCTGGTAGCCTAACGGTGAATAGGGGCAGCATGGGTCCACCCTGCCAGCGACTGTCGCGATGTTCTGCAACTGCCGGAGAGCATGACTTGACTGCTAGTGCTGCCAAAGTTTCATCTGCCTAGGGGAAGGGGCAGCGCTAATCAGTACCGACCTAAAACGCCGCTCGTTTTCGATTGGGAACAACACTGTTCGTCGTGTTCTTTATCTCGCCAATGTAGTATAAAAACTACGTACATTGTTGGGCGAGTAATGACATGAAAGTGAACATGAGCGAAGTGAATCGATCGGCCAACCAGATCGTGAATCGGGTGGTGGTGAGCGGTGAGTCGGCGCTGATTTTCAAGCACGGCAAGCCGATTGCTGAGATTCGCCCCTATCAGAATAGTGACGATGCGAAGTCTGCTCGAGATTTCATTCTGAATTTTGAGCCAGTGCCGGTCAAAGAGAGCCCCGAATCTCTATTGGCAAACGCGCGTCAGCGTGGGCTTTGAAGTGTTTAAAGCGCTTGAGCCCCTGGACGGTCACGCAGTCATTCTGGACAACAGCGTTGTAATGCGCTGGCTGGTGGCTAGCGCAAACGAAGAACAGCAGGCTTACGCTTTGGCCATCCGGGACGGGCTGCGCGAGGGCATGCAACCGGTAGTGCCCTACCTCTGGATTTATGAGGCCTCGCATGTGGTGTCACGTTATGTATCTTCAAACGAGCTCACATTGGAAAATGGAACCGCTGCTATCAGAGCGCTCTATCAGCTGCTCTCCGTCATGGTGGTGAAAGAGAGCCCGGTTGAGCTGATGAATTTTGCCGCTACTCATAACATCAGTGCTTATGACGCGGCCTATATCCTGCTGGCTAAACAAGTTAGAGCGCCACTCGCCACATTGGATCAGCAGATGCGGTCGGTGGCGACAGATCAAGGTGTTCATTGTTTGGGGGTTTAGCAGGGTACTTCTTCATATGGTGTCAAAAATTTGGCGCTTATCCTGCCTTAAACTGTTAGCCTAATGCAGAGAGTGGAGTGATAGGCAAAGCCGAACCAGTCAGCCCTGTCGGCGACTGTCGCGATGTTCTGCAACTACCGGAGAGCATGACTTGACTGCCAGTGCTGCCAAATTTTCATCTGCCAGAGCGAAAGCGCTCGAGCAATCGTTGGTCGGCAGCACCCCGGTGATGGCGCAGGTCCGTCAATTGATTCTCCAGGTCGCGCCGACGCCCGCCACGGTCCTCCTGCTTGGTGAGACGGGCACAGGCAAAGAGGTCATCGCCAACGGCATTCATGCCTGCTCGGATCGCGCCAACAAACCTTTTATCCCGGTGAACTGCGGTGCCATTCCTGGCGAACTGCTGGAATCTGAGCTCTTTGGCCATGAAAAAGGCGCATTCACCGGTGCGGTCGCAGCACGAAAGGGCCGCTTCGAATTGGCCGAGGGCGGCACACTCTTCCTCGATGAAATCGGCGATATGCCTTTCCCGATGCAGGTAAAGCTCCTAAGAGTCTTGCAAGAGCGAACCTTTGAGCGGGTAGGCAGCGGTAAGCCCCAGTCCTGCGACGTCCGTATTATCGCTGCCACCCACCAGCATCTCGAAGAAAAAGTCGCCAACGGCGAGTTTCGTGGTGATTTGTTTTATCGCCTTAATGTGTTCCCTATCGAGGTGCCGCCCCTCCGAGAGCGGACAACTGATATCCCTGAATTGGTTGATCGGTTTTTGTCGGAGTTCGCTGCAGCGGGGCAGTCGGCGCCCAAGTTAAAGGCCGATGCACTTGCCCAGCTGACCGACTATCACTGGCCGGGCAATATCCGCGAGCTCGCCAACCTCATCGAGCGTCTCGCGATCTTGTATCCCGGGCAATCCGTGGGCGCCAGCGCATTACCGCCGCGCTACGTGAGCGGTGGTATGAATGCTGATTGGCAGCCACCCGAGCCCAATGCGCCCGTGCAGGAGGATTTGACGGACCTCTTTGCGCCGCCGCCACCGCCGTTAGAGGAGAGTGCAGAAGATCTCGGTTCCGCGGATGCCAGCCTCTGGGGCAATACAGCCGAGACGCCACCGTTGAGTTGGCCCATCGATCTCAAACAGCACCTTGCTAATCTTGAACGTGATTTGATTGAGCGCGCGCTCGCCGATGCGGACGGGGTTATCGCTCAGGCAGCGAAGTATCTTGGCCTGCAGCGAACAACGCTGGTCGAGAAGATGAAAAAGCACGGTGTCCGCCGCCCTGACGAGGCGTCATAAATCTGACGTTTCGGGATTAAAAGTAGATTAACCAACTGATTTATATAGACTAAATATCCATGGCACAGCCCCTGCATCACGGCAAGTGAGCGGCAGGAGAGCGGCAAACATTGCCTCCCCTGCCTCACAGTCAAAGGGGATCGGCCATGGAAGCAAACACCAACTACGCGCAACACGAAGCATTCCGCAGTGCGCTATCTGAGCTGCGCGATCCGGCGTTGACGCGAGTCACCGACGAACTGGAAACCAGCTACAAAGCCCTGACCAATCAGATCTCACGACTCACAGCGGAGCTGGAGGCAGCGCGGATGGCTCGGCGGCGTGAGCACGAAGAGCGTGAACGTCTGTTAGCCCGCCTTGCCAAGTTGCTCGATACCCTGCCCGGTGGGGTGCTGATTGTTGATCGCGATGGCGTGATCACCGATATCAACCCGCAAGCGATTGCATTACTCGGTGAGCCCCTGCGTGGCGAGCGCTGGGACGCGGTTCAGGCTCGCGGCCACTTCCCCGCACACGGCACTCTCGAAATCCACGGTCGCAAGCTGTCAGTGCGATCCGAATCCCTCTCGGATACGACCGACGGCGAAAAGGTCATTCTTGTCACCGACATCACTTTCCAGCAGACACTGCAGCAGGAGCTCAGCCGTAAAACGCGATTGACCGCTCTGGGTGAGATGGCTGCGCGCCTCGCCCATCAAATCCGTACGCCGCTGGCATCCACGTCGCTCTATCTATCTCACCTCGACAACGAGCTGGACGCCGAAAAGCGCCACAGCATTTGCAGCAGCCTGCGCGAGCAGGTGTCGCACACTGAGGGTTTGATCACGGCAATG
>JAZBOZ010000206.1:0-15479 GCA_036351405.1 Halieaceae bacterium
TGCGGTTATTAAAGACGGAGAGCTGACCGTTCAGGCTGGCGCCGGTGTGGTTGCCGATTCAGTACCGGCGCTAGAGTGGGAAGAGACGCTCAACAAGGCGCGCGCAATGCTGCGCGCGGTGGCGATGGTAGAGGGAGGAGAAAAGCCCGCGACCTAAAGCTTAGTTGCCTGCCCCGTTGCTATCCTCCTCGTCCTCAGAGAGATCGGTCAGCTTGTCGATCTGGATAATTTCCAGACCTTGCTCCGCCGGTCGCCATTTGAGGGTGAAGTCGTAGATAGCGCCATCAAGTTCCGCATTTTGAACGCGAATTTCATCACCCTCTGTGGCAAATACCGCGTTGCTGAAATCTACGCCCTGATCCGAGCGGATAAACGGATTGTCGAAGGCAACGACGGTGAAGGTGGCGCTGCGTTCCTCTACATTGCCGAAGCTGTCGACCGACTCGACGCGGATGGTGTGCTCACCCGAACCCAGCGAGCTGTAAGAGAACGCCAGCGAGTAGCCAGACGCCGCGGCGGATTCAATATCGGGGAATGCCGCTGCAACATCCTCACGGGGTCCGCCATCTGGCGCATCGAAAGCGTACTCTCCGTCGATGTAAACCTTGATCTGCTCAACGCCCTCAGTGGACACCGCCCAACCGCGCAGATTGCCTATGCCCGAGTAAACCTCTCCGTTGGCGGGTTCTTCCAGAGCCAGCGCTGAAGTGGCCGCCGGTGTGTCGAACTCAACGACATAAAACAGCGCATTGCTGACAGCGAGGTCGTTCCACTGCCCCGCGATGCCCAGGTCGCCGAAATCGGCCGGCCAAGCTTCCAGCCCTAGACCGGCTGCATCCTGATCGCCGAAGTTGTCGGGCTCGACCCCCCAATTGGCATACAACCCGTTAACCGGAGCGCCGTTAAAGTCGCCCGCCCAGAATTGCTCGCCGGTTTTGTCCCAGAGCCAAACGCCCTCAGTTTGTGTGTCGTTCGCGCCGATCCACACAAAAGCGGAATCGCCACCGTCAACGGCGCGTGTCTGGTCTAACTGGTCATCGCCAAGTTGATTTTGAATAGCGTTAAGGATCGCCGCGTTTTCGTCGGCGGAGTCGATAATCGCGAGGTATCCGGTTTCGCCGTTGAGTCGTAATTGAGTCGCCGCAGCCCGGGCACCTGACCAGGTGGCACCGGTGGTGACGACCTTGTAGGTGTGTTCGTTGTGCTCAAAGCTAAAGTCAGCTTGAGCGCCGAGGGCGGGCAGCAATGCCATCGCTGTCGTAATAGATCTGGCGACAGATCTGGAAATGGATCGTTTCATGGTATTTAACGACTGCCATTGGGACAGAAACCCTAGCAGTAAACCTCGCAACGGTAAATTGGCGTATTGCCACGTTGACGGACAGGCCTTAGCCTCTATTCCCCCGCTCAAGGGCGGCCATTTCCCTATTTTTACCGGAATTCCCAGCCGATGCTTCTGATGATCGATAATTACGACTCTTTTACATGGAATGTCGTCCAATATTTCTGGGAGCTTGGGGCGGAGGTGGAGGTCAGACGCAACGATGAAATTGATTTGGCCGCCATTGAGGAAATGTCCCCCGATCTGATTTGTATCTCCCCGGGCCCGTGCTCACCGACGGAAGCGGGTATATCCACGGCGGTGATCGAACACTTTGCGGGGCGTATCCCGCTGTTCGGTATCTGCCTCGGCATGCAAAGTATCGGTGCCGTATTTGGTGGGGATGTCGTCCGCGCACCGCAGGTGATGCATGGTAAAACCAGCCCGATTCACCACCGAGGTGAGGGTGTTTTTACCGGCCTAGAGAGCCCCTTTACCGCAACCCGCTACCATAGCCTGGTCGTTGATCCACAAACCCTGCCCGCCAGCCTTGAGGTGACCGCGTGGACCGAGGATGAAGCAGGTAATGTGGAGGCAATCATGGGTCTGCGCCATCGCGAGCTGGCGGTCGAGGGTGTACAGTTTCATCCCGAATCGATTCTGTCCCAGCACGGGCACGATCTATTGCGAAATTTTCTGCAGCAGTCGACCGCTTGAGCGGCGGTCCGGCGCATTAGAGCGTTGAGACAAGTGATGAATATTCAACAAGCACTGGCAAAACTGGTCGACGGTGAGTCGCTTTCCCGTGAGGAGATGCGGGAGGTGATGGGTGCGGTCATGGCGGGTGATACGACACCGGCTCAAATCGGCGCATTGCTGATTGCGCTGCGCATCCGCGGAGAGACCATCGACGAGATTGCCGGTGCTGCCGAGGCCATGCGAAACCTGGCGACTCGGGTCAACGTCAATCAGGATCGCTTGGTGGATCTGGTGGGCACAGGCGGTGATGGTGCCAATCTTTTTAACGTGTCTACTGCCGCGAGTTTTGTTGTCGCGGCTGCTGGCGGTCGCGTTGCCAAACACGGTAATCGCTCGGTCTCCAGTGCCAGCGGGTCCTCCGATGTGCTGGAAGCATTTGGCGTTTCCCTGGAGCTGACACCCGCTCAGATCGCTCGCGCGATTGATACTCAGGGCATTGGTTTCATGTTTGCACCCGCGCACCACGCGGCGATGCGTCACGCCATAGGTCCGCGGCGTGAGCTCGGCATGCGAACCTTATTCAACATATTGGGCCCGCTCACGAACCCTGCTCACGTCGAACGACAGGTGCTCGGTGTTTTCAGTCAGGCGCTCTGCCAGCCCTTGGCTGAGGCGCTGGGTAAGCTAGGTAGCCGGCATGCGCTGGTATTGCACAGTGACGATGGGCTGGACGAGATATCGATTGCCGCACCTTCCCGGGTTTGGGAGCTGCGTGATGGTGTGGTCGAGCGTTTCCATATCCGTCCTTCGGACTATGGTCATGGTCACGAGGATCTGAGCGGCTTGGTTGTTGAAACGGCTGCCCAGTCTGCCGAATTGATTCGAGCAGCTTTTTCAGGGGTTAATCAGCCGGCTGCACGCAAGGCGCGCAGCATGATTGCGTTAAATGCTGGCGCTGCCATTTACGTCGCCGGGGTTACACCGACTTTTCGCGCGGGCGTTGAGGCCGCTGATGAAGCGATGGAAAGTGGCCTCGCACAGGACAAGCTGGACAGCTTTGTGGCGTGCACTCGGGAGATGGCCGCCGAGGCAGTGTCATGACCAAGCTGACAGCGCCTACGGTTCTCAAACGGATTTTTGAGCGCAAGACGGAGGAGGTCGCGGCACGACTGAAGACGGTGCCGATGGCTGCACTGCAGGAGCAGGTCACAGAGGCCTCATCGGTGCGTGGTTTTCGCGCGGCGCTGGCCGCCAAAGCAGCCCAAGGTCTGCCTGCGGTTATCGCTGAGGTCAAGAAAGCGAGTCCGAGTAAAGGTGTGATCCGCGATCCATTTCTGCCTGCAGATATTGCGGATCAATACGCTGCTGCGGGCGCAGCCTGTTTGTCAGTGCTCACTGACATTGATTTTTTTCAAGGTGCAGACGCTTATCTGGTGGAGGCACGCGCAGCCTGTGACCTCCCGGTATTACGTAAGGATTTCACCCTTGACCCCTACCAAATTCTCGAAGCACGGGTATTGGGGGCCGATGCGATACTCCTGATTGTTGCCTGTCTGGAGCAGCCACTACTGGCTGATTTGCACGCTTATGCCACCGAGCTGGGTATGGATGTTTTGGTCGAAGTGCATGACGCAGAGGAGCTGGAGCAGGCGCTGACCCTCGACCTCGATTTGGTCGGTATCAACAACCGCAACCTCCACGATTTCAGCACTGATTTGAGTACAACGCATGATTTATTGGCGCGGGTACCCGATGGGATTCAGGTCGTCACCGAAAGCGGCATCCATACCCGTGAAGACGTGCTAGAAATGCGATTGCGGGGTGTAGATACTTTTCTTGTTGGCGAGGCGTTCATGCGCGCAGACAATCCAGGCGCTGCACTCCGCGCCTTATTTGATTAGTTTACGAGGGGCCTCATCGTCTCTCGGTTTTGGCTCGCGCAGCACAACAATCGTTTTCCCTGACACATCGACAAAGCCTTCTTCTTCAAGCGACTTGAGGACGCGGCCAGCCATCTCACGCGAACAGCCCACCAATTTGCCGAGTTCCTGCCGAGTAATCCGAATCTGCATGCCGTCCGGGTGCGTCATGGCATCTGGCTCTTCGGTCAGCTGATTGATCGTTTTGTGGATACGTCCGTAAACATCGACAAAGGCCAGGTCGGCCAGCTTGCGAGTGGTTACGGCAAGACGGTGCCCGACTTGCTGGGTCAGTGCATAGAGTAATTCAGGCGCCTGGCTGCGCACCTGATGGAAGCGGTCATAAGAGATTTTCGCCAGCTCGCACTCCGTTCGCGCGACCAGCGTGGCGGTGCGGTGTTCCTCGCCAAACAGTCCCATTTCACCCACGAAATCTCCCGGATTCAGATAGCTGACTACCATCTCTTGTGGCGGTTCCTCATGGTCGTCCACCATGACCGATACGGAGCCGTCCAAAATGAGGAATAGCGAATCACTGGGGTCACCTTCGTTGAAAATGATGCTGCGCGGGCGGAAATGCAGACGCTCGCAAAAACGCAGAAAATTCTCCACATCGGGGATGCGCTGAGTGACGTGAAAGTTCATGCCCAACTCCTTCGGTAAATTGTGACCAAGGTCACACTTTGCCCAAGCATAACCCAGCTTCAGGCTCGCTGTACGAACTGCTAGGCTCTGCCGCCGACAACTAGGAGAGATATTTATGCAAGGAACGGTCAAATGGCTTGATGGCGCCATGTTCGTGGGTGAATCCGGATCGGGTCATACGGTAGTCATGGATGGGCCTGAGGATCTGGGTGGTCGTAATCAATCGTTGCGACCCATGGAGATGCTGCTATTGGGGACGGGGGGGTGCGCTATCTATGATGTGATCAGCATGTTGAAAAAATCGCGACAAGCCATCACCGATTGTCGCGTTGAATTACACGCTGAGCGTGCGGACGCAGTGCCTGCCGTATTTACCCGAATGAATCTGCATTTCGTGGTTACGGGGCATGATCTGAAGGAATCCCACGTCAAGCGGGCCGTCGAGTTGTCGGCTGAGAAATACTGCTCGGCGTCGATCATGCTTGCTAAGGCGGGCGTTGAAGTTAGCCATAGCTTCGCCATCGAAGCCGCTGAGCTTCCCGGCTGACTCAGATCCAATAGGACGTGCGCGTCATTAACTGCGAGGCGGCCGTCATGGCGTTTTTGACCGGGCGGGGGAATTCTTGCCCGCCTTGCGCCAATGCATGGGCGCCATGACGCTCTTCGTCTTCCAGCATTTGCTGCAGGATCAGCTGTGACTTGCGATCCTCGGAAGGTAGCGCCTGCAGATGTGCTCGAAGATGGCTGGCTACCCGCTCCTCGGTTGCGTGCACGAACCCCAGGCTGACTCGATCACCGATGGCGGCGGTGGCTGCCCCCAGAGCAAAGGATACGCCGTAGAAGAGCGGGTTAAGTTTGCTGGGCGCTGCATTGAGTTCTGTTAGACGATCTTCACACCACACCAGGTGATCGACTTCTTCCTGAGCGGCCTCGAGCAGGCTCTGCCGCGTCTGTTCGGCGCGAGCCACCAGTGCCTGCCCCTCATAAAGCGCTTGTGCACACACTTCACCGGTATGGTTGACCCGCATCAGCCCCGCTGCATGCCGCCGCTCACGCTCTGAAAGCGCGGGTTCAGCATGTCCCTTGGCGGGCGAGGGCCGCTCAGCCTTCGGCTTACGCTGGCTCAGCCCCCTTAATAAACGGTCAGCCCGTGACAATGCGCGGTCGACCGGGGTCAGCATTCGTGCACTCATCGATGGGTCTCCTCGTGGCGTACGGGTTCAGCGATTCATCGCGCGCCAGCCAATGTCGCGCCGATACAACATGTTATCCCATTCGATCTGCGCCACCGACTCATAGGCCACCGCTTGAGCCGCCTGAATGTCTGCTCCAAGCGCCGTGACGCAGAGCACGCGTCCACCGGCGGTGAGCACGTTACCGTCAGCGTCGCTGGAGGTGCCCGCATGAAAGACTTTGACTGCTTCACTGTCCGCAGTCGAAAGACCGCTGATGACCGCGCCTTTACCATAGCTACCCGGATATCCCCCGGCTGCTAGCACCACACCCAGCGCCGGACGTGGATCCCAGTCGGCGCTGTATTGATCGAGTCGGCCCTCCAGTGCGGCACTGCAAAGGACATCGAGGTCCGACCGCAATCGCATCATGATGGGCTGGGTTTCGGGATCGCCGAAGCGGCAGTTGTATTCGATGACCCAGGGGTTGCCATCGTCGTCAATCATCAGGCCCGCGTAGAGAAATCCGGTATACGGCATGCCATCTGCAGCCATACCTCGCACTGTAGGCTCAATCACCTGGGTCATGATCCGCTGGTAGACGTCATCTGTTACCACCGGTGCCGGTGAATAAGCCCCCATTCCGCCGGTGTTGGGGCCGGTATCGCCGTCGCCCACCCGCTTATGGTCTTGGCTCGTGGCCATCGGCAAGACGTGCTCGCCATCGACCATAACAATGAAGCTGGCTTCTTCTCCCTGCAGGAAGTCCTCGATCACCACGCGTGCGCCGGCATCTCCAAAGCGATTCTCCGACAGCATTTCCCGCACCGCGGTCTCCGCTTCTTCAAGGGTTTGCGCCACAACGACGCCTTTGCCGGCGGCAAGGCCATCTGCCTTGATGACAATCGGCGCACCTCGGTCACGGAGATAGCTGATGGCCGCATCAACGTCGGTAAACGTTTCGTAAGCGGCCGTAGGGATCTTGTGTCGCGCCAGAAAATCTTTGGTAAAAGATTTGGATCCCTCCAGCTGTGCTGCGCGCTCACTGGGTCCGAAGCATGGCAATCCGCGCTCGGTGAAATAGTCGACAATGCCGCCTACCAGTGGTGCCTCGGGTCCAACCACGGTCAGCTGACATGCGTTGGTATCAGCGAATTCTGCGAGCGCTGCGAAGTCCATCGGGTCTATCGCGACGTTTTGCAATTTTGCGTCGCGCTCAGTGCCCGCGTTACCCGGCGCCACAAATACCCGGTCGACGTGGGCAGGCTCGGCCAGCTTCCAGGCGAGTGCGTGTTCGCGGCCACCGCCGCCAATGACCAGAATATTCATCGTTCTTTCCTCAATGTCGGAAATGGCGCATGCCGGTAAACACCATCGCCATGCCCGCCTCATTGGCCGCGGCGATGACTTCTTCATCGCGGATTGATCCGCCCGGCTGAATCACCGCAGCGATACCGCGCTCAGCCGCATTATCGATGCCGTCACGGAACGGAAAAAAGGCATCTGAGGCCATGACTGCGCCGGGCACTGCAAGACCCGCGTGCTCCGCCTTGATGGCAGCGATTCGTGCGGAATTGACCCGTGACATTTGGCCTGCACCAACGCCGATCGTGCGTTCACCCGAGGCGTAAACGATAGCGTTGGATTTGACGAACTTGGCGACCCGCCAGGCAAATTGCAGATCACGCCATTCGTCATCGGTGGGTGCGCGCTCGGTCACAACGGTGAGTTCTGATCGTGTGACCATGCCGTCGTCACGGTCTTGAACCAGCAGTCCGCCATTGACGCGTTTGTAGTCGCGAGCGGGCAGCGGCGCGTCCCAGGCACCCGTGCTGAGTAGGCGCACGTTGGGCTTGGCAGCGACCGCCGCGATAGCCTCTTCGGAAACTTCGGGCGCAATGATGACCTCGACGAACTGTCGCTCAACAATGGCAGCCGCAGTGGCACCGTCCAGCGGACGGTTGAAGGCGATGATGCCGCCAAAGGCCGACTCGGGGTCGGTAGCAAATGCCAGGTCATAGGCGGCGCCCAGTGTTTCGGCTACGGCGACGCCACAGGGATTGGCGTGCTTCACGATCACGCAGGCGGGTGCTTCAAAACATTTCACACACTCGAGTGCGGCATCGGTATCTGCAACGTTGTTATAGGACAGGGCTTTGCCCTGGTGTTGTTGCGCTGTGGCAATGCCGCGCTCCCGGGGGTTGGCTTCGGTATAGAACGCAGCCTGCTGGTGCGGATTCTCTCCGTAGCGCATGTCCTGCGCCTTGTTGAATTGAAGATTCAGCGTTCGGGGGAAGGCCTCACTGCCACCGGGGACGCGGGTACCGAACCAGTTGGCGATAGCACCGTCGTAAGCAGCCGTATGCTCATAAGCGCGGATAGCGAGGTCAAACCGCAGCTCAAGCGTGGTGTGGCCCTCGTTCTCGTTCATTACTTCAAGTACGCGGCTGTAGTCGGACGCGTTGACCACAATGACGACATCGCGATGGTTTTTCGCCGCTGCGCGCACCATCGTCGGTCCACCGATGTCGATGTTCTCGACCGCGTCCTCGAGTGAGCAATCGGGATTAGCGACGGTGGCTTCAAAGGGATAGAGGTTCACCACGACCATGTCGATAGGGTCGATACCGTGTTCATGCATCACCGCGTCATCGACGCCGCGTCGTCCCAGCACGCCCCCGTGAATTTTGGGGTGCAATGTCTTGACGCGGCCATCCATCATCTCGGGGAACCCGGTGTGGTCTGACACTTCGGTGACGGTAAGCCCTGCTTCGCGTAACAAGCGACAGGTGCCGCCAGTGGAGAGGAGTTCGACGCCGCGAGCAGTCAGCTCACTCGCGAACTCGACAATACCGGTCTTGTCGGAGACGCTGATCAAAGCCCGCCGAACGGGCGCCAGGTGTTTCTCGGTCATCGAGTGAGTTCCTTACAGGTCAGTCAGAGGACGCGATCAGGCCGTGCCGTCGCAGTTTCGTGCGTAGGGTGCCGCGGTTCAGGCCGAGCATGGCGGCCGCGCGACTTTGGTTGCCGTCGGTGTGGGCCATCACTGCCCGCAACAGGGGTTCTTCCATCTGCGCCAGGACCATGTCGTAGAGGTCGATGCAGGTTTCTCCATCCAGCTGGTCGAGAAACGTCTCAATGGCCTGGGCCACGCTGTCTTTGAGCAGCGGGCTGCTGGCAGATGGTGCCGATGTGGATTTTTGATGATGACTCACGCTGCTTGTCCAACACTGTGGGCTTGTTCTGTCAGCTGTTCAAACCGATCTTCAAACCGCTCTTCAAGCCAGGAAAGCTGCAGTTCGGGATCAGTGATGCTGTTGAAGGCGGCTTTCCGCGCTTTGGCGTCCGCTGCTGTCCATAGCCGCTCGATGGTCCAGCCAACGTGCTTGCGCGCAATCCGCAAACCGCTCTCAACGCCGTAAAAATCATGCAGACGCAGCACGTGGCTTTGCATTAGCTGCAGCTGGTCGCGGATAGAGGGCGCTCGCGCGTCCTCATCGCCCGCCAATTGTGCTGCAATCAACCCCGGCAGCCATGGCCGTCCCTGTGCCGCTCTGCCGATCATCACGCCATCGGCGCCCGTGTGGCGCAGCACGGCGCGGGCCTTGTCAGCGCAGTCGATATCGCCATTGGCCAGCACGGGGATGCTCACAGCGTCGACAATGTGCGCGATCGTGTCGTACTCCGCTTCTCCATTGAAGCGATCTGCCCGGGTGCGTCCGTGTATCGTCAACAGCTGGATGCCGCTTTGCTCGGCAATGCGCGCGATTCGCACGCCATTTCGCGCCTCGCGACTGACGCCAGTGCGAATCTTGAGCGTTACGGGGACTGAAACCGCACTCACGACGGCCTCCAGAATGTCAGCGACCAGCTGCTCGTCGGCCAAAAGCGCCGAACCTGCGGCCTTGCGACACACTTTTTTGGCGGGGCAGCCCATATTGATGTCGATAATCTGCGCACCCTCATCGACGTTGAAGCGCGCGGCCTCGGCCATGGTGTCAGGTTCACTGCCCACAATCTGCACTGAACGCAGCCCCTCGCGATCGCTGCGTCGGCGACGCAGGCTCGATTTTTTCGACGCTGTTAGAGATAGGTCTGAGGTCAGCATCTCGCCAACGGCGAGTCCGGCGCCGTACTCAATCGCTAATTCCCGCAACGGCAGATCTGTGACGCCCGCCATGGGGGCGAGTGCGACATTGTTGCGCAGCCTGTAGGGACCAATCTGCATGACGTGGGGCGGTAGGTGCTTCCGGAGAGAAGCGGCTATTGTAGGCCGAGCACGCGATGGCTTGAAGGGTAATACCCCTCAATTCTCGGGGTTGCTCAGTGATAATAGGCGTGTTGATGGGGTGGCATCGGCCGTTTGTTAGAGACTGAAAAGGCGGCGATCTTCCCCAAATTTGCCGCAAATTCCCGCTAAAGCGCCGCTAAGTGGGGGCGGGCGATTGGACAAATCGGCGCCATTAGAGGACACTTCGCTCCCAATAAAACGAAACCGCGCCCCGAGCGCCGTCTCCCCATGACCGACATTCTCGTCCTGCATGGACCGAACTTAAATTTGCTGGGCCAACGCGAGCCCGATGTTTATGGCACCGTGACCCTCGATCAGATCAATGACCGTTTGATCGAGGAGGCGGAGCGCGCCGGCGCGACCCTCAGTTGTCTGCAGAGTAATGCCGAACATGAGTTGATCGAGGCGGTGCATCGTGCAAAAGCCGACGGGGTCCGTTTTATCGTGATCAACCCTGCAGCTTTTACCCACACGAGCATAGCCCTGCGTGACGCCCTGCTGGGGGTAGAGATTCCCTTTATTGAAGTTCACCTCAGCAATGTTCATGCCCGGGAATCATTCCGGCATCAGTCGTATTTTTCGGATGTGGCTGTCGGCGTGATTTGTGGTCTGGGTGGATTTGGTTACGACTGTGCGCTTGCCCGTGCGCTACAGATCATCGATGCGAACATCACCGAGGAATGAGGTGCTGAAATGGATATCCGTAAAGTTAAAAAACTGATCGAACTCCTCGAAGAGTCGAATATCAACGAAATTGAAATCAAGGAAGGCGAGGAGTCGGTTCGCATCAGTCGCAGTGGCAGTGCCGGCGCACCGGTCAACTATGTTGCTCAAATGCCACCGGCGCAAGCGATGCCGATGCCCGCGGCCGCACCGTCCGCAGCACCTGCGCCTGCCGCTGAAGCACCCGTAGCAGCTGCGCCCGCGGTCGACGGCAACGCAGTGCTGTCGCCCATGGTGGGTACGTTCTATCGTTCGCCCAGCCCTGAAGCACCGCCCTTCATCGAGGTTGGACAGACGGTTAAGGCTGGTGAAGTACTGTGCATTGTTGAAGCGATGAAGATGATGAACCAGATTGAATCTGATCGCTCCGGCACGGTGACCGCGATCCATGTAGAGAACGGTGAACCGGTGGAATTTGACCAGCCGCTGGTCACCATCTCCTGATTGCCGCTGCATAACAGAGGATCGGGTTCATGCTTGAAAAAGTCCTGATCGCCAACCGTGGCGAAATTGCTTTGCGGGTGTTGCGTGCCTGCAAAGAGCTGGGAATTTCCACCGTTGCCGTGCATTCGTCAGCGGATGCTGAGTTGAAACATGTGCGCTTGGCCGATGAGTCGGTGTGTATCGGCCCGGCCGCATCAGCCAAAAGTTATCTGAACGTGCCTGCCATCATTTCGGCTGCCGAGGTGACCAACGCTCAGGCGATTCACCCGGGATATGGTTTCCTCTCGGAGAACGCAGACTTTGCCGAGCAGGTCGAGAAGAGCGGTTTTGTTTTTGTGGGCCCTCGTGCAGACACGATTCGCTTGATGGGCGACAAGGTGTCTGCCAAGCAGCAGATGAAAAAGACGGGTGTGCCGACGGTACCCGGTTCTGACGGGCCATTGGGTAAGGATCCCGATGAGATCTTGCGTATCGCCCGGGACATTGGATACCCGGTAATCGTCAAGGCTGCTGCAGGCGGTGGCGGTCGTGGTATGCGCGTTGTGCATAATGAAGAGGTGCTGCTGAGCTCGATTCAGGTCACCCAGTCTGAAGCGGCGGCAGCATTTGGCTCGCCGGTTGTCTATCTAGAGAAGTTCTTGCAGCGGCCTCGCCACGTTGAAATTCAGGTGTTAGCAGATGGTCAGGGCAACGCGGTACACCTCGGTGATCGTGATTGCTCATTGCAGCGTCGGCACCAGAAAGTGATCGAAGAGGCGCCCGCGCCGGGTATCGACCCGGAAAAGCGTGCAGAAATCGGTGCGGCTTGCGTGCGTGCCTGTCTCGACATGGGGTACCGGGGCGCTGGGACGTTCGAATTTTTGTACGAAGACGGCGAATTTTATTTCATCGAAATGAATACCCGCGTTCAGGTCGAACACCCCGTTACAGAAATGATCACGGGCATCGACATCGTGCGTGAGCAGCTGCGTATCGCCGGTGGCGAGAAGCTTTCGTTTACCCAGGACGATGTGCGCTTCTTTGGTCATGCGATTGAATGCCGAATCAACGCCGAGGACCCGCGCAACTTCATGCCGTCACCGGGCAAGATTCACGCCTTCCATATGCCGGGTGGTAACGGCGTGCGCGTTGATTCACATATCTACAACGGCTACACCGTTCCGCCGCACTATGACAGCCTCATCGGCAAGTTGATTACTCACGGCGACACCCGCGCTTCTGCACTCGCCAAAATGAGCCAAGCCTTGGATGAGCTGATCGTCGAAGGCATTCGCACCAACGCGCCGCTGCATCGCGAGTTGGTGGTTGATCCTTCATTTGCCGCAGGTGGGGTTAGCATCCACTACCTCGAGAGCAAGCTGGAAAGCGAGCATTGAGTGAGGCGGGCTGGCAGGCGCTAAAACTTCGTACTCGCGGGCCGATGGTTGAGGCCCTTGAGGACTGGTTATTTGACGCCGGCGCCGTGGCGGTCACGCTTGAGGATGCCGCTGATCAGCCGCTGTTGGAGCCCGGGCCTGGTGAAACGCCACTGTGGGATGACATCACTCTGGTGGCGCTTTTCCCCGAGGCGCAGCCTTTGGCTACGGTGCTTGAGGCGGTGCCAGAGACTTTGTTGGCTGACCCCGAGCGCGCGGTTACCCATGTCGCTGATCGAGATTGGGAGCGCGCGTGGATGGACGACTTCCACCCGCTGCAGATGGGCGAGCGGCTGTGGGTGTGCCCCAGCTGGACCTCGCCTCCCGACCCTGATGCGGTCAACCTGATTCTCGATCCCGGCTTGGCTTTTGGTAGTGGCACGCATCCGACCACGGCGATGTGTCTGGGCGCGCTTGATCGCGCGGTATTGCCCGGCATGAGCGTGGTCGACTACGGATGTGGCAGCGGCATTCTGGCCATCGCCGCCCTCAAGCTGGGTGCTGCAGCAGCACTGGGCATCGATAATGATCCCCAAGCGATCACAGCCAGTGATGACAACGCCCGGCGTAACGATATTCCTGAGTCATCTTTTGAAGTGGTGATGCCCGAGGCTGCATCGCTGGTCGATTGGGCAGGGCGCGCCGATATTGTTGTTGCCAACATTCTCGCCAACCCGTTGATTGAGCTAGCGCCAAAGATTCTGGCGATGCTGAAGCCAGGCGGACAGCTGCTGCTCGCGGGCTTATTGGCTGATCAAGTGGCGTCAGTCGTTGCCGCCTACGAGTATCGGTTGCCTCTCAAGGTGCAGGAGCAGCAAGGCGACTGGGTGCTACTGGGCGGTACTAGCCCTGAGATAGCAACTCCCTGAGGTCGATCAGCGCGGCATTGGCGCGAGAGATGTACGACGCCATCACGAGCGAGTGGTTGGCCCACATACCAAAGCCCGATCCATTAAGAATGACAGGGCTCCACACGGTGGCTTGCGTGGCTTCCAGCTCGCGGATGATCTGCCGCAAACTTACCGTGGCGTTTTTCTTGGCCAACACGTCGGCGAAATCTACCTCGGCAGCTTTCAGGAAGTGGATGAGCGCCCAGGCAGCACCGCGGCTCTCATAAAAGACGTCGTCCACCTCGTTCCAAGGGGTTCGAATCTCCAGCTCGGAAGGTTCGAGCGTCGATTGTGCGGCGGCGGGATCCCCCGCGAGGTCGGTATTCAAGCGGCGTTGCCCGACGCTGGCAGACAGGCGCTGTGAAAGGCTTCCCAAGCGCTTCTCTACTGTAGCCAGCCAGTAGCTGAGGTTGTCAGCGCGGGCGTAGAACTGAGCGCCGGTTTCGCCCCGTTCTGGCAGGCGCTTCAAATAGGCCTTGAGGAATTTGCGGGCGTCACGGTACTCCCCCTCCGAGGCAGGCAGCGCCCAGCTATCGGCCTGAAAATTAATTCGGGGCTCCGCAAGCGTGAGGTCGACGTCCTCTTTGGATTGGGACTGGGAGCGGCTCAGTACTTCACGCAATGCTCGCGCCAAATCCCGACTCTGAATCAATACCCCGTACTCCCAGTTCGGCATGTTGTCCATGAACAGACCGGGCGGGGCAATGTCGTTATGGGTGTAACCACCGTCTTTCTCCAGCAATACGCTAATCACCTCAATGAGGGTGGCGGTGGTCGTACTGCCGGTGACTACGGATTGGGATGTGGCTGGTGCATGCCGAGCCGTGGCTGTCTTCACATCAAACGCTGCCGGTGGGATGCTCCACCAAATCGCGAGCACAACCGATATCAAAAGATAGATGCCCACCAAGGTGACGCCACCCCAGAGCCACCGTCTGTCTGCACCATCTCCGAGGCCGCTCAGGACTAGAGTATCTTTGATTTGACTAGTGAAGCGGTGCCAGCGCTCGGTGATCGACATGCCTTGACCTCAGTTATGGGTGCTTCAGTGGTGGTGACCGTGCCCCGAGGGATTTCCACGGCTGACGGGTGCCTTGGTACAAGCGTGACTACCGTCTGCCATTTCGAAGCAAAATTCCACCTCGGTGCCTTCTGATGGCATCGAAGCCACGCCCATCAACATGACGTGAGGGCCGCCCGGGGTAAAGGTAAATTGTTGTCCCGGCTCGAGCGTAACAGGATCCAGCGGTACCATCCGCATACGATCTCCATCTTTAACGGTCGTGTGCAGCTCGGACATTTTGGCGATCGGGCTACTAGCGCCGGCCACGGTCACCGCCTCGTCACCGCTGTTGGTGATCGTCGCGTACCCCGCCGTCATTTTCTGCGTCGGTGGCATGGCGCGAACCCAAGCGCCCTCGATGGTTAATTCAGCGTTTACCGCCGATGCGCCGGCCATCAGGAGCGCTGCGGTTGTCCATTTTATGCGATTCATTGTTCAGTCTCCTTCGGGTTAGCGGGCTGCATCAGTCAGCGCCTGTCTCATCATATTCTTGGTCAGTAACTGCGGCAGCACGACCGGATCGGCATCCTGGCTGGCCGGATACATGACGTAGAGCGGAATGCCATGGCGACCGTGGCTGCGGACAAACTCGCCAATTTGCGGATCGTAGTTCGTCCAGTCTGCGACCATGTAGACGACACCGGTCTCCTTAAAAGCGGCCCGCATCTCATCGGTGAACAACACTGCCTGTTCATTCGCCAGACACGTGATGCACCAGTCAGCCGTGACATCCACGAAAACGGGTTTGCCTGCTGCGCGGAGCTCCGCCAGTTGGTCGGCGGACCACGGGACGGTGCCCTCAGCGCGGACTGCCATCGCACCCTCGGTGCTGCTGCCGCGGTAAGTGGCCATGCCAACTGCTGCCAACATCAACAGGACTGCAATCAGCTTCTGCCA
>JAZBOZ010000207.1:0-5261 GCA_036351405.1 Halieaceae bacterium
CCTCGGCGCACGGCGCGACGGCGTCCAGGTGGTGGGCAGCGTCAAATACGACCTGGATTTACCGGGATTGATGGCGCGTTGCTCCGGTATCCGTGAACAGTTGGGGGCGGAGCTGGGTCACCGGCGAATATTTTTGGCCGCGAGTACGCACCCGGGTGAGGAAGAGGGCGTGGTGACCGCCTTTCGGCAGTGGGCAGCGCTGGAACCCGAGGCGGTGCTGGTGTTGGCACCGCGGCACCCCGAGCGAGTAAGAAGCTTGCTTGCTGGAAATTTGTTGGTGGGATTGCCTTTTCAGCGCCGCAGCGAAAAAAGCTCGCTGGCTGCAGAAACCCGGGTACTGCTCTGGGACACGCTGGGTGAGCTGGGTGCGGCGATGGGCCTTGCAGAGGTGGTGTTCGTGGGCGGCAGCCTGATCCCTCACGGCGGGCATAACCCACTGGAGGCTTCCGTGTGGGGCGCACCGGTGATCACCGGACAGCATTTCTTCAACTTTGAAGCGACTTATCGGGAGCTGTTAACCGCTGATGCAGCGATCGCGGTCGACGATGAGGAAGGGTTGGCCGCAGCTTTACTGTCTCTCGTGAGACATCCGGCCACGGCACGCCGGATGGGTGCCGCAGGGCGTCGAGTGGTCGACGCTCACCGCGGTGCGCTGACGCGACAATTCAAGCTGTTAGCGGCTTATCTGGACTGAGAAGCCGTAGGTGCCGGGGGCGTTTCCAAAAAGCTATCGAGCATCGCAATGTCATCGGGGGACAAAGTACCCGCGGCTTCTTTGAGACGCAGTGAGCTCAGGATGAAGTCATAGCGGCTGTTGGCGTAATCGCGGTAGGCACTGAACAGCGCATTCTGCGCATTCAGTACGTCGACGATATTCCGAGTGCCCACTTCGTAACCCGCTTCGGTTGCATCAAGTGCGCTCTGGCTGGATTTGATGGCCTGCTCTTGTGCTTTTACCCGCGTGGCATTGGTCATCACTGTCATATGCAGCGAGCGTGCATCGGTGATGGTCTGTCGCTGCAGGTTGATGCGGTTCTCGCGCGCTGAAATGTACTGCTCAGCCGCGCGACGGCGGTTGGCGCTGACACGGCCACCGCTGAATAGCGGGACATCGACACGGATTTGCCATTGCTCAACCTGCGTATCCGAGTTGGGCGGCAGGTTGAAGGGTGACGGTGGATCCTGCGACAACGCGCCGGTCGTTTGGTTGTCCGAGTAGCTGTAAGTGGCATTGACCGTTGGTGCATGGGCAAGCCGGTTGGACTTGGCGGTCTTGCGCGCAGCCTCTTCGGCGAAACGCGACGCCTTCAGGTTCCAGTTGTTCTCAAGGGCGAAATCCACCCAGGCAGCGCGATCCGCCGGCTGCGGGGGTTTCGCTGGGAAGTCTTCGCTGAGCACAAACAGCTCACCGGTATTCTCACCGGTCAATACTGACAGGCGCTCTTTCGCCACCGCGACGTTATTTTCTTCGGTGATGCGGGTCACCTGCGCGAGGTCACGCGCGGCCTCCGACTCATAGACATCGGTAATGGCGATCAGACCCACCTCAAACCGCTGACGGGTTTGCTCCAGCTGGCGCTCGAAGGCCCGCTCCTGGGCTTCGGCTGCTCGCAGGTTGTCCTGCGCGCGCAGGACGGCGAGATATGCCTCGACAACGCGTACGATCAGGTTCTGCGTGGCCGCTGCGAAAGTGGCCTCCGCTTGCTTGGCTGTCTCTTCACCCGCTTTCCAGTTGTACCAGGCGGAAAGATTGAACAAAGGCTGTGACAGGCTCACATCCCAACCATCGGTATCGGTTTTGCGGATGGTGGTACCGTCGATAATCGTGAAGCCGTCGGCGCTTGGAATAATCGTTGGGCTGATGTTTTCTACGTCCCGCTCCGATACGGCATAACCTGCGTTCAACTGAGGTAGCAGGGCCGATAGAGAAATATTCTCAAGCTCCAGATCCGCACGATACTGGGCTGCCTGCGCCTTGAGCTGCGCGTCATTTTCGAGCGCCAGTTCGTAGATATCGCGTAACGATTCTGATTGTGCTGACCACGACAGTGGTAGCAGTGACAGGGCAGTTGCGATGGCAAGCCGCCGGGGTCGGAAACACATCATTGGGAACTCCTTTTCGCCATGTGTTAGTCACGGAAGGGCGGCAGTTTAGCACTCTCCGGCGCTATTGTAGTGTTTCGTTTCTGTGACCGATCCCGCTGTTGGGCAGTGATGCTCGCTTGCTACACTCCGCCTTCAGACCCAACTTTGCCAGAGAACCCACCGACCTCATGACGCAACGCAGCCCCACATTGCCGCAGCGCAGCCACCGTGAAGATCTCACCGATCTACACGCGCTCTGTGATGCCAATTACCGCAGGGTGCTGCAGCTGTTTCCGGATTATGAGCACACCAACGCGCGCGAATTTGCCGCCGCCGATGCCAGCGTGAGGCTGGAGGTCACCGATCGCGGCCGTTACACCACCACCTTGCGACTGTCGCTCCATGGCACACTGCCGCCGCCGTTGGGCGTCCGGAGCCTCGATATGCGTGTGTATCACGACGCGCGGATGGCTGAAGTCATTGCTTTCCAGTCACAGCGAACGGGTGGCCCGCGTTATCGCTATCCCAATCGGCACATGCACCAACGCAACGAAAAGTTGAGTCAGAACCAGTTTGCCGGGGATTTGCTCGCGTTTTGCCTAGCGGAAGGCCGGGTTGGTGATCTGAGCGATTTGGGCCTCGGTCATGACTGAGGTGCAAATTCTGCAAGGCGAGAGGGAGATGTCCTCGGGCGATGTCATTCGCCTGTTGCAGATTACCGACACGCATTTGATGGCAGACGTGGGCGGCCGTCTGCTCAACGTCGATACCGACGCCTCTCTTGCCGCGGTAGTTAGGCTCGCCGCCCAGTTGCCGCGCGCTGACGCTCTCCTGATTACGGGGGATATTGCCGGGGAGGGAGCGGTGGGCGCCTATCAGCGGCTTGATAGCGCGCTGCAGCCGCTGGATGCACCGAGCTTTTGGCTGCCCGGCAACCACGATGATGCCCTTAAAGTGCGTGAACACTGGCTGCACCGGTTCCAGCGGCGGCTACGCTTCCCTCTCTGGGATGTGCTCATGCTCAATTCGCAGCAGCCGGGCGAAGTCGGTGGGCGGGTGAGTGAGGCCGAGTTGGCGTGGGTGAAGTCTGCGGTCAGTGATGCCAATGCAGCGGGCAAAAATCTGTTATTGGCGTTGCATCATCCGCTGCGAGATCTCGGCTGTGCGTGGCTTGATGAACAGCGTGTTGCCAATGGTGAGGCGGTGTTGAGTGAACTTGAGCGCGCTGCGGGTTCGGTTGTGGTGATATCCGGCCATGTCCATCAGGACAGCCTGCAGCACTACGGCGACATCCAGTTGCTGACAACGCCATCGACTTGTGTACAGTTCGCGCCATGTTCAGAGGATTTCCTGGCCGATACCGCGAGCCCGGGGTTACGTGAACTTGAACTGCACGCCGATGGCCGGCTGGTGACCCGGGTTCATCGCGTGCAGGATGAGTCTTTCCCCGTCGATTTGGATTCCGGCGGCTACCTCTGATTTCCGATGCCCGCAGCCAGCGGGCGTTATCCACATTTATGGAGAGCATTCGAGCTTCAATGAGCCAGTACAACGCCGATGCGATTGAAGTCCTCACAGGACTGGAGCCCGTGCGCAAGCGCCCGGGTATGTATACCGACACTGCCCGCCCGAACCACCTGGCCCAAGAAGTCATCGACAACAGCGTCGATGAGGCGCTGGCGGGGCACGCCAACCAGATTGATGTGGTACTGCACGGCGACGGCGGAATCAGCATTACTGACAACGGGCGTGGCATGCCGGTTGACTTGCATCCGGAGCAAAAAAAGCCGGGCGTTGAGGTCATCCTCTCGACGTTGCACGCCGGCGGTAAGTTTTCCTCCAAGAACTATCAGTTCAGCGGCGGCTTGCACGGCGTGGGTGTCTCCGTGGTCAATGCGCTGTCGTCGCGTCTGGATATCACGATTCGCCGTGACGGCAATATCTACCACATGGCGTTTGCCGGCGGCGAGAAGGTGAGTGAGCTCGAGGTCACCGGCCAGTGTGGCAAGCGCAACACCGGGACCGGTATTCGCTTCATTCCTGACCCCCAGTACTTCGATTCAGCCAATTTCTCGCTGCCTCGGCTGGTGCACACGCTACGCGCCAAGGCCGTGTTGTGCCCGGGGCTGCGGGTCACGCTCGTCGATGAGAAGAAGGGCGATAAGCAGGAGTGGTACTACGAGGATGGCATTGCTGACTACCTCTCCGAGCACACCTCTCAATACCCGGCGTTACCCGAGCAGCCGTTTACCGCCAGCTTCGCGGCCGCGACGGAAGCCGCAGACTGGGCGATCCAGTGGCTCCCGGAGGGCGGTGAGGTTCTCGCTGAATCCTATGTCAATCTGATCCCAACGCCCCAGGGGGGCACCCACGTTAACGGTTTGCGCTCAGGGCTTCTGGAAGCCATGCGTGAATTCTGCGAGTTGCGCAGTCTTTTACCTCGTGGCGTCAAACTGACCGCAGAGGACTTGTGGGATCGCTGTGCTTATGTGCTGTCGTCGAAGCTTGAAGACCCACAGTTCTCAGGGCAGACCAAGGAGCGGTTGTCATCTCGTGAGGCTGCCGGTTTTGTATCTGGCATCGCGAAAGACAGCTTTAGCCTGTGGCTCAACCAGCATACCGAGGATGCCGAGCAGTTGGCCGAGATGTGCATCAATCGCGCTCAGGCGCGCCTGCGCTCGGCCAAGAAGGTGGTGCGGAAGAAAGTCGCTTCCGGCCCTGCACTGCCCGGTAAACTCGCTGACTGTACCTCCGAGGATCCGGCGCGCACCGAGTTGTTCCTGGTTGAGGGGGACTCGGCGGGCGGTTCAGCAAAGCAGGCCCGGGATCGCGAGTTTCAGGCTATCCTGCCGCTGCGCGGCAAGATTTTGAACACTTGGGAAATTGATGCGAGCGAAATTCTGGCTTCTCAGGAGGTGCACAATATTTCGGTTGCGTTGGGGATTGATCCTGCCAGTGATGATCTCTCAGGGCTGCGTTATCACAAGGTCTGCATTCTCGCTGACGCGGACTCGGACGGGTTGCACATCGCGACCCTGATTTGCGCTTTGTTCCTGCGTCATTTCCGGCCTCTGGTTCGCGCCGGGCACGTCTTTGTCGCGATGCCTCCGCTGTTCCGCATAGATATCGGTAAAGAAGTGCACTACGCCCTCGATGAGGCGGAGAAGAACGGCATC
>JAZBOZ010000208.1:0-2806 GCA_036351405.1 Halieaceae bacterium
CTACGTCAACACAGTCGCCATGACATCGTGCGTGCTTTCCTGTGCCGCGGTGATCATTGCAGCCCCGTTATCGAGGAATCGAATCGATGAGTGAGCGCACAACCAACACCTTACTCGGCGCCTTTGTCATGGGCGGTCTGATCGTGGTGGTTGCACTCGTCCTGTCAGTACTTGGGCAGGGTTGGGGCCGGGACGGCCAAAAAGTGCGGATGGTATTCGATGGCTCAATCACAGGGCTCAATATCGGCGCCCCCGTCGCGCTGCGCGGCGTTGAGATCGGACAGGTTACCGACATTCGGGTCCGGCTTGACGACGTCAAAGGCTTGAACCTCGTTATGGAGGTGGACGCCGAACTCGATGCCAGCCGCATCCAGAAAGATCTGAGCGCCCTCAGCGTCATCGACCAGAACCTGATCGAGGCCGGGCTGCGAGCGCAGCTCAACTCGCAAAGCCTGCTCACAGGGCTGCTATACGTGCAGCTGGATTTCCACCCTGAAACCGAGGTCACACTACGCTCGCTGACTGACGAGCGTTTCGAGATACCCACTATTCCGAGCCCGCTGGACCGGTTCGTTCAGGATCTCGACGAACTCAACCTCAAAGCGCTGGCCAATGATTTGCAGGCAATCGCCAAGTCAGTACGCAGCATCGCGGGTAGCGAGACGTTTGCCAATCTACCCGCTCAGTTATCGGAGACGCTTGAAACCACAACGCGCACCGCCGATACCTTGGAAGCCAGCATCAATGCGCTTATGCCGGAAATCACCGGCACGCTCAACGACACGCGCAGCGCCCTGAACACCATCAATGAACAGCTACCGCTACTGGCGGGTCAGATCACCCACGACCTGGAGCAGACCGAGCGGGCCCTGGAGAGTTTTACGGCGACCTCAGAACAAATCGCGGCAACACTCGATCACGACTCACCGCTGTTGCTGACGATGACCTCGACACTGCGCGAGATCGAACGCACCAGCCGGACACTCAACCAGCTGGCTCGCACGCTGGAGGAACAGCCTCAGTCACTGATTTTGGGCCGCAAGCCACCGAGCGAGGAACCGTGATGCGTCCTTCACTGAGATTATTTTCAATACTCTGGATACCGTTAGCGCTGCTCCTCACGGGATGCGTGAGCCAAACGAGCGCGCCACGCTACTTTTTGCTGCAGGCCACGACAACCGTCGTTAATTATGACGGAGGCCCGAGCATCGGCCTTTATCCCATCACCATGCCCGAATACCTGCAGCGCAGCGCACTTCTCGTTGACAGCGACGACTCGCGGTTACGCTACAGCTTTGACGGTCGCTGGGGTGAGCCCCTCGCCGACGGTATTCATCGCGTCAGCACCTTAGAGCTGTCGCGGCTTCTGGGCACAGGCAATCTACGGCGCTGGCCCTGGTCGCAAAAACAAAAACCCGACATTGAGGTCGCCATCACGGTGCTGGCCTTGGAACCCCAAGACGACACCGCGCGACTGAGCGCTGAAGTATCAATCAAGGATCACCGGGCATCCGAACTACGCACGCAGCGCTTCATCCGCACGTGGCAGACCACGATCGACGAGTCCACAGATAGCGCCATAGCGCGTGCCCACAGTGCCCTGGTGCAGGCGATGAATGCGGATATTGCTGCTGTCATCAACGAGGTTTAACGTCATGCGCGCTGATGCCCGGCGGGCACGACGGCTTGAAGCTATTGATTATCAACTAGTGTGTCTGGGTAGATACTATCCGGCTACCGACCGCTAGAACTCACTAACTTCAAGCAACTAAAGATCAGCTGTCCCGCAACCGCCACTCAATATCGCGGAAATACTGAAACCGCCCATCACGACTCACCGTGCGATGCCGTGGCCCGGGCAAGGCAGGATCTGCATCTTCGTAACCCGCGTCACCGGGATACAAAAAGACCATCTCCTCATCACCCCGCACAATCGTCGGGAAGAAATACGGTGGGTGCCGCTTGGCTGCCATCGCCAATGCAGAGGCCGCAGTCTCGTGCTCGCTGAGATCAAGCAAGCTGACCAACGTCGGTGGCGGTACCGTGAGCTCACCGCGATCCTGAGCGTCGATGGCATCGAAAGGCCGGATCCATTGGTGGGCAACGATTTCACTGCCGTCAACCGTGACTGGGGTGTCAGCTTCGATACGCGTCACATAGAACCAGGTCGCGAAGCGCGCTTTCACGACGACAGGGGTGAGCCAGTGGGAGAAATCCTCGAGATCATCGTGGCGCACTGTGAGCGCAGCCTCCTCGGCCAACTCACGAACCGCCGCATGACGCGCGCGCTCCGCCGGTGTGCTGCCCGGATCATCCGGATCCACTTTGCCACCCGGAAAAACCCAGGCGCCGCCCATTGTCCGCAGTTCAGGATTGCGCTGCAGGAGCAGCACCTCAAGCCCCTCGCGCCCATCACGCAGCACAATCACGGTGGCCGACGGCAGGGCCTCTGTGTCAGATGCAGTGAAATCAAACATCGCTTTGCTCAGAGCCCAGTCGAGCAGCTGAGGCAGCGCACGTAGATCTGACGCGGGTCGCGCAAGCTATTGAGGGTCGCGATCGGCTCCGCCAAAGCGTTCACCAGCTGCGCCAACAGCGGCGCTTCGGTGATGCGGGTCGTACCTAAACGACGACCTAATTGCTCGAAGAACTGCTGCTCGGCGGAGATCGGTGTACCAATTCGCTTGATGCGCCAGTCCGTAATACCTGCGAGCTCAGCAGCCGCCTCAGTGGCGTCACTGAGCGTGCCCAGCTGATCGACCAGACCAATCTCGAGTGCATCTCGGCCGTTCCAGACTTTACCGCC
>JAZBOZ010000209.1:0-3089 GCA_036351405.1 Halieaceae bacterium
GCGGCGTCTTCGGCCTCGCTTTGACCCCGACGTCGCGTCCCGGCAATCGGACGCACCGTGATTTGTCCCTGCTCAGCGCGCACGAGGATTTCCGGGGAAGAGCCCACGATCTGAAAGTCGCCCAAATCGAGGAAATACAAATAGGGCGACGGATTTAAATTCCTCAGGGCGCGGTAGAGAGAGAGCGGTTCGCGCGAATAAGGAACGGTCATACGCTGTGAGGGCACGACCTGCATGACATCACCGGCGACAATGTATTCGCGAATGCGGTCTACCCAGCCCTCGAATTCAGCCTGTGTAGTGGTAAACCGAGCCAACGCTTCGATGGCCGTGGTGTCTGTGCCGGTTATTTCAATCGGCTCGAGTGCGGGCGCCGGTCCAGGCAAGCGCTTTTCCAGCGTATCGAGACGGGCGTTGGCACGCTCCCAGGCGTCCTCGGATCCAACTTCTGCATTGACGACGAGAGTGAGTGTGCCGGCGAGGTTATCGAACACCAGCACTTCTTCAACGATCATCAAGAGAATATCGGGAGTGCCGAGCACATCCTTCGGGCAGGATTCTTGAAGCTTGTGCTCTATGTAGCGGACCGTGTCGTACCCGAAATAACCCACCAGCCCCCCGTGAAATACGGGCAAGCCAGGCAGTGGCGCGCTGTGAAACTTATTATGAGCCTGCTCAATAAACGCGAGCGGATCGTCCGTCTCACATTGCTCTATGGCCTCGCCTTGCTCATAGAGCGTTACTGAGTGGCCATGAACCGCGAGCCAGCGCCTGGCAGGTAGGCCGATGATCGAGTAACGACCCCACTTTTCACCGCCCTGCACTGACTCAAATAGGAATGAATACGGCCCCCTGGCCAACTTCTGATACGCAGATACCGGCGTCTCCGTATCAGCGAGTACAGTGCGCGTCACAGGGACAAGGTTGTAACCCTCAGCAACCAGCCGATCAAATGCTTGCCGATCGGTCATCACTGTACGCTGGCCAACTGCTCGCGCATGCTGTCGATCACCGCACGGTAATCCGGCTGATTGAAAATCGCAGAACCTGCCACAAAGGTGTCGGCGCCCGCTGCAGCGATCTCGGCAATATTGGCAGGACCTACGCCACCATCGACCTCCAGCCGGATATCAAGCCCGGATTCATCGATGAGAGCTCTGGCTTCACGCAATTTTTGCAGGGTCGCAGGGATAAACTTTTGACCGCCAAAACCCGGGTTAACTGACATCAGTAAAATGACATCGACCTTGTCCATAACATAGCGCAACGGCTCGAGGCCTTGCGCCGGGTTAAGCACGAGGCCCGATTTACATCCGTGATCACGAATCAACTGCAATGACCGATCAACGTGTGTCGATGCGTCCGGGTGAAAGGTGATCCAACTGGCGCCCGCATCGGCGAACTGACCAATGAGACTATCCACCGGCTGTACCATAAGGTGCACATCAATCGGCGCGGTGATGCCGAAATTTCTCAGGGCACGACAAACCATCGGACCAATCGTCAGGTTAGGTACGTAATGGTTGTCCATCACATCAAAATGCACGATGTCCGCGCCGGCCGCTAGCACGGCCTCCACTTCCTCCCCGAGCCGGGCGAAGTCTGCAGAGAGTATGGATGGTGCAATCTGGTAATCAGGCATGGTCATTCCGGCCGCGGTTAAAGCCGCAGAGTTTAGCTGCTAGCGCGCCACTATGGCGACCGGCAAGCACGCCTTCCCTGTCGCGCAGCCAATTTCTGTCATTGGTATGGCCCTAAGCGCTGCGACTCACTGCTGAGCGTCTGGTCGAGAGCAGCAAGTCGCTGTGGCGTGCCCACATCAGTCCAAACGCCAGACCAGATCTCCCCAGTTAACGCACCGCGATCAATGGCCTGATCAAGCAGCGGTTTGAGTGGCCTAGGACCACGCTCGCAATGCTGAAAAAAATCCGCTTGGTAGACGCCGAGCCCCGAGTATGTCCAGCTGGCATCGTCTGCTTGGCTTAGGTGTTTGAACTGCCCCCCGAATGGCTCGTTGCACGCTTCCGCCAGTGCGAAATCACCACAACTGTTATGTGGCGGGTTGGGCACCATCACTAGATGCGCGCCCGCCGGCTTCAGTGGCACCGCCCGGAGCTGCGCCAGCGGATATTCGGTAAAGACATCACCATTAAGCACAACGAAGGGGCCCCCTCCCAGCAGGGGCAGGGCCTCGATGATGCCACCGGCCGTCTCGAGCGGCGCGGGCTCGACGGACATCTGGATATCAAGCCCCCACCGGCTGCCGTCGCCACAAAAGTCGATGATTTGCTGACCTAAATACGCGGCGTTGACCACCACGTCGCGATAACCCGCACTGGCCAGCGCCTCAAAATGCCAAGCGAGCAGCGGCTTTCCACCTACTTCGAGTAAGGGCTTGGGCGTCGCATCAGTCAGAGGTCGCATCCGCTCGCCCTTACCAGCGGCGAGCACCATAACCTTCATGGGAGAAGCGGTTCTTTCTCTACCTTTTTCGGCAAACGCATGCGCTTAAACCAATCCTGAGCTTGAGCCGCGGGCATCACCGTAGTTTCCACCCACACGTCGAAAGCACCGACTTCATGAATCACACCGCCGTAGCGGGTCATGATGTCGCGCACGTACGTCAGCGTCATCGGCAAATCATTGAGGTACTCAGAGCGGCCATCGCGCAGGTGCAGTCGCGCGAATTGGCCGAGGACTTTAAGATGCCGCTGGAGGCCCATCAAGTCATACCAGAGCACCAGTGTTTCATTGGAGATCAGTGGAATCACACCCGCTTCCATCAGCTGGTTACGGTACTGATCGAGTAACTGTGTTTGGCGATTTCGGCTCCAGCCGATGTAGCAATCTTTGAGCAATGAGACGGGGTCATAGGTCAGCGGACCGACCACTGCGTCCTGAAAATCGATCACTGCAACATCGCCATCCGCCAACCGCATGACGTTACGGCTATGGAAATCACGATGCACGACGATCTGAGGCTGTGCCAGCGCATTCTCGATAAGCACGTTGGAGAGGCCATTAAAATAGGCCTGGGCGATCGAGTCCATCTCCAAACCCAAGAGCTTCTCAAAGAACCACTCGACACA
>JAZBOZ010000210.1:0-6603 GCA_036351405.1 Halieaceae bacterium
CCGCTGCGCGAGCACGGCACCATCACCGGTGTCGTCGTAAGCGCTCACGACATCACCGAACTGGATGATGCGCGCATGCGGTTGCGTCGCGCGGCCAGAGTCTTCTCCGACTCCTCGGAAGCGATGATTTTCATCCGCGTGGATGGCGTTATTCAGGATGCCAACGCCGCACTCGCCAGTATCTCTGGTCACGATATCAGTGCGTTGAAAGGCAAGAGTGCTGCCATGTTGCTGTCGGAGCGTAACCCTGCGGATCGCTGGGCCGAGGTCTTGGCCTCCCTCAAAAATACGAGCCGCTGGAAGGGGGAGGTCTGGTTGCAGCACAAGGATGGTCATGACATTCCCGGTTTGTTGACGGTCTCAGCGGTGCCCAGCGAGTCCGACGTCAGCTCTGGTGAAGACGGCGGTTATACCGCGGTCTTTACGGATATCAGTGATCTAAAGGCGAATGAAGACAGCCTGCGGCAATTGGCGAATCACGATGTCTTGACCGGGCTACCCAATCGACATCAGATGATTGGGATCATTGATCGCAATGTTGAACTCGCTAGAAGAAATGACTCGGTCTTTACTGTGATGTTTATCGATCTCGATCATTTTAAAGACGTTAACGATACGTTGGGTCACAGTGCGGGTGACAAACTGCTGCAGCAGGCGGCATCGCGCCTGCGTAGCGTGTTGCGTTCCAATGATGTGCTCGCCCGAGTCGGTGGTGACGAATTTATTGCTGTCTTCCCCGGTATCGATAACAGCGGCAATGTCTCGATCATTGCCGATAAAGTCATCGCAACCATGGCGAAGCCTTTTACGCTGGATGCCAACACTGCCAGGGTCACAGCCAGCGTCGGTATTGCCAGCTATCCTGACGATGGTGAGGATCGCGAGGCGTTGCTCCGCAATGCCGATACCGCGATGTATCAAGCCAAGTCCGATGGCCGATCTGCCTGGCGCTGTTATTCCGATGAAATGACACAGCGTGCAGCGCGACACCTGTTCCTGGTGAGTGGTCTGCGGCAGGCGCTGGCCAACGGCGATCTGCGCATGGTGTATCAGCCTGAATACGACTTGCAGAGTGGGGCAGTGACGGGTTTCGAGGCGCTGTTGCGCTGGCATCACCCGGATGTGGGCGAAATCGCGCCCAAAGAATTTATTGCGGCCGCTGAAGAAAGCTCGTTGATTCAGGCGCTGGATCTTTGGGCGATCGAAAGGGTATGCAAAGACATTAGTACCTATTGGCGAGATGCCAAGCCGGGGACGCGATTCGCAATCAACATCAGTGGCATGACCCTGAGTATGGATAAGTTTGTCGATAAGCTGCGCGAATGCCTCACTTGCTACCAAGTCCCCGGTGACATGATCGAACTGGAGGTCAGTGAGTACGCGTTGTTGCACGAGATGGATAGCGGCCGGCTGTCGCTTGAGGCGCTGAAAGATCTGGGTGTGGGTCTGGTGATTGATGATTTCGGCACCGGCTATTCCAACCTGCTCTATTTGCGGCGGTTACCTATCCGACAGCTCAAAATTGATGGCGCGTTTGTACGCGAGCTGCCCCGCGATCCGGATGGCGCTACCATCACCAACGCCATCATTGCACTTGGACGCAGTCTCCATCTCGACGTGGTAGCCGCCGGCGTAGAGACCGAAGAGCAGGCGCTGTGTTTGCGCGAACACACGGGTATTCGCTGTCAGGGATATCTCTACAGCAGGCCTGTGGAAGCGGACCACATCACCGACTTTCTGGACTGAGTTCGCAGTTTCGGAAAATTTGTCAATCCGGCTGCCCTAGTTCGCGTTTCAAGGCTGCAACTTCCCCCTCGATTGGTGTCAAATACGCCGTAAAGATCGAGCCGGAGCAACTGTTATGTCCTGGTGGGATATTCCCGTCATCCTGTACGTTATCGCCGTGGGTGTCATGAACTACCGTAGTGACGACGTCGACGGTTGGGTTGCGTGGACGGTTCGTACCGTGTTGCTGGCGGGAATGATCGCCGGGCCGTACTTTTTCTGGGATAGTATTGCGGCCTATTGGTCCTCTTCCGCCGATGGCCCGGTGGATATTGATCCCGGCTGGTGGTGACACGATTCGGTGTGCACTCGTTGTACATAAGGAGCCCACGTGGCCTTTGACTCTGAAGCTTTGAACGTCCTGGGTGAGCCGTTGGAAGGCTGCTGCAACGACCCGCTGACGGGGTTTTATCGAGACGGTTATTGCCATACCGGTGCCCAAGATCTGGGTGTTCATACGGTATGCGCGGTGGTCAGCGATGCGTTTCTGGCGTTTTCACGCGAACGCGGTAATGACCTCACGACGCCGCGTCCGGAATTTGGCTTTCCCGGTTTGCAAGATGGGGATGGCTGGTGCTTGTGTGCGGGACGCTGGTTAGAAGCCCACGAGGCCGGCGCTGCCCCTCGTATCAAGTTGCGCAGTACGCATATCCGAACACTTGATCTGGTGCCATTATCGGTGCTGAAGCCTTACGCGCTGGATCTTTCCTGAAATTCGACGCTGGAGATAACAATATGTCTAAACCCACCAGTATTCGCGACTGCATGTTCAGCAACCCGCTGACTATCCGTCGCGATGCGCCACTCGCCCATGCGGCTGAGTTGTTGGTGCAGTTCAAATTGACCGGCCTAACGGTTATCAATGCGGATGGCAGCCCCTGTGGCAAGCTGACCGAGCTTGACTGCATCAAGGCGATGCTTAACGCGATTTACAATGACGGCAGCCCGGACGGTGCGTTGGTTGAACAGGCGATGGAGGAGGAATTCCACACGTGTTCGCCAGACGAGTCGATTGTCGAAGTGGCACAGCGCATGCTCGATACACACCAGCGTCGCAACGCTGTGGTTGAGAACGGCAAGCTGGTAGGGCAGGTGAGCTCGAGCAATATCCTGTGGGCGCTCATGTCCCACACACGGAATTCTGCCCGTTAAGGTCAGTCCTCGACGCGGGAGGTGACGAGTTTCAGCTTTCCGTCGAGCCACATACCGACCAGCATCGCCGCCACGAACATCAGCGTCGTCGGTTCTCCATAGGCGAGCGACGCCATCGCCGGGCCGGGGCAGTACCCCCACAGGCCCCAGCCGATGCCAAAAATCACGCCACCAACCACCAACTGTGCATCGATGGTTTTGTTGACGGGCAATCGGAAGGCGTCGGCGAGCAGCGGGCGCGCACGACCGAGGATTAATGGAGTGGCACCGAGCGTGACAACCAGCGCGCCGCCCATGACAAAGGCGAGATCTGGGATCCACTCGCCGGCAATATCGAGAAATCCCAGCACCTTGGCGGGATCGGTCATGCCTGATAGTGCGAGTCCTGCACCGAACAGCAGTCCGGTGATCAATGCCGGCCACTGTTTCATTCGAAACCTCCCAGCAGATGACGCACAACAAACACGGTGATAACGCCGGCCAGCATGAAAGCGCTGGTCGCCACGGTCGAGCGCAGCGATAGCCGGCCGATACCACAGACGCCGTGGCCGCTGGTGCAGCCGCTACCCATGCGAGTACCCATGCCCACCAATAAACCCGCTATCACCGCAATTATCGGTGGCGCAGAGGGTGATTCAGGCAGGGGAAGCCCGGTCAGGGTGTGCACCAGAGACCCACCCGCGACCAGACCCACCAAAAAGAGCAGCCGCCAATCGCGGTCAGGGCCCGCGATAGCGCCCCAAACGATGCCGCTGATTCCGGCAATCCGGCCAAGCGTGGCCAGTAGAGTCATCGAAGCGAGACCGATCAATATGCCCCCGGCGATGGGAGTCAGATAGATTTCCATGAAAATCCTTACGAAATGGCATTGTCGCAAACGCGAGGCACTGCTACCTCGCTATCACCGCCATTGTAGCGCGTGTCAGCAGATCAGTGAGCCTGGCACATCACGAGTGATATGGCTGTGGTTTGACTGCAGCTAGGATGATGCGCACAAGAAATCAGCGGGTTATGGAGCCTGCCAGCCGGCGTCGATCAGCTGCTGCTCCTGAGCGGGGCCCAGGGCGACGTCAGCGGCGGTGTTATCGATGAAGCGTGCTACCGCCAGATCATCCTCAGCACCCGCTGTTCGGTAATGGGTTTGCTGCTCAAGGAACACCTCGCTGCCCATTACTTGCGTGACCCAGGTATCGTTGTCCCGACAGGCCACACCGCGCCAATGTTTCTCATCATTGGCCAGCATGAACTCGCGGCACCAGCGACCATCGGCAGCGGGGAAGGTCAAAACGGCCCGCAACTGCGAACCATCCGCCAGTGTGTCCCAGCCGTCTGCTCGGGAAGGTAACGTTTCCAGTGCGTCAGCCAATCCCTGATCCATACCAGGCGCGCGGCCTGCACCCGTCATGAGATTTTGCTGAACGAGCACCGCGGCAATACCCATGACCACGGTAGCTGCAATGGCAAAAGGTAAGCGAGCTTTGCGACGCGCGGGGAATACCACCACATTGTCCGTACTCGAGAGTGCGACGGTCGCCTTGGCGGGAATCCGTGTTGCTGGACCTGACTTATAGAGTTGGCAGAGCAGGGCGTCGTTCTTTTGTAACGTATCGAGCTGTGCGCGCAGCTGGGGCTCACGCTCCAGGCGAGTTTCCAGCCTGTCGATGGCTACGGCGTCCAATTCGCCATCAATGTAAAGCGACAGCAGTTGAATGTCGTCTGGGTTGTTTATTGGACGCTCGGCCATAGCCGTTACTCCCTTCGATTGTTGCCGTTTGAGGTCAGCCGCTTACCAAGCAAAGCCTAAGCCTCATAGTTTGTCTCTGTCCCAACCGAGTGAATCGGCCAGCGCCTGGCGGGCCCGAGCCACTCGGCTCATGATCGTACCGATAGGTACGTCCAAAATTTCTGCGGCCTCCGCGTAAGAGCACCCTTCTACCGCGACCAGCGTTAACGCTGCGCGCTGTTCTTCCGCCAAATTGGCCATTGCCTTCGCCACCTGCTCCAGCTGCGCACTGTCTTCGCCCCCCGGCGAGATATGCTGCAATGTGTCACTGGCCTGCTCGGCTTGTTGGTGGCGACTTCTAACCTCTCTGGCGCGTATTTCATCAATCCACAGGTTGCGGCAAACGCGATACGCCCACTTCGCCGGGTGCGCATCCTCGGGCATGCCGCGATCAAGCAGCCGCTCAACTGTGAGCTGCAGTAGGTCATCGGCGTCTGCCGGGTTGCCGGTTAGCGACAAACCGAATCGCTTCAAACCCGCAAGTTCGGCCATCAATGCCTGCTTTTGTTGTGGGGTGAGCGATGCCATTGCCTACCTGATATCCTTAAAGACGAGTGACGGGGATGCAAAATTCCAAGTTGAGGGAATTTTTCGTGCCTCGTGGGCGTCGAACTGATGTATCTCCATGCGGGGGCCTGTCCTTGGGCTCCAAACAGGGGCGAGAACCATACCGTGAATCAGCCAGCGAACAGAAGCCGAATAGTTACCCTCGCCGCGTGGGCGTTGGGGTGTCTACTGGCGAACAGCGTTTGGGCGCAAAACGACGCGGTATCGGACGAAGTCGCCGAGCGAGTGATTGATGCGACGGAAGCGCGCATCGAAGCCGAGCTGGAAGAGTGGCTCGATGAGATCGAGCAGAATATGGTCGATGATCAGTGGCGGATTGATACCGGCCACTGGTTAGTCATGGCCGAACCCGCGGCTTTTGAACGGCTGGCCGAGGAAGGGTACTTGTTCGATACCTTCACGGAATTGCCAGAGCTGGGTTTGCAGTTAGCGCAGGTTGCCGCCCCCGCCAGTTTCGATATCTCTACCACCCGCGCTGGCATTTTGGACGTTGTCGGTGGCGGGCAGGCCGAGGTGGACTTGAATCACTTATATACGGCGGGCAGCCCGGTAGCAGCCGACGCCAGTGAGGGCGTTGACCCTCGCGACGTCGCGGTACAGCCGGAGCTGCTGGCGACGCTGGATACGCGCATTGGCATCATTGACAGCGCGGTTGATACGACCCATCAGGCATTGAGCCGGGCGCGTATTAGTCATCGCGCTTTTGCCGAGGATGTGGAGGCGCTGCCGCAGTTTCACGGCACTGCGATTGCCTCGATCTTTGCTGGTGAGGACACCGACTTCCACGGCCTCGCCCCACTTGCCCAGTTGTATTCCGCAGCCGTGTTTTCGCGTGATCCAAAGCTTGGTGAAATCGCCAGCACCGTCAGCCTGGTCAAGGCGTTGGATTGGTTACTCGCCGAGCAGGTTGAGGTCATTAACTTGTCTTTGGCAGGGCCGCCCAATCGCCTGCTCGAGGTCGCCCTGGAGCGTGTTGGTAAGCGTGGGGTGATGGTTTTCGCCGCGGCCGGTAACGGGGGGCCAATGGCCAAACCGATGTATCCCGCCGCGTACGATTCGGTCGTGGCCGTTACAGCTGTGGATACGCGTAACCGCGCGTTCCGACTGGCTAATCGGGGTGCTTATGTCGATATCGCAGCGCCCGGTGTCAATGTACGACACGCAGCGCCTGGTGGTGGCTTTAGCGTGAGTTCAGGCACATCGTTTGCGGTGCCTTTTGCGACCGTCGCAGCCGCCTATCTTCGTCGAGAGGCAACCCCCGAACTAGTGTTAGACCGTATTTACGCAGCGGCGACGGATATCGGCCCGCCGGGGCG
>JAZBOZ010000211.1:0-4143 GCA_036351405.1 Halieaceae bacterium
CGCAAGCGAGTGATCATCCAAAAGCCACAACCCCGCGTAATGTTAATAAGATTTACATTATGTTATGGTTTTTAACATTGCTCACTGAGGATACGGAAATGGCGCAAAGCCTGACGATTAGAGTACCGACACTGGTGGCGGTTGGCCTCGCAGTAGTGTTTGCGATCGCTGCAACAGCCCTGATCCGCGTCAACGCTCAGGGCAATATTTCAGCCGAACGAGTGCCCCTGCCGGTGGCCGTGACGCGCTTTGAACAGGTCGACGGCTATAACCGAAACACCAACTTCATCGGCACTATCAGGGCGAGTAATGACAGCGCTGTAGGCTTCGAACTGGGTGGAACACTTGACACGGTGCCAGCCCGCGAGGGGCTTAAGGTCAGTCAGGGCGAGATCCTGGCCAGCCTCAATATCGAGCGGCGGGAGGCAGCTCGACGACAGGCCAAAGCGCGACTCGATCAGGCGCAAGCAGACAACGACCTGGCTCAGAAACGACTGATCCGCGCCCAGGAACTGGTTGCGAAAGGACTCGCCTCGCAGCAAAGCCTCGATGAAGCCGCGCTCGGCTCAGCCGCCTTGCAGGCCAACGTTGAGGCCGCCACAGCAGCGCTGCAGAATGCCGAGCTGGAAATCGAAAAGAGTCTGTTGCGCGCCCCCTACGATGCCATTATCGCCGAGCGACTGCTGCAGCCCGGCGCGGCAGTCGGTGCAGGTACGCCCGTCCTGCGTCTGATCGCAATCGCTGACCGGGAGGCGCATATCGGTATTCCCGTGGCTCGAGCTCAGGATTTGGTGCCGGGCGAACAGTACACCCTGCGGCTGGGTGATCGTCGCGTCAAAGCAGAGCTACAAGGGGTGCGCAATGACGTGGATCTCGCCACCCTCACCGTTGGCGCAGTATTAAGCGTACCCGGATCGGTATCCGCCACTGTCGGAGAGCCGGTGATTTTGGAGCTTGCCGAGAAAGTTTCCGCAGCAGGCGGCTGGCTACCACTCACCGCGCTGATCGAGGGACACCGTGGGCTGTGGACAGTCCTACGTTTGGATCGCTCGAGCGGGGCGCCAACCACTGTGCGTGAGTCTGTTGAGGTGATTTATGTGAGTGGTGACAAGGCCTTCGTGCGCGGCACCTTGAGCGATGGCGCTGAAGTCGTCGCTACCGGTCTGCAGCGCATCAGCCCCGGCGCGATCATCGCTCCCCAGCCGGTGAGTGCACGATAATGTTGGCTCGTATCCTATACACCCACTCCCGTTACTTAGCGCTGGTCATTATCGCCATTACGGTCGTTGGCTATACCAGCTTCAGCGGCATGGGGCGCCAGGAAGATCCCTCAATCACCCCTTTCATCGCGAAGGTCACGACCTACTTCCCCGGCGCGAGCCCGGCTCGTGTCGAGGCATTGATCAGCAAACCCCTGGAAGACGCGGTGCGCGAGCAAGCAGAGGTGACCGAGATCAAGTCCACCTCAACCACGGGCGTATCGGTGATGACCATAGAGGTCGACTACCGCCTACCCCTTATCGAAATTGATCGTGTTTGGTCTGAATTGCGCGACAAAGTCGCTGCAACCGCAGCCACTTTTCCAGAGGGCGCCACACCGCCTGATTTTGATAACGAAATCATCACCGCTTTCGTGAAGATCATCTCCATATCGGGCGCCGAAGGCATTGAGCTGCCACCGGGTGTTTTGCGTCGCGAAGCCGAGGCCTTTGCGGATGCTGCCCGGCGTATCCCCAGAACGCGACGGGTCATGCTATATGGCCTCCCTGAGGAGGAAATTCGGGTTGAGATGAACGAGGCCCTTGCAGCGCAGTTGGGTATATCGATTGACGAACTCACAGGCGCCATTCGCAACGACGATGCCAAAACCCCCGCAGGCAAGCTCGAAGGCTCCAACGCTGCGCTGGCCATTGAGCTGGCCGGTGAATTTACCAGTATCGAATCGGTCCGCGATGTGGTGATCCGCGCCCTGCCCAACGGGCGTGTGCTCCGCGTCGGTGACGTCGCTACCGTGACTCACGGTGAGCGAACACCCCCGCCACGACTGGCCTTCTCCAACGGCAAGCGCTCCGTACTCATCGGCGTCGAGATGGATCAGGGTTATCAAGTCGATGCCTACAGCGAGGTGTTCGATGAATGGCTCGAGAATTATCAAAGCCAGGCCGCCGGCGGACTCTCGATCGAGGTCAGCTACGACCAAAGCGGATACACCGAGCAACGTTTGAGCGACGTGGCGCAAAACCTGCTGATCGGGGTTGCCCTGGTGCTGGCGGTGCTGCTGGTGACATTGGGCTGGCGAGCGGCGACCGTCGTTGCGGTGGTACTGCCGCTCTGCACCCTCCTGTCGATGGTGGCTCTGCTGTATTTGGAAGTACCCATCCATCAGATGTCGGTGACCGGCTTGGTGGTGGCACTCGGGCTTCTGGTCGATGGCTCCATTGTCATGGCTGATGAGGTTCGCAAGCGTTTACTCGAAGGTGTTCAGCCGATGGAGGCCATGGTCGGTGCCGTATCGCGCATGCGTGTGCCGCTGATTGCCTCGACGCTGACGACAGTACTGGCGTTCATGCCGATGGCCATTTTGGCCGGGCCCGCTGGCGACTTTTTAGGGTCCATCGCCACGTCGGTGATCGTGATGCTGGTCTCATCGATGGTGCTCGCCCTCACCGTGACCCCAGTACTGGCTGCGCATCTCTTACCTGCCGGCATTCGAGCCGGAGAGCGATGGTGGCGCACAGGTCTCGACATCCCCACCGTCGATCGGTGGTTTCGACGCTCTCTCGATTGGAGTTTGGCGCACCCGGTTGGCGCGGTGGCGCTCGCCTTGTCACTGCCCATTGTCGGTTTTTTGAGCGTGCCGACACTGACCAAGCAGTTCTTCCCGGGTACTGATCGTGACCAGTTTTATCTGCAGATTACGATGCCCCAGGGTTCTGCCATCAATGACACCCTGTCCATTGTGAAAGCGATTGATGAGCGGCTTCACCGGGAGCCACTAGTAAGACGCATCGACTGGAGTGTGGGGGAAAGTGCTCCGGCTTTTTACTACAACCTCCGCTCCAACAAGCGCGGACTGCCCGGCTGGTCAGAGGGTTTGGTGCTCACACACGACGAGAACCAGACCGATGCATTGATCCGCCGCTTGCAGCGGGAGTTTGACGCCGCCTTTCCCAGTGCACAAATCATTATTCGTGGCATTGATCAGGGGCCACCCGTGGAGGCACCGGTAGAAGTCCTTTTGTTTGGACCCGATACCGACCAGCTCAAGGTTCTGGGCGAGACCTTCCGCAAGCGGCTTGAGGAGCTACCCGACGTTACCCATACACGCGTGTCGATGACAGCCGCAGCGCCCAAGTTGGTGTTTGATCTCGACGAAGCGCAATTGCGACGCGTAGGGCTCGAGCGTGTCGCCGTCGCCAACGCCATTGATGCTGCGCTGCGCGGGCGTCTGGGCGGCTCAGTGCTGGAGGACACAGAACAAATTCCCGTCAGAGCGCAACTGGTGCAGCAGGATTGGCAGCGAGTCAACGAACTCCGCAATCTACGTATCCCCGTGGGCAACCCGACTTCGGGCAAGCCGGCTGCAGTGCCTCTGAGTACGTTAGGGGATTCTCGTCTGGTACCCGACGATAGCCCGATCACCCGGATCGATGGGGAGCGCGTCAATCAGATACAGGGCTATCTCACTCGGGGCGTGCTCCCGGAAGAAGCTTTGGCCTTGCTTAAGGCTGACTTGCAAGCCAATCCAATCCCCCTGCCCGCTGGCTATCATTATCGCTTTGGTGGCGACAGCGAAGAGCGTGCGCAGGTCGTCAGCGATCTGATGGGACCGCTGGGTCTGATTGTCTCAGCGTTGTTTGCAACGATTCTGCTGACGTTCAACTCGTGGCGACTGAGCGCGGTAGCGTTCCTCGTCTGCGGCTGCTCCTTTGGCCTCAGCTTCTTGTCACTCGCGGTCTTCCGCTATCCCCTCGGGATTCAGGCACTCATCGGGGTCATTGGCTCCATCGGCGTATCGATCAATGCAGCTATTATTATTCTGACCGCGCTACAGCAAGACGCAGGCGCCTCAAAGGGTGATCTTGCAGCAGTGAGGGATGTGGTGCTCGACGCCAGTCGACACATCGTCTCAACGACGATTAC
>JAZBOZ010000212.1:0-2084 GCA_036351405.1 Halieaceae bacterium
GCAGCCACCGAGACCCTTCTCATGGCCACTGCTTTGGCTGCCGTCAATGCTATCGCCATGTGGGCGAGCATGGCGGACCAACCCGCCGTTCGGTGGCAGCCAGCGGTAGGCTTAACCATCCAGTTAGCCAGCGCACTGGCTCTGGGCGCACTGCTGAAATTCGAATTTTTGCCAATTTACACCGTGGTGTGGATGTCCATGGTGGGTGTCATGGCACCCTGGCGGCTAAGCCTCGCGCTACTCGCAGGCGTCTTGATGGCGTGGTACGTCATCATGCGCTTTATCTGGGGCGAATCTGGCGCAATTTTTACCGTGGTGCTTTACGGCACCTTTCACTTATTCGCGGTGCTGACCGCGCGCAACGTGCAACTGGCTGACACCGCCAAGCAGGAAGTTGAGGCGCTCAATCGGGAATTAATGGCGACCCAGCAATTATTGGCAGAAGCCTCCAAACAGAGCGAGCGAACCCGCATTGCTCGCAATCTCCACGATTTATTGGGCCACCACCTGACCGCGCTGTCGATCCAACTACAAATTGCCGAGCGCGTCACCGAGGGCGAGGCCAAGGCATCCGTGAGTGAGGCACGCGCACTGGCCAGGCTGCTGTTGAGTGATGTGCGCGATGCCGTGAGCACACTGCGAGAGGAAGACACCCTCGATCTTGCCGCGTCCCTCGCGGTGTTGATCGAGAATATCCCGGCGCTCGATGTATCCCTGGATATGGACGAATCCCTCAGCATTAAGGACGTTCAAACCGCAGAAACGCTGCTGCGCTGTGTCCAGGAATCGCTGACCAACACCCTGCGCCATGCCAATGCCACACAGAGCTGGATCCAGATCGGGCGTGATGGACAGGGCATTGCACTATCGGTGCGCGATAATGGTCGAACAGCGCCACCCGTGGTGCGCGAGGGCAATGGCTTAACAGGGCTACGGGAACGCGTCGCACAGCTCAACGGCACGCTTACTCTCACCACCGACAGCGAGGGTGTCGCACTGTCGGTGTGGCTGCCCGGCACATCCCAATGAACGCATCAGCCTCTCCACTCAAGCTCCTGCTGATCGATGATCAGCAGCTGGTGCGGGCGGGCATTCGCGGTCTGTTGCAGCTATCGGACCGCGTTGAAGTAGTTGCAGAAGGCAACGACGGCATTGATGCCGTACCACTGGTCAAAGCGCATGCACCCGACGTGGTGCTCATGGACATGCGGATGCCGCAAATGAGCGGTGCCGATGCCATTAAGGCACTACGCAAGGCCGAGCTCAGCGTCCCGGTGATCATTCTCACCACCTTCGATGATCATGATCAGGTGCTCGACGCCATGACCGCCGGGGCAACCGGCTATTTATTGAAGGACTGCTCCCTGGAGAGCCTGATCGAAGCGATCGAGTCCGTCGCCGGCGGCGGCACCATGATCCAACCAGGCATCACTGAAACCTTGTTGCGAGGTCTCGCCCAAAGAGCACCGGAGGACAAACCCAGCCACGATATCGAACCGCTGACAGCGCGCGAAACCCAAGTGGTTCGACTGATGGCAGGTGGCTACAGCAACCGCGAAATCGCCGAAGCACTCAATAATTCCGAGGGCACGGTGAAAAACCACGTCTCCAATATTCTCGCCAAACTCGGCGTTCGGGATCGTACCCGGGCAGTACTGAAGTCGATCGAGCTGGGCCTGATCTAATATCTGGACAGACCCGCTGCGTGCATTTTGGAAAGCGCACACCCGGTTAAACATCAGCAGTGCCCAAGACTCGCCAAACTCTGGCAGCGTCCACCGCCGACAATCATGTGATCCAGCAAACGGATATCCACCAGCGCAAGAGCTGCCTTGAGCCGCTCCGTGATCCGTAGGTCCGCAGCAGACGGCTCCAGCCTGCCTGAGGGGTGGTTGTGCGCAGCAATCACTGAGCAGGCGCCTACGGCCAGCGCCCGCTGCACTACCACCCGGGGGTAAACAACAGCGCCATCCACCGTGCCCCAGAACAAATCTTCGATGGCGATCACTCCATTGGCTGCGTTCAGAAAAAGGCAGCAGAAGCACTCTCGCTCTGCGCGACCCAGATGGAGACGTAACCAGCGC
>JAZBOZ010000213.1:0-2489 GCA_036351405.1 Halieaceae bacterium
CGTTTCTCCAACACCGGCTTGAAGAATTCCCACATAGATGCGTCGGTCGTCAAAATTGGTTGTTCGACATCCTCATTTTTAAATGCGACCTTGTAACTTGGGCCATGGTTGAGCGCCACACCAAAATAAGTCTCAAAAGCTTTCGCTGCATCAACCTCGACAGGTATCTCAACGCGGATGGGCACGATTGGCAGGCGCGTCAGATGGCGAGCCAAGCTGACCCATACTACAAGCTCTGTAATACCCCACAGTCGCGGTGGTTGTGATAACCCGTCGACATGACAGGATACGGCGAAGGCACCGCTGCTTTCGATACTCAAGCGGCACGGGCCCATTAGTGGTTTGTAGCGTTGAAACCGCCGTACGGCTTGCTTGAAGTTCTCAGAACACATGGCGGCGAAGAGTGCTGGGTCGAACATGTCCAACGTGATGTTCTGGCCAATCTGTAACGCGAGATTGGGTCTGTCAATTTCTGCCTCAAACGCATTCCAGAGTGATGACCACGCGGTTACATCGATCAACACAGGATCGTCCGCGAAAATACCGACAGGCAGCCCCGCTCTTCTTGCCAGTGCCTCCGCTGATAAGTCGAATGCCGGCAAGATCACATGCCAATATTGCTCAATTCGGAATGTCGACATCTGGCGCTTTCACTGTACTGATGTGCATGGGATCCGTCTCGAAGATAAAGTTTGGTCGGCGTCGGTAATGGCTGCATTCGTCGGGACCTGATCAACACGCATCGTGTTTTTCCTGTCTGTGCTGTCTTGCTGTGCGTTAACGCTCATGAAGACTAATAATTGCTCTCTTTCATTCTCCCTCTCTATCAGGACGAAGAATCGTCATTTTTTCAAGATCCTCAGACTTTGTTGAGCAGTTCTTTGCCCCAGCTCACTAGGCTTGAGTGCCGAAAAGTAGGCCTTGGAGGTTTTTGCGCGAAACAAAAATGATGAGATAGCAACGTAAAGGGCAATTTCGATACCGTAAGCCAGATACCTGCTCTGGGACGTCATCATGTCAAAGGTCTGTATGAAGCACATCGTGCCCAGCATCGCATACATCACTAGCATCGCTGTGGGTGTACGGCGCCATTTGGTGACAAACCCGAATAGCAAGACGACACCGGACGAAGTGATTAGCAACCAGTGTAGAAATTGTGTGCCCGGCAGAAAGTCCGGGTTCTGCAGAGGGATTATTGAGAATCTGAAGAAGTATTCAATAAAGCCGAAGACTCCCCAGACGAACATGGTGAGTGCTGACAGCGCAATTAACTTGAGAACCAACCACGATAGCTTCTCCGGCATTTAAACCTCCTCACTGCGTCGGGCTCGGTGACAGCCAGCTTTGTTAAGAAGCCGTCAGTAAAGTTATTACCATCGAGCGCAGCCCTGGTACGCTGACCAAAGCCTCGCTGGTTGCAGTAATGAAGACGCTGCTGCCAATGCACGAAAAGTTGACAGCGCGCTCGCTGACAGGTGGCGATGACTTCGGTCCTTGGCGCGTTACGGGACATCGCGTCGATGCGCGCGTTTGTATCAGAGGAAAACATCTCGCAGGCAAATGACCTTGTACTCAGTTGAGCGGTCAGGGTTTGCGAAAATGGCGCCTGGGTCTACATCGATTTGGTCCCCTGATGCACCGTTCCGGGCGATCGCTCTGGTGTGAATATTAGACTGGGGCGTTGAGGTCCAATAGGGCTCGTCTGTGAGCGTATTGACGTTGGCGCTGTTCAGGCGGGCTATCAGTGTTTGAAGCTCATCAGAAGAAGGAAGATACCAGTCAGCGGTCAGGGTGACTGACAACGGCCCATTAGCGACTTGTTGTTGGCATTCAGCTGCGGCGCTGAGCGTGCTGAGGTCAACTGCTAGTAGCGTACTAGTTGCCATCCTCCCGCTTCGAAACGCGCTGGCTTGGGTCATGGTGACCCCGTCAGCGCCAAATGGGCGCAGAGACGTTGCCTCGCGATAAACAATGATTTTGTAGCCCATTGTTTCCCCACTGACCGCCATGGCGGCCACGCCACCTACTGTGCCTCCAGCGAAAGTATCGCCCAGCACTGGAGGTGTCTTGGAAACAACGTAAGGGTCGCCAACCGTCCCTGCGCCAGTAACAACAATCCCTTCACCACCGTTAGTGATGCCACCTGCGCCAGCAGGCCCAGCCGCCCCCGTCGCCCCCGCGGGACCCGCTGCACCTACCGGTCCAGCGGGCCCCATAGGACCTTGAGGTCCTGCGGGGCCTGTCTCACCCTGAGGGCCCGCCGGAATCGCGTCGATAGCTTGTTCCAAGATATCGAAATTCTCGTTAAATTCGGCGGCCTCAATCACCTCGCCATCAATAAAGACATTGGGAACCTGCGTCTGTGCTGTAGAGAAAGCTGAATAGGTACCCATCACAGCGCAAAAAGCGAAAACCGTAGAACGCATTATCCTTGCTCCCCAACAGGAGGCACTTTACGAGACGCAATGAGCGCAAGCAGCAGAGCCATC
>JAZBOZ010000214.1:0-2048 GCA_036351405.1 Halieaceae bacterium
GATGCCTTGGATGCCATCTATCGCTCGGTCAACAGCTATCCGCACCTGCTCGCGGAAGGTCTACGCGGCAACCCGGAGCGCCAGAGCCCGGCCGAGCTGGCCAACGCCGCTCGCGCCCTGCTCGATGAGGTCTATCGGGCCAAGATCGCCGATTGGCAGGGGCGTTACCGCCAGCGCATCAATGAAGACCGTGCCACCACGGATATCGTGCGCGCCGCGCGGGCCGCGACCGCTGGCGCTGTCGCCAGCCTGCTGGTCGATATGGATCAGGTGGTCAATGGCACCGTCGACGATGCCGATGGCCGCGTCACCTTCGCCGACGAGGCCAGCGCGGAGACCTATGGCGTGGCCGATGAGGTCGCACGGCGCGTCCTCGCCACCGGCGGTGAGGTGCTCAGCGTGCGCGCCGAGGATCTGCCGGAGTCCGGCAAAGCCGTGGCGGCTATCCTTCGGTATCCCATCTGAGGTCGGGATACCCTGTCAGCCTCGGGACTTGCCGCCCGAGGCGGGGTTAAAATGCGCTGGAGCCTGCCAACCGCAGTGGCGCAATCTTTACTCAGCTCCACGAACTGCTCCTCGGCCTCAGGCATTGACCGGGAGCAGCACCAAGAACAAGCGTTATACAAAGTCTCGCTGCTAGCGTAGCATTTCCAGCATGAACCTCACTGAGCTACTCATTTTTATCGACTGTGCCAACGCGTTGTTAGGCACAAAAAATTGGCGACATGCAAACAGTTTACATTGAAACATCCATTGTCAGCTACTTGCGGCAACAGCCAAGCAGCCAAATCGTAACAGCAGCACGACAACTGCTCACGCACCGCTGGTGGAATGAAGAACGCAGCCAATATGGGCTTGTAATCTCGCAATATGTGATTGACGAAGCCTCAGCTGGAAACCCTGCACTCGCAGCAGAACGTATGCAGTTGCTTGATGAAATTCCGCTTTTGCCTCATGCCCCTGAAATTGTGCAGCTTGCAAATGAGATCATGTCGCTCGGCATCTTACCCGATAAAGCCGAAGTGGACGCTCTTCACATTGCAGCTGTTGCATACCACGAGATACAGTACCTACTGACTTGGAACTGCAAGCACATCGCAAATGCAAAAATACTTCCGCGCATTCATGATTTGCTTATAAGGCAAGCTATCCCGATACCAATAATCTGTACGCCAGAGGAGTTACTAGGTGATGACATCTAGAAACGCTGATTTAGTCATTGAAGAAATTCATCAAACGCGCGAGAAAATCTCCGCGCGATTTGGTGGCAACATCGCTGCAATCGCCGAAGATGCAGCCCGGCGTCAGATGGAGTCAAAGCATCTGATATGGAGATCAAATAAGCCTAACGAGGCGCTCCAGTCGAGCCGCTCAGCGCCTAAAGGCCAAGGCTCATCCGGAAAAGCCGGCACGGCCGCCTGACAACGAATGCCCTGCCAGCCTACCGACCACGCCGCTCAGCCCTGAACATTGCTCCGGGCCGCGGCGAGGCGCCGGAACAGCTTGGCGTCGCGGCGGATCGGGCGCCATTCATAGAGGAAGATCTCCAACGGTCGCCAGTTCACCACCCAGCCGAGGATGGTCAGGCTCTCGGCAATCAGCGAGAGCGCGGGTCCAGAATCCTTCACATTGAGATGGATCTCGAGCGGCACCCGGCGGTTCAGTTCGCGCGCCCAGTCGACGATGAAGGCGGTCGCATCCGGGTCCAAATCGCGCTCGCGAAAGCGCGAGGGATCAAAGGTCTGGAAGCGTTGATCGACTCGCCCAATGCGGATATCGATCTGGGTGGGACTGGGTGCTGTTGCCATGGTCAGTGCGCGAGCCTAGGGATTGAGCCCATGGTTGAGTCCATGCGACTGCTCATCCACGTCATCGGGCTCGAGTCGACCCTGCCGGTATTGCCGTGGCGTTACCCCAAAATGACGGCGGAAGGCACGGGTGAAATCCCCGGCATTGCGGTAGCCAACCCGATCCGCGATCAACTGGACCTGAAGATCGGTGTCCAGCAACAGGCTCCGCCCCCGCTCCAGGCGCATCTCTTGCAGATA
>JAZBOZ010000215.1:0-4603 GCA_036351405.1 Halieaceae bacterium
GAGTTCCTGGATGGTGGCTTCCGACTCGTTCAAGCAAGCAACTCCTGCCCGCGCATCCGGGCTCATCACGCAGCAAATAGCGGTCACCGTCCTCGTGTATCCATCGTCGCACGATCGGCAACCATCAACGAAGCCAACGATTTGGAAAAAGTTTGACAGCCGATAATCGCTTGTACAAGATATTCCACCATGGCTGTTACGTTATCCCAGACACCACCCCTGCTGCGAGAGCACGAAGGCCCAGCCGTCGAGGTTATCAATGACGACGGAAACAGCCGCATCGTGCTGATCTGCGAGCACGCCTCGTTGCAGTTTCCGGAGGCGCTCGGGACACTGGGGCTCGACCTAGAGGCGCGAGAGAGCCATATCGCGTGGGACCCGGGCGCGCGTGTTGTCGCAGACCACCTCAGTCAGGCACTCGATGCGCCGTTAGTCGCCGCACGCTTCTCCAGACTCGCCTTTGATTGCAACCGTCCGCCGGGGCGCTCAGGCGTCGCCGAGCAGAGCGAGCGCTGGACCATCCCCGGCAACCAAGGGCTGGATGATGCGCAGATCGCGCAGCGCGTCCAGTCCATCTACGAGCCCTTTCATCAGCATCTTGCTGCGCTGCTGGAAACCCGGCTGGCCAATGGTCCGGCACCCATCCTGGTCAGCATCCACTCCTTCACGCCGGTGTTCAACGGCGAGCGTCGTGATTTGGAACTCGGCATTTTGCATGACGCAGACAGCCGACTGGCCGATGCGCTGCTCCCGCTGTCTCCTGCTGTCACCGGCTTGGACACACGCCGCAATCAGCCTTACGAGCCCAGAGACGGTGTGACACACACCATGCGCACCCATGCACTGGCGCAGGGGCTTGCCAATGTCATGCTCGAGATCCGCAGCGATCTCATTGAGCGGCTCGATCTTGCCGAACGGGTCGCGCATCGGCTCGCCAAACTCCTCCAAGCGGGTTTGACGGCCTTGCTCAAGCATCCGGCGTCCTAGCGCCAAGCGCCTCTGAGCCCCGAGGAGGACCCATGCCACGCTTTCTCAAGGCCTATATCCGCTTCATCGACGGCATGAACTATCGGGTGGGTCGCATCGCGATGTATATCGTGTTTGTGATGATGGCTATCCTGCTCTGGTCGTCCATCTCCAAGACCTTCTTTTTACCCTCGCTCTGGACGCTTGAAATGGCCCAGTTTGCGATGGTGGCTTATTACATCCTGGGTGGCCCCTATTCGCTACAGGCCGGCGCTCATGTCCGCATGGATCTCTTTTACGGCAACTGGTCTGAACGCCGTAAGGCCTGGTTCGATGCCTTGACTGTTCTCTTTTTAATCCTCTACCTCGGCGTCTTGCTATACGGCGCTATCGATAGCACAAGCTATTCGCTGCAATACAACGAGCGCAGCCCCACGGCCTGGCGACCCTACCTCTGGCCAATCAAGATCGTCATGTGCGTTGGCGTGGTGCTGATGTTGCTACAGGCCATTTCAGAACTCCTCAAAGATATCGCCAAGCTGCGCGGGGAGTCGCTCTGATGCCACACGAATGGATTGCCATCCTGATGTTCTCGTCGATGATGCTCATGCTGATGACGGGACAACGGGTGTTTGGTGCCATTGGCGCCGTGGCAGCGATCGCCGCCCTTGCACTCTGGGGTACCGGCGGATCGGACCTTCCGTTCTCAGCCGCGATGAAGCTGATGAAGTGGTATCCATTGCTCACCCTGCCGATGTTTATCTTTATGGGTTATGTGCTCTCCGAGTCGCGCATCGCCGATGATCTCTATCGGATGTTTCATGTCTGGATGGGGCCGGTCCATGGTGGGCTCGCGATCGGGACGATCGCCCTGATGGTGCTGGTCTCCGCGATGAACGGGCTGTCCGTTGCTGGTATGGCCATCGGCGCCACCATTGCGTTGCCGGAACTGCTTCGCCGCGGCTATGACAAGCGCATGGTGACCGGTGTCATTCAGGCCGGTTCCTCGTTGGGGATTCTGGTGCCACCGTCGGTGGTGTTAGTGCTCTATGCCATGATCGCCCGCCAGCCGGTCGGTCAACTCTGGCTCGCCGGCATCCTGCCTGGTCTGATGATGGCCGCGCTTTTTGTGCTCTTCATCGCGGTTCGCTGTCGGATCAATCCCAACTTAGGGCCGGTCTTGGATAAGAGCGAACGCAACGTGCCGCTCGGTGAGAAACTCCGCCTGCTCAGTGCAGGCCTGCTACCGCTGGGGATCTTCGCAGCGATGATGCTGCCCTTCGTTAATGGCTGGACCTCGCTGGTGGAGAGTTCTGCCATCGGTGCTATCGCCGCCTTTCTGGCGGCAGTGGCGAAGGGGCGAATGACGGCCGAGGTGTTTGAGAACTCGGTGCGCAAGACCCTGTTCATCTCCTGCATGTTCATGTGGATCATTCTCGCTGCCCTTGCGTTTGGGGCGGTCTTCGACGGACTGGGCGCGGTTCGTGCGATCGAGAACCTGTTTACTGAGCAGCTCGGTCTCAACCCCTGGATGATCCTGATTTTGATGCAGCTGAGCTTCATCCTGATGGGCACCTTCCTTGACGATACCGCCATGCTGGTGATCGTCGCGCCCCTCTATGTGCCCTTGGTTGGCGCGCTCGGATTCGATCTGATTTGGTACGGCATCCTTTACACCATCACGACCCAGATCGCCTACATGACGCCACCCTTCGGCTACAACCTGTTTCTGATGCGCGCCATGGCGCCACCTGAGATTGGGCTCGGAGATATCTATCGCTCGATCGTGCCGTTTGTCTTGATCATGATCTTCAGCCTGTCGCTGGTCATGCTGTTCCCCGAGATAGCCCTCTGGCTTCCCGAACAGGTCTACGGTCGTTGACCTTGATCGGGCCTTGGGCAATCGACTCAGCTGCGAACATCAACAAAGAACGAGATCACCACTGGGAAGTCACCGCTCGAAGCGGATCACGTAAAACCGACTACAGCTAGAGGTTTAGTCTATGAAAAATCGCCGTGACTTCCTAAAGACGGCCGGTGTCGCATCGGCAGCCGCTGCCGCGACGACCGTCGCACCGTTCGTTCATGCCGATAAGAAAACAACCATCAAATGGCGCATGCAGACCTATGCCGGTCCGGCCCTAGCCGAGCATGTGATCAAGCCTGCGATCGATTCGTTTAACAAGATCGCGGGAGACGATATGCAGATCGAACTGTATTTCGCCGATCAGTTGGTGCCGACGGGTGAACTGTTTAGGGCGATGCAGAAAGGCACCATCGATGCCGTGCAGTCAGATGACGACTCGATGGCTGCGCCAGTTGAGGTCCGCGTCTTTGGCGGCTACTTTCCATTCGCCAGCCGGTACTCCCTCGATGTCCCTGTACTGTTCAACAAGTATGGTCTCAACGAGATCTGGGACGAAGAGTATTCCAAGGTGGGTGTCAAGCACATCTCTGCCGGTGCCTGGGACCCCTGTCATTTCGCCACCAAAGATCCGATCAATAGTCTTGCCGATCTCAAAGGCAAGCGGGTATTCACCTTTCCAACCGCTGGTCGCTTCATGGCGCAATTCGGCGTTGTTCCTGTCACCCTGCCTTGGGAAGACATTGAAGTTGCCGTCCAAACGGGCGAACTCGACGGCATTGCCTGGTCAGGAATCACCGAGGACTACACCGTGGGCTGGGCGGATGTGACCGATTACTTCCTGACCAATAACATCTCCGGTGCTTGGGCTGGCTCGTTTTTTGCCAACCAGGATCAGTGGAACAAGTTGCCGGATCGCCTCAAGGAACTGCTCAAGGTGACCTTCGACAGCTCGCACTACTACCGGCAGTGGTGGTACTGGGGCGGCGAGGCGGATCTGCGCGTTAACGGCAAGAAGATGAAGTTGACAACGATTCCAGATAAAGAATGGGCCACTGTCGAAGAGGCGGCTGTCAAGTTCTGGGATGAGGTCGCGAAAGAGTCAGAGACCAAGGCTAAGGTGATCAAGATCTTTAAGGACTATAACGAGCTGATGAATAAGGCCGGTCGGCCCTATCGCTACAGCTGCTAGTGCCAGAGGTGTAAAAGCGGTCGCTGAACAGCGCGTCGTTGAACTGATCAGCCTAACGGGAGTGGGGATGACGTCTGCACCGATGGGCTTCATCCCCGCTTCCCGGATGGGCAGCATCAAACGACTGCTGCTATTTGCAGCGTGCATCAAGCACTCATTGTCTCTACTGCCAGAGGCCAGCTAGGCGAGCCCCAATGAACTTCGATGATCTGAAGATCGCCGTCGAGCGCGGCGAGATTGATACCGTACTGACCTGCCTTGTCGATATGCAGGGCCGTCTGATGGGCAAACGCTTCCATGCCCAACACTTCATCGAACACGCTTGGCAAGAGACCCATTGCTGCAACTACCTGCTCGCCACCGACATGGAGATGCATACGGTAGAGGGTTACGCGGCAACAGGCTGGAGTGCCGGCTACGGCGACTATGTGATGCGGCCTGACCTCGACACCTTGCGACCCCTGCCATGGCTCGAAGGAACGGCGATGGTGATCTGCGATGTGCTTGACCACCACAGCCACGCGCCGGTCCCTCATTCACCACGCGCGGTGCTGCGCAAGCAGATCGAGCGCCTTGAGGCC
>JAZBOZ010000216.1:0-11915 GCA_036351405.1 Halieaceae bacterium
GACCACAATTGGGGTGGATTATTGCGACTCGAGCACACCGCAGACGATGGCCAGTTCGGCTGGTATGCGGGTCTTGCGCAGTCTATGCGCACACCTGACGCCACCGAGCGTTACATCGCCTCCAACGGTCGTACGCCCTCGGGCCGCTGGGTAGGTAACCCCAACCTCGAACCCGAGCAGCATCGTCAGTTTGAAGTCGGCGCCATAGCCCAGATGGGTGCGTGGCAAGCAGACTTGTCGCTGTATTACAACGACGTCCAAGACTTCGTGCTTCGTGACAGAGCCCTTTTGGCTGACAATAACGCGACCATCTACCGCAACGTCAACGCGACCCTAATGGGTGGTGAAGCGCGCTTCACCTGGACCATCGATCGCAACTGGACTGCGCAGTTCGGGGCCGCCTATGTCCATGCCGAGAACGACACGGACAACCGTGCACTCGCACAAATCCAACCGCTGGAAGGATTTGCCCGCCTCGATTGGCGCAATGCTGACTGGGAGGCAACGGCCAACCTGCAGGCACAGGCGACACAGTGGCGAGTCGATCTGGATTCCTCAACCGGTATCGCAGGACAGGGACTGGATGTGCGTGAGACGCCCGGCTGGGGTGTGCTGAATCTTTCAGCGCGCTATCGCTTCATGGATGGCTGGACGGCTGAAGTCGGCATCGATAACGCTCTGGACAAGGCGTACAGCCAGCATCTCAATCGCGCCAACGCGTTCAATCCCGAGCAGTTCCAGGTTAACGAGCCTGGCCGCGCTGTCTGGATTGGCGTACGCGGCATGCTGTGACCTGCATGCCATGACGACACCGAGGCCTGATATCGCCTGGCGTTTCGGCCTCGGAGCGGTCGCACTGTGGAGCACAGTCGCGACCGCTTTCAAATTCAGCCTCAACCACTTATCCCCCACTGAGCTCCTGTGGATTGCCAGCTTGAGCTCCTGGCTGTTTTTAGCCGCATTTATTGCAATCACCGGCGAGTGGCGTCGCTGGCCTGAGTTCACAGCGAAAGCGTGCCTAACCGGCATGAGCGTCGGATTACTCAATCCCACGCTGTACTACCTGCTGTTATTCGCAGCCTACGATCGCCTGCCGGCACAGGAGGCGATGGCCATCAATTATTCCTGGGCGCTGACACTGGCGCTGCTCGCAGGCCCCGTACTCAAACAGCACATCAGTCGCTGGCAATGGCTGGCCGCGGGCATTAGCTATTTGGGCGTGTTGGTGATCGCAACACGGGGCGCCCCGCTCACACTAGAATTCGAAAGCCCGACGGGTGTGGGTCTGGCCGTGGCAAGCACCCTGGTTTGGTCAGCTTACTGGATGATCAATACCCGCCTGACCCTGCCACCTGTCTCCGGCTTATTTCTCAATTTCACCGGTGGCGCACTCGCCACAACTGCCCTGGTTTTCTGGCAGGGGCTTGGCCCACTCGCCATCACAGGGGTTAGCGGCGCTATTTATGTGGGCTTGTTTGAGATGGGTGCAAGCTTCGTACTATGGCTACTGGCGATGCGCCACACAACAAACACACTGCGGATTTCATCGCTGATTTTCCTGTCCCCACCGCTGTCACTGGTGCTGATCTGGCTCATTCTGGACGAACCCATTCGCACCGCGACGCTGGTCGGTCTGGGTTTGATCTTGCTAGGACTCGGCCTCCAACAGGCGGAGAAAGCGCGCTACTCACACCCCCCAGTCAATCAATGAAGATCAAATGCCGGGTGCTCTTCAATGGAAGCCGCTTTGACCAGTGCAAAGCAGGGTTGGCCGACCGTTAACGGCAGCGTCATGATCGCAGCGCGGGTCACCCGCGAGCGCAATTGCGCACCCTCGATATCGAGTACGACATCTGCGTAAGTACCGAAGCCGGGGTCATCGATGTTCACGACCTCCGCGGGTAACACATTGCGAATCGACAAGCGGCTGGGTGGGTCGAGCGCAATCGCGACGTCTCTGGCGTGGATCTGCAGCCGAACCTCGTCGCCCTCGGTCAGACCCCGGCTGGGCACGCTGAAGCGGTGCTGACCCACATTAAGCTCCGCCAAAGCGGTTTGACGATCAATCGCTACTACCTGCGCGGACAGCGCTGCACCGGCCTCGGGAATATCACTCACTTCACGCAGGTCGCTGCGCTGGGCGAGCTCCGCAGTGGGGCCCTGCGCTACTACCTGTCCCTCACGACAAATCAGCATCGCTTCTGTCAGCGCGACCATCTCGTCAAGCGAGTGCGATACATAAAGCGTGGGGATTCGGAATTCGTTGGCGATACGTCGCAAATACGGCAAAAGCGCACGACGCCGGGACAAATCATTGGCTGAAAGTGGCTCATCCATTAGCAATAACGCCGGCCGACTCAGCAGCGCTCTGGCAATCGCCACCCGCTGTCGCTCCCCACCCGACAGGTCGTGCACGTCACGACTCATCAACGGCTCGAGATCGAGCCCGGAGACCACGTCTTCGAACCAGCCACGCTCAGCGGGTGCGCGACGGGACGCGTACTGCAGATTGCCGCGAACCCCGAGATGCGGCAGTAGACGACCGTCCTGAAAAACATAGCCAACACCGCGTCGATGGGTGGGCACTTCGATACCCGCGGCGCTATCGAGCCATATCTGGCCCCCCAGCGAGACCCGTCCACGTGTCGAGCGGTCCAACCCGGCGATGGCTCGCAACAGGGATGTCTTCCCGGCGCCGTTGGGCCCGAAGACACCAACGACCCCATCAACTGGCGTCTCTACCTGCCAACGATATTCAAACCGGCCCCGCTGACCCGACACATCGACGAGCAACTGGACCATATCAACGGATACCCGCGACAGGCCGACGGTTTAAGCCGTACACCACCGCCAGAACAACGAAAGAAAATAATAGGAGCCCGAGAGACAGCGAGTGGGCAGCCGGGTAATTGACCATCTCCACATGCTCGAAAATAGCGATAGAGAGCACCCGAGTCTCGCCGGGTATGTTGCCACCGATCATCAGCACCACGCCAAACTCGCCCACTGTATGCGCGAAGGTCAACGTTGCCGCAGCCAGATAACCGCGACGCGTCAGCGGTAGCACCAGCGAAAAGAATCGATCCACCGGTGATGCGCGCATGGTTGCGGCAGCTTCCAGAAAATCATCACCGATCGCGGCGAAAGCGGTTTGCAGCGGCTGCACCATAAATGGCAGCGAATACACCAGCGATGCAACCACCAAGCCGGCAAAAGAAAATGTCAGCGTCTCGTCAGTGAGCTGTAGCCACAGAGAACCCAACACAGAATCCGGGTTCAGAAAAACCAGCAGATAAAAACCCAACACCGTCGGCGGCAAGACCAGTGGCAGCGCAACGACCGCTTCTACCAGAGGTTTCATGGGATGCTTGGATCGCGCCAGCCACCAGGCAACCGGCGAGCCAATCAATAGCAGCAAAAGCGTGGTGACCGCGGCCAACTGCGCGGTCAGCGCCACGGCCTCCCAGTCACTCGACATCACTCGGCAGCCAGTGCCTCGGGAACTTGATAACCCGCCGCTTTGAGCAAGGGCACAACATCAGGGCTTTGCAGCCACTCGAACCAATAACGCGCTGCGGTGTTATCAGCGGCTCGCTTCAACAATACCGCACCCTGCTCGATAGGCCTATGCGCCGAGGCAGGCACCAGCGTGAAGGCGTCCTCTTCGACACCCGCCTCCCTCAGCGTGGAAGTCGCTACCAGACCAATCTCAGCGTTGCCACTCGCCACCAGCGAATACGTGGCGCTCACATTCCCCGCCATCACGATACGAGAACGGAGCTTTTCCATCAGGCCCAAGCCCTCAAGATAGCTCTCTGCCGCAGCACCGTAGGGAGCCAGCTGGGGATTGGCAATCGCAATCCGGCGAACATTGGGAGCCAACAGCGTTTCTGCCGTGACTGGCGCATCGCCCCCTGGCATCCACATAGCCAGGCGACCCGTGGCGTAAGTGAGTACCCCCTCACTGGTAGTCGCCCCCTCACTGTGAAGCCACTCCGGGCGAGCGAGATCGGCCGCTAGAAATACATCAAAGGGAGCACCGTTACGAATTTGCGCGTAGAGGGCACCGGTGGAACCAGCGACGATACGATAGCGGTGGGGCGTCTCGGCCTCTATGACATCGGCAATCTGCAATGCGACTTGCCGAAAGTTAGCTGCTACCGCGATCGTCGCTTCAGCGCTCCAGGCGCTGCCACTCAGCACCCCGGCCAGCAGACAGACAATCGCGCGCGCCCAGAGAAATTTCATCGGATCACTCCGGCGGCATCAACTTGGCCGGCAGATTCGGTCGACGACCGATGGACTCCGGCGCGTAGTTTTCGGCGAGGTAGTCGAGAATCACAGGCTCGTTGGGGCCCAGCGGCCACAAATTCTGCGTCTTTTGCATCCAGCGGATCATGCTCAACCAACCGTCGCGATCGGCGCGACTTTGGGTGATGAGCTTTGCCGAGTGACACACCGTGCAATTCTGTTTGGTCTCGGTAAAGCCGGGGGCAATAACCAAACCACTATCCGCATCGATATCCCGGGCAGCCGCTGGCAACGCCAGCAGCATCAGCCCTATCGTCATCAACCGCTTCATGACACTTTCACCGCGATTCTGTGACAGGCGTTGTTGAGGTAACCGCGCGGGTTCCAACCGGGGAGCAATGTAGGCTGCCCGCGACCCATGCTATCCGTCGCACGCGCCCACACTTCGTAGTAGCCGGCTTGCGGGAATTCCACCTCGCCACTGAAGCGCTGCCAGGCCAGGCGATTGGGCGCAGGCTTCAGGTCAGCCTTCTGCCAGCTCGCACCAAAGTCAATCGACAGCTCGACCTGCTCAACAGACAAGTCACCGGCCCAGGCGTGGCCTCTGACGGCAAGCTTGCGATCACCCTCAAGGACCACACCCGACTTGGGATAGGTGATCAAGGATTTGACGGGCATCGATTCGATAATGCACATATCTTCATCGGGGACGTCGGTGCCTGGCGCAACGGGCTTGCAGGGAACGCGATAAGACTGACCCGTCATCTTGGGGCCATCGTGCTCTTTGTTACGAATCGTGATGCGATTCAGCCACTTACCCGACACTGATGCGGGCCAGCCACCAATAGCCAGGCGCAGTGGGTGGCCGTTCTGCCAGGGGATATCCTCGCCGTTCATCGCCCACGCGATCAGGGCTTCGTCCTCCAGCGCCTTGTGCATGGGCACACCGCGGCTGATCGGCACTTTGTTCGGGTCTCGTGAGATGTGGCTGTCGGCGCCGTAGTAACCGATGTACACCGCATCGTCTTTGATACCGACCTCTTCCAGCACATCGCGCAAGCGGACCCCTGTCCACTCGGCGCAACCAACAGCGCCAGTGCCCCACTGATTGCCGCGCGCTGGCGGGAAGAATTCGGCGCGACCGTTGCCGCCACACTCGATTACCAGCTGGTAGGTGTAATGCTTGAAACGCTTTTTCAGTTCATCGATGGTAAAGCTGACTTCACGCTCGGCCGATTCACCGTCAATGGTGAGCGTCCACGTGGCTGGATCAATGCTGTCTTGCTCGGGGGGCAGTCCATTATTACGCACGAAAAAGTGCTTTGCCGGTGTAATGGCGTCGTCTAACAGGTGGGCCGGTGTCTCAGCATTCAACGGGCGGTCGTTGAGGACCACCAAACCCTCTTTGCCCGGGATTTGGAAGCCCTCCTCGCTATCAGCGAGAGCAGCGGGGATAAATCCCGCAGGCATGAAACGAGAGAAAACCACGTCTGCGCCGAGAATCGCGGCCATGGTGCTGGCGCCCCGGAGGAACCCACGGCGAGTGAGCGGGCTAGACTCACGACCGAAAACCAACCGATCCGCCTCAATTGGATCTTTGGCATAAAGTTCATGCAAACCAACTTTCTTCATGGGTTTCTCCTAGTGACTTATACAACACCGAGCTCATGCAGCCGCTGGCTCAAGTATGACTTGGCAGTGTAGCGGGATGACAGCACAACCTCAGGTCGCGGATGTAAAAATAACGGTAACGACATACGGCCGCGTTGCACCTGTTCGCCTGATGGCGCCGCCACCTGATGGGTGGTCGAGGGGAAGTACCCGCCCGAGGCTTCCTGCAGCATGTCGCCGATATTAATCAAGATTTGGTTGGGCCGGTTGGGCACCGACAGCCAACTGCCATCCTGTCGCTTGATTTCGAGCCCGGGACCGTCGCTCGCCGGCAGTATTGTCAGCAAGTTGATGTCCTCATGAGGCGCCGCGCGGGTGACTTCAATCCCCTCGGGCACGGGCGGATAGTGCAGCACCCTGAGCATCGACTGTTCGCTGCCTTGGATCATTTGCTCCAACGGCTCACTGAGCCCACCCACCGCTGAAGCCGGCGCATACTCACCTACCCAGCGAAGCAGCTGGCTGGCAACCTCCAGCGCCTGCTGATAATGCCCTGCGATATCGGGCAGCAACTCGGCGGGGCATCGGCCCCAAGGGTAGTATTGGAAGTACTCCTTGAAATCCCGTCGCTCGTAACCCTTTGCGTGCTCAGCTTCCGCGGTTGAAAAGTAGCCATCCTGCCGCTCTGGATCCATGCGGTAAGCGTCCGGGTTGCCCTCGGCAAAAAATGTTTGCCAGTCGCTGTAAATCCGGCCCACCCGCGCCATATCCAACGGATGGTCGATCAGCGCCGAAAACCCAAACTCCCGCAAAGAAGCGACAAAACGCTCACCACAATCGGCGTCGTTCCAAGAAATAACCGGGAGTGCCTCGCTGTGCATTTACACCTCTATCAGGACAAGGAGATAAAAAAGCCCGCCAACGCCGCGCTCATTAAATTGGAAAGCGTGGCGGCCAATAAGGCGCGGAAACCAAAGCGCGATATTTCATCACGTCGCATCGGTGCAATCGACCCCAAACCGCCCAGCAAAATAGCGATGGAGGACAAATTCGCGAAGCCACACAGCGCGAAGATCACAATGGCCTGTGAAACCTCGGAGAACTGGGACGCCACATCCGAGTAGGACACGTAGGCGACGAATTCGTTGAGGACGATTTTTTGGCCGATCAGACTGCCCGCGAGGCTCGCTTCGTCCCAAGGCACACCCAGCACCCAAGCCAGTGGCTTAAATACCGTGCCCAACATGCCTTCAAGCGTCACGTCAGGCAGGCCAACCAGGCCACCCGCCCATCCCAACACCCCATTAGCCAATGCGATCAACGCGATAAATGCCATCAGCATGGCCGCAATCGCAGCTGCCATCTGCAGACCGTTGAGCGCACCGCTAGCTGCCGCATCGACCACGTTGACGTATCGCTCGGGCTCCGGCTCGTCTTCCGACGCTGGATCCACCGGCTGATGTGTCTCTGGGTGCAATAATTTGGCCATCAGCAGACCGCCGGGCGCCGCCATAAAACTGGCAGCGAGCAGATATTCCAGCGGAATGCCGATCGCTACATAGCCCGCCATGACCGCGCCGGCGATAGACGACATTCCGCCGACCATTACGGCAAAGAGCTCGGAGCTGGTCATGCCGGGAATATAGGGCTTTGCCACCAGCGGCGCTTCTGCCTGGCCGACAAATACGTTCGCGGCGGCGGACAGAGATTCAGTATGGCTGGTGCCCAGCAGACGACGCAGCGCGCCCCCCATGATCTTGACCACCCAATGCATCACACCGAGGTGATACAGCACCGCGATCAGTGAGCTGAAAAAGACCACAACCGGCAAGACGCTAAAGGCAAAAATGAAACCGAGGCTTTCCGAGGACACGAGATTGCCGAACATGAAATCTATCCCGGCCTGACTATAACTCAGCAAAGTCGCAACGTACTCAGAAGCCGTTCTCAGGGCTGCAAAGCCCCAGTCGGTAAATAGCGCAACACCACCAATCGTCGCCTGCAACGCGAAGGCGAAGCCAACTGTGCGCAGATTGACGGCCGAACGATTGGTGGACAGCGCCCAAGCGAGGGCGGGAAGAAGAACGATACCGATGAGGCTAGTCATTAAAAGTGCGGCCGAGACTCCGGGCGCGCAAGAGTAACCCTAGAAACAGGCAAAAAAAAGGCGGTGCAAGCACCGCCAATTGAAGTCACCGGGACCCCTCCCAGTTTTTACCGACTCAACCCAGTGAAGTGAGTGAGTAGGCCATGACCCAAGTCACCAGGCCGCTGACAGCCAGAAAACCCCAGTCATTGATGAATTGCAGAAATTGCTTGTCCATAACTTTTACCTCTACCGAATGCGCTCATATAAGCGGCATCGACAATGCCGCGATCTGTTACCGAATTATACGCCTTATAGAACAAGCAGATCACTATAACCGACATAAATAAATCAATAATTCTGCCCTTTTGTGGAAAATTGACAGGACATATATACCCATAAAAACCATTTTAGCGAAAATATATTGTCAAATGGCGCCAAAAATACTGTTACACAAAGAAACACTTGCCCAACAAAGCCCAAACGGCATCGTTATTCATTCCTTAAAGGCATTTTTGTCATTCCCAAGAGTGTTATCCTGGCTCGCCATAGCCCCTAAAACCAACTGGCAACCGGTGCAGTTCGGTCCTGCAAGGGGATTTGCGGCATTGGGATGTGGGGCATTGGGATGTGCGGCGATGGGATGTGTGACGATGGGCGGAAATCGAGGAAAGATAGGCATCAGGCGCCGGCAAGTGGCTTACCACGTGACAGTGCGGCCGCGCCGCATGCATTCCACAGGGCGCTGTACAGGCTGCTCAGGGCTGTTAATAGGAAGCTCAGGGCTGTTAATAGGAAGCTCAGGGCTGTTTACAGAGAGCTCAAGGCTGTTCATAGGGAGCTCAGGGCTGTTTACAGAGAGCTCGGGGCTGGCGCGGCGCTAGCGGGCTCAGAACTCCCGCTGCGCGCTGGCACCCCAGCCGTAAACGACCGCGCCGCTCAGCGCAATGATCGCAGCGGACTGGAAAACCGCCACCCAACTGCCCGTCCATTCAAGCATCAATCCCGCGACAAACACGGAGCCCGCGGAGGCGAATGACGCCATCGCATTGGTGGCGCCGTAGAGTGTCCCCGAGTGATTGGGGGCAATATCCATATGATTGGCCGCGAAACCACCGACCGAGGCTGCCACACAGAAATTGGCGACACAGAACAAGGCAATAGCGACTTCTATAGTTTCTGCGTATCCCACCACCAGAGTGATAGCGCCCACACCGCCCAGTGCGAGCACTTGCATACGGCGTCGCAGCCGGGTGCGATCCATACCCTTGCGCAGCGCTTGATCCGCGAGGCGACCAAAAAAAGGCGTCGCCAGCACCGACACCAGATAAGGCAACACCGCCAACAAGCCCACCGCACGGATATCCAACCCAAAGGCTCGACTAAAGTACGTGGGCAGCCACGCCAACGAGAGGAAGACCACCCAGTTGGTCGCAAAGTGCGCATAGGCCAGCACCCACACAGGTCGGGAGCGCAGCACATTGCGCGGTGTGAATGGTTTTAGATCCTCTAAAGAGGCTGGTGCTGTGTCTACCTCACCGCCCGATACGGCGCCTGTATTGGGCTTGTTGGGTATTGAGGGCAGCCATACCAACGCCCATAACAACCCAAGGCCGCCATACACGTAAAACACGGCCGGCCAGCCACCGAGCTCGATAAGAAAGGGCGTAGCAGCCAGCGCAATGATGGTGCCGCCTGAGACCGAGGAATTCAGCAAACCCAAGGCCAGACCGCGCTCGCTAACTGGCAACCATTGCGCGAAAAGACTGTAAACGGCAGGCCATGTGACCGACTCGGCCATGCCCATGAGAAAACGGCAAATGATCAGGACAGTCAGACTCGCAGCCGCGGCCGGAGGCGTCAGCGCCGTGAACAACGACCACAGCACCACACCGAAACCGAGCACCCACTTACCGCCATAACGATCTGATAGCCAACCGGCAGGCAGCTGCAGTAACACATAGCCCACGAAGAAGGCCGACATAATCGCCCCCTGCTCCGAGGGCCGCCAGCCAAATGTCTCGACCATAGGAATGATCGCCACGGAAATAGCCACGCGGTCGATCAGACAAATGTACGCTGCGGCCACAGCAAGGAATACCAGCAGGCGGCGCGATTGACTCATACTTTATGCTTATTGTTGTCGATGCCCCACCACAATAACGGCTGCGAGCGCAGGTCTCCAGTACCAAATCTTTCATATTACTGGGGACCCGATAAGGCATACTTGAATCTTACCGAATCAATGCTGAGCCCCCATGATCATGAATCGTAAGATCGTTACTTGCGCCCTGTTAATGATGCTACCCCTCACAGCCCATGGCGAGGATATGGGCTTGTATGTCGGCGGCAGCGTGGGCACCGCCTCGCTGGCGATCAACGGCAACTACTTCGACGACGACATCGGGGATATCAACCTCGACAGCAGCACCAACAGCTGGAAGGGCTACGCCGGCATTCAGTTCTTACCTTTCATCTCGATTGAGGGTGGCTACACACGATTCGGTGACATTCGCGACACGACGCCCGCCACTGAAGCCCGACTCAAAGCCGACACGCTAGCCTTGTTTGCTCGCGGCACCCTGCCGCTGGGGCCGCTGCAGGTTTTCGCCAAAGGGGGGTACCACTTCTACGATGCCGAAGCCGCCGTCCGCACTTTGCAGAGCGACGAACGGCTAGGTTTTTCAGACAGTGGCGCCGAGCTGGCGTTTGGTGCAGGCGCCGGCATTGAGCTGGGTGCGTTCACCCTGCGCGCCGAATACGAAATATTTCTGGTCGATAACTTCGATGACCTTACGATGGCGTCAATAGGCGTTTCCTATTCATTCTGAGGCGCACAGGCAGCAGCAACGATTTATGACGAAGAACATTCTGACAACGACCATCGCTTCAAGCGCGCTGATACTATCGGCATCGGCCAGCGCTTGGTGGGGAACCGGCCACAGCGCGCTCTGCGAAGCGGCGCTCCAGCAGGTCAGCCCCAGCACCCGGGCCCAAATTGAGCAACTACTGGCGGACAACAACACAGCGGCAGAGGGCTACACCTCTTTCGGCAGTCAGTGCGTTTGGGCCGATGACATCAAACCCGACCGTCCCGAAACCAGCCCGTGGCACTACTTGAATGTCCCGCCAGATATCGACGATGTGGTGTTCACGTCCCGGCCCGAGCAGGGTGACATCCTGACCGCCTTGGAGACCTACTTACCCACCTTGGCCGACCCAAACGCGGGCGCAGCGGAACGCCTGGAAGCCCTGCGCTTTGTAGGCCACATGGTCGGCGACCTGCACCAGCCCATGCACCTGAGCTTTGAAGAAGACTGGGGTGGCAATAAGTATCGGCTGTCGCTGCCCGATCACATCAAGCGTTTGCTGCACGAAGACAAGCGAGACCAAACCAACATGCACGCAGTATGGGATGGCTATCTGCTCATCTACGCCAGTGGGCTCGCTGATACGAGCATTAGTCAACTCACAGCCCAGAATCTGCCTGAGGCAGATGGCAACTACATCGACTGGGCCAACGAGAGCCTCTCCCTGTCGCGCAGTATTGAAGTGCGATATGCAACCGAAGACCGCCTGGACACCCTGAGCGAGTCGTATCTCGCTGCGAATGCCCCGACGGCTATCGATCGCTTGCGAAAAGGTGCTGCGCGCCTTGCGGCTTTGCTCGAGCGGGCGTTTTCCTCACGCTGATTTACGCTTAGATATTCCGCTCGGCTCTATCGGGGTAGCAGCAGTTGGCCGGCAGGCGGGGGAGTGGATTGCCTCGCGTCGGCAGGTTGTCATGCCTTGGGCATAGAACAGCCAACCCGTTTTGCCGCCTACTCAAACGATGAACAATCCCAGCCTTGGACGTGTACTGGGCCAACCGGCGTGGTGGCGGGTTGGGGTATGTCCTGTCGAGCAATCAGGAGGCGCTTAGGTCGTGTGAGGCCACCGGGGGTTTCTGCGAGCACTGTTCGAGTCC
>JAZBOZ010000217.1:0-10020 GCA_036351405.1 Halieaceae bacterium
TAGAGCACATAGGTTGATAACTCCGGGAGATCATCAATGACGGCTGCAGCCAACAAAGAGACCATGGGCTTTCAGACAGAAGCGAAACGGCTTCTGCACCTCATGATCCATTCCTTGTATTCAAACCGCGAGATTTTCCTGCGGGAGCTGATTTCCAACGCCTCTGATGCTATCGATAAACGGCGCTTTGCGGCTGTGCAGGACGCTGCGCTGTCGGTTGAAGGGGGGGAATATCGGGTTCGCGTCAGCGTTGATAAAGAAGCGAACACGATCACCATCGACGATAACGGCATCGGCATGACTCGCGAAGAGGTCATCGCGAATCTTGGCACTATCGCCAAATCCGGCACTGCGGCCTTTGTTGAGCAGTTGAGTGGCGACGAGCGCAAAGACAGCCAACTGATCGGGCAATTCGGCGTCGGCTTCTATTCTTCATTCATCGTTGCCGAGCGGGTCGAGGTCACCACCCGCAAAGCCGGCACCGATGAAAGCACTCGATGGGAGTCAGAGGGCGAAGACGAGTTCGCGATAGAGGCGGCGGAGCGCGCTACGGCAGGCACGACGATCGTCCTGCATCTCAAAGAAGACGCGTCAGAATTTGCCGATGACTGGCGTGTCCGCAGCGTGATCAAGAAGTATTCAGATCACATCTCTGTGCCGGTAGAGATGCCGAAAGCCAAGAGCGAAGAGGATGCAGAGGCATCCAGCGAGGAATGGGAAGGGGTTAATGAAGCCAAAGCCCTGTGGACACGCAGCCGCAGCGATATCAGTGACGATGAGTACAAGGAATTCTATCGGCATGTCAGTCATGACTATGAGGACCCGCTGACCTGGAGCCACAACCGGGTAGAAGGGAAGCTTGAGTACACCTCGCTGCTTTATGTGCCTGCGAAGGCACCCTTCGATCTGTGGAACCGTGAAGGTGCTCGCGGGTTGAAGTTGTACGTGCAGCGCACCTTCATCATGGATGATGCAGAGCAGTTCTTGCCGCTTTACCTGCGATTCGTGAAAGGGGTTTTGGACTCGAACGACCTCCCGCTCAACGTCTCACGCGAGATTCTTCAGCAAAACCCGCAGGTTGATGCCATCAAGAGCGCGATGACCAAACGCGTATTGGACATGCTGTCCAAACTGGCAACGAGCGATGCAGAGAAGTATCAAACCTTCTGGGGCACCTTTGGTCAGGTACTCAAAGAAGGGCCTGCAGAAGACTTCGCGAACCGCGAAAAAATCGCGAAGCTGCTTCGCTTTGCGTCCACGCACACCGACAGCGCTGAGCAAACCGTGTCGCTACCCGACTATATTGAACGAATGAAAGAGGGTCAGGACGCCATCTACTATGTCGTCGCGGATAGCCACAATACCGCCAAGCACAGTCCTCACATTGAGGCCTTGCGAAAACGCGGTTTTGAAGTCCTGTTACTGAGTGATCGAGTCGATGAGTGGTTGATGAGCCACCTCATGGAGTTTGATGGCAAAGCGTTGAAAGACGCAGCCAAGGGCAATCTTGGCATTGAGGAAGACAACGAAGAAGATAAAAAGGCCCTCGAAGAAGCCAAGAAGGCCAATGCAGCACTGGTTGAGCGTATGAAAGCCGTCCTCGAGGATCGGGTCACCGAAGTGCGACCTACGCTGCGACTCACGGATTCACCGGCTTGCTTGGTTGTCGCTGAGCACGACATGGGCGCTCAGATGCGTCGTATTCTCGAGCAGGCGGGTCAGGCCGTGCCCGATACCAAGCCGGCGTTGGAGATCAATGCAGATCATCCGCTACTCAAGCGTCTCGATAGCGAGCAGGATGAAGATCGATTCGCTGATCTCACCCATATTCTGATGGATCAGGCGACCCTTGCTGAGGGCTCTCCACTGGAGGATCCCAGCAGCTACGTTGCTAGACTCAACAAGCTACTGGTCGAACTGAGTAATCCTTAATGTGGGTCACTGTATGGCGCCATGGTGAAGCTTCACCGGGCGCCGTTGACGAGCACAGATCGCTGACCTCACGGGGTCGGCAGTCCCTGCAGTCGGTTGTTCGGCGCTATGCAGAGCAGTGCGAAGCAGCGGGCGTTTTATTACCCGATGCCTGCGCGTTCAGCCCTCTTGTTCGCACTACCCAGACTGCCGAAATTCTCGGGCTCGGGCTCGGACTTTGTCCGCAAGCGAGCGCCGCACTCGCCCCCGGTGCCGACATCCATCGACCCGAGACATTCCTCGATGAAAGCAAGGCCCATCAGGTGCTGGTAAGCCACCAGCCCTTCGTGTCTGAGCTCATTAACCACTGGCTCGATAGCCGTGACCTGCCGCCGTTGCTTCCCGGCGGCTACGCCTGCATCGACTTGCTGGCGCCTTCGCAGGGCGGTGGCTCGTTGGTGTTCGCGGAGGCGAATATTCTGTGACGTCGATAACGGGCGAGCCTGTTAGCTGGACCGTTGACGGCTTGACGTACGCAGGGCTCGCGTGGGGCAGGGCAGACCTACCTCCGGTGATTGCACTGCACGGATGGATGGATAACGCGCTGTCTTTCTCGCGGCTCGGGCCATTGCTAAAAAAAAGACGCGTCATCGCGCTCGACTTGTCGGGCCACGGTTGGAGCAGCCACCGGTCCAGAGATGCGAGTTACCAGCTCTGGGATGACATTCCCCAGCTCATCGCCATTGTGGATCAACTGACGTCGAACCGCGTTTCTCTGATCGGGCACAGTAAAGGCGCAGCGATCGCTACACTGCTGGCCTCTGTACTCGGCGAACGCTGCGATCGGCTGGCGTTGATCGATGGATTACTCCCCAGCGCGCCATCGATTGATAACCCGGCCACGCAGCTTGCGCATTTTGTGCGTGATCGCGAGAAGTACCTGTCTCGGGGAGAGCGGGTGTTTGATAATCTCGACGAATTCGTTGCAGCGAGAACACGCTACGGATTCTCAGAAGACAACGCCAGAACATTGGCGCCTCGGGCGTTAGAGCACTGCAAAGAGGGTTATCGACTGCGCGCAGACCCTCGCTTATTTGGTGCCTCTGCCGTTAAATTTAGCCGTAGTGATCGGCAGGCTTTCTATCGTACGTTGAGCATGCCTGTGCTGACGATTTTCGGTGAAAAGGGGTTCTTCCGCAGTGAAAGCGCCGAAGAGATGATCGCTGAAGCAGCCGAGTGTATTCCCAATTTCAGAAGCACTATCCTTCCGGGGACACATCACCTTCATTTGGAATCGGACGTGGAGCAGGTAGCGTGGCGAATCGACAGTTTTATCGAATCGGGGTCCTGACGGTACTTTTTTGGGTATTCACCCAACCGCACCCGACGCTTGCGCAAGAGCCCAACCCGGAAGACTGGATTCAGCGACTCGACCAACGCTGGGGTATTGAGCGCTACGAGCAAACACGCACCGAGGCCTTCGGCTTCCCAATACCGCTCGGACCCATGGAGAAAGTTCGCGGCAGTTGGCAGTTAAAGCGATCGACACCGGTTTCAGGAAACCTGGTTCGGACCACCTGGCAGGTGCGCAACACACCCGTGGTGGAATTGTTTGGCGAGCTCTCAGCCGCACTGGCCGAGGAATACACGCTCGCCTACGAATGCAGTGACCGTCGCTGTGGAAATGCCTCGGAATGGGCCAGCCGTGTCTACAACGAACGCTTACTGTATGGGCGAGATGAGTATCTGCGCTATGCGGCTTTCAAAAGCGAGCAGGGTACATGGCTCACTGTGTTTACAGCAGCGCGAACAGCAGATCGTCAATATCTGCACATCGATGTCATCACGCCGCGCTAGGCAGGATCAGCGCACTCGCTGAAACTGCAGCAGCGACAGAAACTCTTCGCGGGTTCTCGCATCTTCCCGGAAAGAGCCCAACATGGCTGAGGTCTTGGTGATTGAGTTCTGTTTCTCCACACCGCGCATCATCATGCACATATGCTCGGCTTCGATAATGACGCCGACGCCCGCAGCTTCCGTGACATCCATGATGCTTTCAGCGATTTGCAGCGTGAGTTGTTCCTGAATCTGCAAGCGACGCGCGTACATATCGACGATCCGGGCGACCTTGGAGAGGCCCAAAACCTTGCCTTTTGGCAGATAGGCCACGTGACAACGTCCGATAAACGGCAGCAGATGGTGCTCACACAGGCTGTACATCTCGATGTCCTGAACCAGCACCATTTCACTGGAATCGGTCGGAAATAGCGCGTCATTGACGACGGTTGCGAGGTCTTGCTGATAGCCACGGGTTAAGAACTGAAAAGCCTTGGCCGCGCGCTTCGGCGTGTCCTTCAATCCTGGTCTCTCAGGGTCTTCGCCCACCCCTTCAATAATTTTCAGCCAGTGCGATTCCATCCGATCATCCCCTACTTTTATGCCTTGGGATGTTAGCATGGTGGTTTACCTTGTTTGGGTTTTACCGTGTCGAGTTACAGCACGCTTTTCGCCTCCACTGAAGCGCTTCTTGCCGCCGCTGATGTCTGGTGCGGGCATGGCTATATCGATCATCACGATGAGGCGATCGCATTGGTGCTGGCGGCGGCTGGACAACCCCTCGATAGCGACGCTGGCATTCTCAATCAGACGTTCCCGGAGCAGGCCCGTCCCACGCTTGAGCGCTTTATCCGGCAACGCACCGAAGAGCGATTGCCGGTTGCGTACATCATCGGGGAGGCTTGGCTAGGCCCATGTCGCTTCCGCGCCGACGCACGAGCGCTCGTGCCCCGATCACCGATTGCAGAAATCGTACTTAACGAACTCGCACCGTGGCGGAGCAGCGACACGGTTCCGCAGCATATTGTTGATGTTTGCTGTGGTGGGGGGAGTCTCGGTTTGTTGGCCTCACACGTGTTCCCGGATTCGCGCATCACTTTGATGGATATTGATGCGCGGGCCCTCGCCTTGGCCACCGAAAACATTAAACTTCACGACAAGGCGGAGCAGGTGCAGTCCATCCGGGCAGACCTGCTATCCCCACTGGCACCCCAGTGTGTCGATGTCATTCTGGCCAATCCTCCCTATGTTGATGCGCCAGAGATGGCGGTGTTGCCCCAGGAATATCTGCATGAGCCTCGTCACGCGCTGGCAGCGGGCGAGGACGGACTGGATCTGGTGCACGTCTTGTTGCGCCAGGCTACTGACGCGTTGAAGCCCGGTGGACTGTTGTTGCTTGAAGTGGGCAATAGCTGGGAGGCGCTGGAGGCTGCGTATCCGCGCTTCGACTTTATTTGGGTCGAACTGGAGAGCGGTGGCTATGGGGTCACAGCGCTCACACGTGAAGATCTGTTGCGGCTCGCCGCCAAGCCATGAATTGATGGAGTAGAGACCTGTGGCCGGAAACACCTTTGGCAAACTGTTCACTGTCACAACTTTCGGTGAGAGCCATGGACCGGCGCTTGGCGCGATTGTCGATGGCTGCCCGCCGGGATTACCTCTCAAGGCCGCCGATCTGCAACCCGACCTGGATCGCCGCAAACCGGGCACGTCTCGCTACACCACCCAGCGACGGGAGGGAGATGAGGTGGAGATCCTGTCGGGCGTGTTTGAGGGTATGACTACCGGCACACCGATTGGCCTGCTAATTCGTAATAGCGACCAACGGTCCAAGGACTACAGCAAGATCAAGGACGTCTTCCGGCCGGCGCATGCAGATTACACCTACCAACAAAAGTATGGTGTCAGGGACTACCGGGGCGGCGGCAGAAGCTCCGCAAGAGAGACTGCCTTACGAGTGGCCGCGGGTGGTATCGCCAAGAAATGGCTCAGTGAACGCTACGGTATTCGAATTCGCGGCTACCTGTCTCAAATCGGTCCGCTTAAAGCCAACACGCATGACTGGTCGTTGGTAGAAACCAATCCCTTCTTTTGCGGTGACGCTGAGCTGATCCCGAAGCTCGAGGCTTTTATGCAAGACCTCAATAAAAAAGGGGATTCCATCGGCGCTCGCATCAACGTAGTGGCGGAGGGCGTCCCACCCGGATGGGGAGAGCCCATTTTCGACCGACTCGATGCAGACATTGCGCATGCCATGATGGGCATAAACGCAGTGAAAGCGGTTGAAATCGGGGCAGGTTTTGACGCGGTGGCGCAGTACGGCAGCGAGCATCGTGACTCGATGTCACCCAACGGTTTCAAGAGCAATAACGCTGGCGGTGTACTCGGTGGCATTTCATCGGGACAGGACATCACCGTTAGCATGGCGCTCAAACCGACGTCGAGTATTCGGCTGCCCGGAGAAAGTATCAATGTTGCAGGCGATTCGGTCGATGTCGTGACCACAGGTCGCCACGACCCTTGTGTGGGGATCCGCGCAACGCCGATTGCTGAGGCAATGTTGGCACTGGTGCTCATCGACCATGCGCTGCGGCACCGAGGACAAAATGCGGACGTCGTCTCGCCGACCCCGGTCATCGTGGGTCTAGAGGAGGGCGAATGAAGAGTAAGGCAGCGCGTCGCCGGCTGCGAACGCTATTACTCGCTATCGTCGCATCAATAGCACTGTTCTGGGGTGCGGTGAATATTGCCGGTGTGCCAGCTGCGAACCTGTGGCAACACTTGGGAGGCGCAACCCTCTCACTCCTGCTGGTAATGGTCTGTGCCGCCGCGGCAGGCTGGCTATTAACTTGGCGTCATCGGCGACGACAGCGCTCTTGGACATCACCGCCCGAACAGGTGTCCGGCGATTAGACTAGCGTTATAGTACGCACGCTCTAATTAAGACTACGCCGACATTCGCAATCACTCCCCCCCCCCAAAAAAACCGGAGAGAACCTATGAAAAATTGGAAGTCGACCGCCTGTTTAATTTTGGCCCTTGTGGCTCCCGCGGCACTGGCTGACTTTGACTGGGATACCGCCCTGAATGGCAAGCATCGCGCCGAAGGGAACGCCGAACGAAATCAATACCGCCACCCTCGCGAAACGCTGGAGTTCTTCGGTCTTGAGCCTGGCATGACCGTCATGGAAGTGACGCCCGGCGGCGGCTGGTATACCGAAGTGCTGGCCCCGCTGATGAAGGGCAACGGCAAGCTGATCGCCGCTCACTATGATGCCAATGGCGGCAGCTACTCGCGCCGGGCGCTGGGTGGGTTCCTCACCAAATTGGGCAAAGACAACGATGTCTATGGCGAAGTCGAAGTCACCGCGCTGCAGCCGCCGGAGGCAATGGCCGCCGCCGCGCCTGAAAGCGTTGATCTGGTCGTCGCGTTTCGCAACGTGCATTCCTGGCTGCGCATGAAACAGGCAGAAACTTTTTTCTCCGTCATGTATGACGTACTCAAGCCCGGCGGCGCATTGGGCATCGTGCAGCATCGAGGCAAGCCGGACTTTGATATGGACACCATGGTCAAGACTGCCTATATCACCGAGGAAAAAGTCATTGAACTGGCGGAGCTCGCCGGTTTCGAATTGGAAGCCAAGAGCGAAATCAATGCCAACCCGGCCGATACCAAAGACTATCCGGGTGGCGTGTGGACATTGCCTCCGTCATTCCGCGAGGGCGAAAAGAATCGTGACAAATATCTCGCCATCGGCGAAAGCGACCGTATGACCCTTCGCTTCCGCAAGCCCGCTGAGTGAATGAGCGGCTCTGAAAATTACGCAGAAACGATTGACGCGGTCGGGCTTCGATGCCCGGAGCCGGTCATGATGCTACATGCAGCGATTCGCCGGGCTAAGTCCGGCGATTTGTTGCAGCTGGTCGCTACGGATCCGTCAACCCAGCGTGACGTCGCCAACTTCTGCCGGTTTCTGCCGCATGAGCTGGTGTCCTCAGAAGAGCGCGGCGACAACTACGTCTACGTTGTGCGCAAGGGAGCCTGATATGACCACTCAGGCTCGAAACATCCACGCGCACAATATCATCACGCTTTTTAACGAATTGTTCTCTACTGAGTTCAATACAGTGCTCGAGGGCGGGGGCGACGAGCCCTATTATCTGCCTGCCACTGGCTCGAATCCGGCGCGTATACGGTTTCGGGAGGATTTTGTCCGCAGTGCACTGCACGAAGTCGCTCACTGGTGTGTGGCCGGCACAGCCCGACGCCAGCTACCGGATTACGGGTACTGGTACACCCCGGACGATCGGGATCTCACTCAGCAGCAGGCTTTCTTTGCGGTTGAGGTCAAACCTCAAGCGATCGAATGGCGGTTTTGCGAAGCCTTGCGCATACCCTTTAAGCCCAGCGTCGATAATTTGGGCCTCGACATTCCAGAGCGCGATCTCGCTGAATTCCATCAACGGCTTGAGCAGCGCTATGCGGGCTATCAAAAAAACGGCCTTCCCACTCGCGCAGCCCGCTTTGCCCAAGGGCTCGCCTCAATCTCGCAGTCCAACGCTGCTTGAGATCGCCTGAATCTTGAAACCGCCACTTCGCATTATCTGCGACGAAAATATCGCGGTGACGCCAGCACTGCTTGCGTTGAATCCACATCTCATTCGATTACCCGGCAGGTCGATAAGCCAGGCCGATCTCCGACACGCCGATGCGCTGCTGGTTCGATCGGTCACCCGGGTCGATGCCGCTTTGATCGAGAATACCCCTGTGAAGTTCGTCGGTACGGCCACCGCCGGTACGGATCACGTTGATAGCGATGCGCTGCTGGCTGCAGGCATTAGCGTATGTAGCGCGCCAGGGGCCAATGCCAACGCTGTGGTCGAATGGGTACTTGCCGCACTCGTCCAGACGGGCGTGCTGGGCGACATGATGACAGGGGGTACGCTCGGCATTGTGGGCCTCGGCCACGTGGGATCACGGCTTGCGCAGCGAATGCGGCAGCTCGGCGCGCGGATCATTGCCTATGATCCATTGCGCGATGATTCATGGCCCGCGGATATACAGCAGGGCAGTCTGGATGACGTTCTCGGGCAGCAGGTTGTGTCATTTCATGCTGCCCTGCATCGCGACCCACCGCATCCCAGCTATCGCATGATGCATCGCGGCAACCTGCCGAAACATGCGCCTCGGCTACTGCTCAACGCCGGAAGGGGCGAGCTAGTCACCCGCGAGGCGTTAATGGCGCTCCACCGCCAAGGTACTGTTTTAGCGCTTGATACCTGGCCCGATGAACCCCACGTTGATCCCGAGTTACTCAACGCCAGCACGATAGCCACCCCACATATCGCAGGGTACAGCGCAGCGGCAAAAGCTCGCGCCACCGACATGCTGGTCGACGCTTTGGTTGACTGCTTTCAAGTGCCAGCACCGATGATTGAGCACACTTCGGAAGCTCGAGCCGCTGATACGCTGGATACGCTTTCTGACGACCCGAAGATCGCGGTTTCAGGTTGGATCCAGGCACATTATCCGATAGGCCGAGATGATTGCAGGCTGCGCAGCATTAGCAGTGCTAACGGCGTTGCTGCTGCAGATTTCGATAGAATGCGCCGCGATTACGCGCTGCGCCCTGAGTTAACGGGAAGAACAGTGCAGCTCGGGCCACATCAATCCCATCTCCGCCCCCTCGCTGAAGCGCTAGGGATGCGGCCACTTTTTGAAGGAGTCAAAAATGAGTGACGATCAGCACGACGATGCCTATTGGAAGGAGAAGCTGTCACCTGAGGAGTACCACGTCCTGCGACAGAAAGGCACCGAACGCGCATTCACCGGAGAATACTGGGATACCGAGGAAGAGGGCGTGTACCGCTGCCGTGGTTGCGGTGAGCCGTTGTTTGAGTCCGACTCAAAGTTTGACGCAGGTTGTGGCTGGCCCAGCTTTGATCGCGCTAAAGAGAGCGGCAAAATCGAAGAGGTGGTAGACACCAGCCACGGCATGGTCCGAACCGAGGTCGTCTGTAAAAAGTGCGGCGGGCACTTGGGCCACTTGTTCCCCGATGGGCCGACGGACACAGGTATGCGCTACTGCATCAACAGCTTGTCGATCAAGCTCGATAAAGATCAGGAAAATTAAGATATTGAACATCGCTGCCCGGCTGAGTCCGGGCTGCGATACAAGACGTCAAGAGGAATACTTGGAGCGGGAAACCGGGTTCGAACCGGCGACCTCAACCTTGGCAAGGTTGCGCTCTACCAACTGAGCTATTCCCGCA
>JAZBOZ010000218.1:0-3308 GCA_036351405.1 Halieaceae bacterium
CCCAGGATGAGCGGGGATTGCCCGCGCCGCGCGGCCCAGTAGAGCCCATCGCCTGCGAGTCCTTGCACTTTGGTAAAGCGCCGGATGGGCGTATCCGCATGATTTGCCAGCTGAAACCAGGCATCGTGCTGCGAGCGAGCCGCAAAGACCCATTGGGCATTGCCGAGGGCCTGCCAGTACTTGCGGTTCACCCATCTATTAAATGTCAAGTACATAGGGCTCTTCCCAGCTTTTGGTGAAGCCGGGAGAATTGGCGAAAATGGTTAGTTCAAGTTCCTTCTGGGTGCTCTAACCGTGCAATTCTTCCAATCACTTCTGCCTGACTCCCTTCAGCTCCACCTGGAGAAGTATGAAATGGAGGCTGAAGCTGGCCATCTCACCTTCAGCGTCTCCTCAATGCAAACAACGGCTCAGTGTCCCTTGTGCGGTCGCTTCACGCAGCGGGTTCACAGCCGTTATGAGCGCACGCTGGCGGATCTTCCCTGTGTCCATTTCACGCTGACATTGCTCGTGACGGTCAGTAAATTCTTTTGCCCGAATGCCGAGTGTCATCGCCGCATTTTCACTGAACGTCTCCCAACCGTCGCAGCCCCATGGGCACGTAAAACAGCTCGCTTGGTGGAGCGGTTGCAGGCCATTGGCCTGGCACTTGGCGGTGCTGCCGGGGCTCGCCTGGGGAAGCCGTTAGGCTACTGGAGTTGCGGCAGCACGCTACTCAATCATCTTCAATCGCTGCCACTGCCGCCGTTTGATATCCCCAAAGTGCTGGGCGTTGATGACTTTGCTTTCCGGAAGGGTCACCATTACGGCACGATTTTGGTCGATTTGGAAACGCATCAACCGATTGCCCTCCTCTCAGACCGCAAAGCCGAGACGCTAGCAACTTGGCTCAAAGCCCATCCCGGCATCGAAGTGCTCTCTCGTGACCGCTCCAAAGCCTACCGAAGCGCCATGACCGAAGGGGCTCCGGAGGCCTTGCAAGTGGCAGATCGCTTTCACTTGGCCAAGAACTTAAGTGACGCCTTAGAGCAGGCGTTTGGCAGCTATCGCCGTGAGCTGAAAGCGGCTGCACAATCTCAGCCTCTAGGCAGCGTCACCGAGACTTCTGAACCAACCGTCTTGGCGATTGCCAAGCCCACCGCCACCGAGCAGTCACAACAACGAATACAGCAGAATCAACACTACAAGAGAGAACAACAGAAGACCATCAAAGCCTTACGAGCGCAGGGATGGACGCAAGCTGCGATTGCCCAGGAAGTGGGTGTCAGTCTCAGGACGGTGGAACGTTACAGCCGCTTGCCCGATTTTCCTGAGACCCCTGCTCGTCGTTCGACGTTTGGACAGAGCGTACTCGACCCGTATAAGCCACAGCTTTTAGAGTGGTGGAATCAGGGCATCCGAGAGCCGAGCATCTTGATGAAATTGCTCGCCCCCTGTGGCTTTGAAGGCTCGCTTCGCACCCTACAGCGCTACCTCAGCGGGTTGCGCGAAGCTCAAGGACTCCCGCCCGTCAGAATTAAAGTCAATCAAGCACTGCCGAAAGTGGTGGATCTGCAGATACCCCCCTTCACCCCGCGTCGAGCCGCCTACCTAGTGGTGCTCAGACCCGAGAACCGCCAGGCAGAAGAGACTGACTTACTCGAACAGCTAGCCCAGCAGCATGAAGACTTAGCCCGGTTAATTGAACTGGCTGATGAGTTCTTAGAGCTGCTGAGGAAACGGCAGGCAGAGGCCTTTGATGATTGGCTCATGAAAGCAGCAGGCTGTGCTATCAAGCCTCTGAGAACGTTTGCTAAAGGGCTATTCGACGATTATGCTGCCGTTAAAGCGAGCCTGATGAGCGAGGTGAGTAATGGCCCCGTCGAGGGCTTGAATAACAAGTTGAAGATGCTCAAACGACAGATGTACGGTCGGGCTAGTTTAGAGCTACTCGAAAAGCGACTCGTCATGGCGGCATGACCACTGATGGCAAGCGATTTTCTAGCTTCACCAAAAGCTGGGAAGAGCCCTAAAAGGGGTGTCCCAAATAGGTGTGCATGGGTGGTGCGAATGGCCTTATAGCAATGCTTTCAGAGTGTCCCAAAAGATTCAGGCTGAGTTGCGTCAGCTTGATTCCTGATGCCTAATTGTCCTATCCACAATTCCTAACCTGCTTGCTTTCACGAACTTTTGTAAAGTTGGCGTAAATATGGGGCTTTGCACCGCATCCCTAATCAGAAAGGCCAAGAGGAGGATGCGGCATGGTTCATTGAACAAGATATGAAACACAGAATTTTTAGTGGGCGATAACAACGATAGTCTGTCCCTGCAAGATGAATGATCTCAATAATCCCTAAAGCGCAATGTCATTGCCCCCAAAGGAGTTGATTACCAAGGTTCAGCAAATGGACTGGGAAACTGAGGGAGGGCAACAGCAGCTCTTTTACCTCATCAATCGGGTGCTGAAAACCCAGCGATTTTGTCGAGACGCGAAACAACCGGTTAATTCACCGATTGTGGAGGAAATCAACCATCGGTTGCGATCGCACCTCTACCAAAACCTCATTGACTTACTGCGGCAGCATCCACAACGATCGCTGGCGGCAGCGTTAGAGGTCAAAGTCCCACAGACCTATCAGACGGTTTTCGACAACCCGACCTTGACGCGGCTAGGCTGTGCCGCTCAAGCTTTGCCACCCAACAGCGAGCCGCGACGCCAGGCCCTCAATGACTTGATTGAGGCGATCAAGCTATCGGAAAAGCTGTCGAACAGTCGATGTTTTGAGCCTAACTATGAAGAAGCGATCGCGCTGACGCTGAGCCATGTCTATCAAAAAATTGATCAATATGACGCCGCTCGTGCGCCCTTGATGGCCTGGGTCAATTACTGGTTAGGCATTTTCTTGCAGCAGGTTGAACAGACCGAGCAAGACCCGTTTGCCCGTGCCCACATGGGCAAACGAATCCGCACAAAAGCCAAACTTAAACGCCATCTCAGGCAGGTGAAGACGACCTCACTCTGGCTTTGGCTACGCCTCGCTATCGTCAGTGGACCGACTGCACCGTTGGTGAATCCCGCCATTCTGCTGGTGTGGTGTGTTTGGCTATCAGCGCAAATGCGGCAATGTCCTGACCAGGCTGACGCCCTCCTGCTGGCCTTGGTCGATCGCCTGTTGTTTCCCCCCGTTGCTATGGCCCCCTTGGATGACCGAGATATCCCCGTGTCTGCCGATCAGCCCCCTTCCCTATCGGAGCAAATCCGCCAGTACATTCGCGCAGATCCCTGCGATCGCTGTCAGGTGCATATCCAGGATCGACCGGATGTCACC
>JAZBOZ010000219.1:0-2726 GCA_036351405.1 Halieaceae bacterium
AGCAGCCTGAAGCTGGGCTTCCAGATCGGCCATGTCCCGATTTTTGTAGCGATAACGCTGCGCTTTGCAGAGACGGATGCCATCGATGATGCTGGCGTGATTGAGCTCGTCGGAGATCACTGCATCCTCAGGCCCCAGCAGGGTTTCAAACAATCCCCCGTTGGCATCGAAGCAGCTGGGATACAAAATCGTATCCTCGGTGCCAATGTAAGCAGACAGCGCCGCCTCAAGGTCCTTGTGCAATTGCTGCGTACCACAAATGAATCGTACCGACGCAAGCCCATAACCCCAGGCTTCGAGCGCGGCCGCGGCGGCCGCATTCACCGCTGGATCCTGCGCGAGACCAAGGTAGTTGTTGGCGCACAGATTGATGACCTCGCCGAGTTGCTCGGTATTCACGTGGTTACCCTGCGGGGTGGTAATGATATTTTCCAGCTTGGTCAGACCGGCACTTTCGATCTCATCGAGCTGCGCATGGATGTGTGCAAGAAACGCGTCTGTCATCTCACTCGCTCCAGTTCAAAATGACTTTGCTGGCCACGCCGTCGTTCATGGCGGCAAAACCCTGTTCGAAATCGCTGTAGTGAAGGCGATGAGTGATGACCGGTGTGATATCCAGCCCCATCTCGATAAACACCGACATTTTGTACCAAGTCTCGTACATCTCACGGCCGTAGACGCCTTTCAAGGTGAGCATGTTGAAAATCACGGTGTTCCAGTCGATGGCCATTTCATCGGGGGGAATGCCCAGCATCGCTACTTTCCCGCCGTGGCAAAGCTGGCCAAGCATTTGATTGAACGCGCTGGCATTGCCACTCATCTCGAGACCGACATCAAAACCCTCGCTCATGCGCAGTCCTGTTTTCACGTCGTCCAGTGATTCGCGCAGAACGTTAACCGTACGTGTCGCCCCCAGCTGTTGTGCGCGCTGCAAACGGCCATCGATCACATCAGTGATCACGACATTTCTTGCACCGGCAAACCGCGCCACTGCGGCCGCCATGGCACCAATGGGCCCCGCACCGGTAATCAACACATCCTCACCCAGCAGGTCGAACTGCAGCGCCGTATGCACTGCGTTGCCCAGAGGGTCGAACAGCGCGGCAACATCAAGATCGATGCCCGGACGATGCTCCCAAACGTTACTCATTGGCACGGAAATCAACTCGGCAAATGCACCCTGTCGATTAACACCGATACCACTGGTATGGGCACAGAGGTGGCGCCGCCCGGCCATGCAATTGCGGCAGCGACCGCACACGACATGCCCTTCCCCTGAAACAATCATCCCTGGGCGGAAATCATTGACGTTGCCGCCTACCTCAACGACCTCACCTACAAACTCGTGGCCGATGACCATAGGGGTTTCAATGGTGTTGGCAGCCCACTTGTCCCAGTTATAGATATGCATGTCGGTGCCACAGATAGCCGTGCGCAGTACACGAATCAGCACATCGTTGATACCAATTTTAGGCTCTGGCACGTCTTGTAGCGACAAGCCGGGCCCGGCAGCTGCTTTGACTAACGCTTTCATGACATCTATTCCTCACGGTGGCGCTCAACACCCCCCTTCAGGGTGAGCGGGGCTATCCAACGACACGTTGATCACTGACACTTGGCGGGCATCTACCCAGCAGGTAATACCCCAAACCATGTACAGCTTTTTCGACACTTTTAAGATCGGCCTAGGGCCCTCCAGCAGTCACACGATGGGGCCAATGCTGGCGGCACGTCACTTCAGAAGCCAGCTCACCAATCAAATGGGCAGCGAGTCTATCAGAGTGTCCTGCACACTTTACGGCTCGCTGGGCGCCACCGGGAGTGGTCACGGGTCAATCAAGGCCATCGCAGCGGGTTTGGATGACCACGAGCCCGCTTCCATTGATCATCAGGAGCTGGAGGCAGTCTGGGAAAACATCAGTCAGACCAACATGCTCAAGCCCCTCGGCAGCCACTCGCTTCACTTTGATCCCGAGCACGATCTAGCACTCAGTGAAACACGACTGCCATTGCACAGTAATGGCATTGAATTTATTGCCAAAATGGACGGAAAACCCGTTTTAGCCAGCACCTACTATTCCATCGGCGGTGGTGTGATTGCCGACGCCGAGGGCCAGCCGATAGGGCCCAGTGAGTCGGCGGTACCCCACCCCTTCACAACCGCGGCCGAGCTGTTAAACGTCTGCGAGGAGCGGCATCTAACCATCGCTGAGATCGCCTGGCAGAACGAGTGCGCGCTGCAGGATGAAAATCATGTTGCCGAGGGTGTCTCAGCGGTATGGGAGGTCATGTGTAGGTGCATTCGCAGCGGCCTATCGGCAGAGGGTGTGATGCCGGGAGAGTTGGGCGTCAAGCGACGCGCCAAAACCATGTATCAGCGGCTCAGCGATCCGTCGCGGCAACAAATTTTCAACCGTGATCAGCGGGCTGTGGTGTACGCAATGGCTGTTAATGAGGAGAACGCCTGCGGACATCGGGTCGTTACCGCACCGACAAACGGCGCGGCAGGCATCATCCCTGCGGTGCTGCAATTCTGTCTCGATGATCTACCGAAGACTGTCCACCAAGATACGGTCAACACATTCCTGCTCACGGCGTCCGCTGTGGGAAGTCTCTTCAAGCGCAACGCGTCTATCTCGGGAGCCGAAGTCGGTTGTCAGGGCGAAGTGGGCGCCGCATCTTCGATGGCGGCCGCCGGCCTTGCCGCCGCCTGGGGCGCAACGCCT
>JAZBOZ010000220.1:0-14682 GCA_036351405.1 Halieaceae bacterium
CGCCAGCGCGATCAGCTGCCCCTCGGAGTCCCAGAAATCACCATCTGATTCAGTAATGCCATCGGTCAAATGCCAGGAACGCAGTCGCCCGAGGATAGGGCCTGGCGCGGGTTTGTTTCTCACCTGCACCGTAAGCTCAATGGTCGGCACCCACCCGTAGGGACCGAACAGGGTAAACACGGGTGGCGGCATGATATCGGCGAACATCAGCATATCGAGGGTGTCAATCTCGGCGCGATCCCGATGCTCGAGCCAGGCCACAAATTCCCCGGTACCAGGAATGTCGCCGCGATCAAAAACTTCATAGCCCCGGACCAAACGGGTATCCACCGAGTCGTGAATCTCGAGCATTCGCGCTTCATTGGCAGTAGTGTCCGCGAAGGGTGGCGCCTCCGGTGGCGCGTGGCCCAGCCATGTCTGCCCATTGACCCGGTGCAGATCGGTGTAGGCGGCAGTTGCGCGCACCTTCATCTCACCGTTCTGCCAGAGTGTGGCAGTGGCAAAGCTGGTACCGCGGTTGGCCCGCAGTGGCTCAACGGTGATTTCAACCTCACCAAGCGTGCATGGAGATAAATAAAACGCATTGATAGACAGCGGATCCTGATGCGGCAGCGCCGCTCGCAACGCCCTGCCTATGACCGCCAAAATGTAGCCGCCATTCGGGACGCTGCCGATCCGCCAACCCTTGCACAGCTCACCACGCCACCGATCCTCACCGATCTGCAGCACCGCTGTATCTTCAGTAAATTTGCCCATACCGGAGTCCCTAACTCGTTCGCTCTATTCCGCATCCCCAAGGTTCGCATGGCGGGGGCGACCACAGACTGACTATACTGCCAACAAGTGATGATCTGGCGACAGTGTTTCGTGCTCAAACCAGTGTTCAAAACTCTCGGATGTTTGACCCTCGCCGCTGCTATCGGTGGCGCGGTGCCGGTTTGTGCCCAATCGCTGCTGGATACGCTGCCGAAATCTGCCGATTCGGAGCCCGCAAAGGTCGACACCGAGCAAACGCTGGCCATTCGTGCCCTCGAAATGGCAATCGGTCAGCTCGAGTCAGATGAGGGCGCATACGCTGCGGGAATCGCCGAGCAGGTGCTCGGGCTCGCGCAGTTGCTCCAGCAGCAGGACCGGCATCTCGAAGCCGCAGACTGGCTCAAACGCGGCATTCATGTGGCGCGTATCAGCGGCGGGCTTTACAGCCGAGAGCAGATACCGCTGCTCAGGGCCCAGATCAAAAGTTTGGTGGCGCTTGGGGAATACGCAGCCGTCGACGAACGCCAACGCTATCTTTACCGCGTGGAACGCCAAGTCCTCGGCGAGGGGCTGGCCTCTGCCAATGCACTCATGCGCCAGGGGGAGTGGCAGCGGGACGCGTTTTTATTGGGCATCGACGAGGCTGAGGCCGCCCCGCAGCGGCTCCTCATCATGTGGGACGTCTACCGACTGGCGCTCAATCAACTGATCGGCGTGTACGGCAGTAACAAACCCGCACTGGAGCCTGCGCTGGAGGGCATGTTGACCTCCCAATACTTGATTGCAGGGTTTCGTGGTTACCAACAGGGCTTCACTTCTCGCTCAGATGAGCTGCGGCTGACCGCCTATACGAGCGAAGCTTATAAACGTGGCAAATCGGTGCTGCGCGCGTTGATGGAGTTGCACGCAGCCAACAACGGCGATGATCCCGCGGCGCGTGCGCGCGATTTACAGCGCCTCGGGGACTGGTCCTGGTGGTTCGGCAACCGGCGAGAGGCGATGCAACCCTATGGCGAGGCATGGGATTTGGCGATGACCACAGACCCCAGCGGAGATCTCGTGGCAGAACTGTTTGCCACGCCTGCCCCCCTTCCGGATGTCGAAGGTATCGCGTCCGTGCCCGAACCGACCCCGGGCGACAGTGGCGAGCTGGTCTTAAGCTTTGGCGTCAGTAGCGCCGGCCGCGTCACCGATCTGGAACGCTTGCGCGCGCCTGATGTCGAAGATTCAGACCCCATCGATAAACTAGAGCGCCTGGTGAGAGGCATCCGTTTCCGTCCCCAGATCGTCGATGGTGAAGCCGTGGCGACTGAGGGTATGGTGTGGTCTTTTGACGCCGAGGACTGGCAGGCACTGGAATGAGCACCGCGAGCAAGCACAACCCGTTTTTTAAACCGCGAACACTGCGCCCTTCGCTGGCGTTGGCCAGCTTCGCCTTGACTGCGGCTGTGTGCCTCACCGGCTGTCCCTCGGCCAGTACCCCGACTCGCCCTCCCGCCACCCCTGCGCCACCAATGCCGCCCTCTTCTCCCAGCGCGAGCTCACCCAGTAGCAGTGGCGCCAGCAGCCCGGCATCAAGCCCGAGCAGCAGTGCCTCGAGCCAGTCCAGCAGCTCGTCGAGCAGCTCTTCCAGCAACTCTTCCAGTAGTTCTGGCAGCTCGAGTTCTGCAGGCAGCCCCGGTAGCCCGGGCGCTAGCAGCAGTGCGGGCGGTGCCTTCCCATCGCCGCAGGGCGACGACGCGGGTGGAGCCGATAGCAGTAGCGAGGCCGGGACAGACGGCGAAACAGGTCCCGAGGGCCCCAGTGGCAATCAGGACGGCTCACTCGAAGGTACGGGTGACGGATCTGGCGACGGGTCCGATAACGGTGCAGTGCCCTCCGCGGGTGGCGAAGCCGCAGCCGGCGACGGCGCCGATAGTGGCGGCGGTAGCGAACCCGGCTTCGGGGACGGCGGCGGCATGGCCGGCCTGCCGAGCATGGTCGATGTGCCACCCACATTTGACGAACCCGAAGGTGACGGAAGCAGTGACGGTCAAGGTGCCGCTGGTGATTCAGACGAGGGCCAGACAAATGGTAGTGGCGGCAAAGCCGGAGAGGCTGGCGGTACAGTGGCGGACGCCGGCGGATCAGGGTCCAGCGCGACCACCGGTAACGACGGTGCGCCTGCCGGCCCCGGCACACGGGCAGAGGGCGGCATGCCGTCTGGCAATGATGGCTTTGGCACCATGACAGCTGCGGAACAAGTCGCCATCCTGGATCAACGCCTCGAAGAGAGCACCGGTGATTTTGATGCGCTGATTCTGGAGGAACAGCGACGACAACGAGCCAGTGATCGCCAACGCGCGGAGCGCCCCAGTGCGGCGCCCGCCGAAGCAGCGGGCCAGGGTGTCGGCGGCCGCAATCCCTACGAGGACGGCATGATGGGCGGAGGCAACTCAACCGGCGGCGGTATGGGTGGGGTGGCTCGCGCGGGTGGCGCACCGGGTAACCCAGCTATTTACAAGCCACCGGAAGACATCCCGGACGGCAACAACGATGATGTCGTCGCACGCCAGCTGCGGGAAGCGGCTATGCGCGAGCCTGACCCGGAGGTCCGTGAAAAACTCTGGAATGAGTACCGCAAATACAAAGGCATCGACATTCCGGAGGGCGACTAATGCGCGGTATCGTCACGGCCCTGTTGATGGCAGCGAGCTTGCTTGGCTGCGTGAATCAAACGGTGAAAACCACATCGGTGCCGCCGCTGGCGCAGGCGAACGGCACCATTCCGGAGCAGGAACTCCTCGATGTGGGCGTTGCGCTGCTCGATCCCGGCATCGACGACCTGGATGACGACGACATCGTGTATCCGGAGGTGCGCCGCGCCGAAGCCAGTTTTATGGCCAGGGAGTTGGTGAAGGTACTGACCGAGCAAGGCGCCTGGGGCGCGGTACGTGTGGTCCCCAATGAGCAACAGTTCACGGATCTGCTGACAACAGGACGCATCCTGCATAGCGACGGCGAGCGGCTGGAGCTGGCGATCCAGGTCAGGGATGCCCGTGGGGTGCTGTGGATCGACAAAACCTACGAGGCGGTAACCAGTCAATATGCCTATCGATCGGGATCTCCACTAAAGGGTGACCCCTTCCTCGCGCTCTATCGTGAAATTGCCAACGATATGTTGCGAGTCTTTCAAAGTGTGTCATCAAAGGATCGCATCGCAATTCGCCGTATCGCTGAACTGCAGTTTGCCCGCAGCTTCTCCGCTGAAGCCTTCGATGATTACCTGACCGAAGACGACGATGGCGTGGTGTCGTTAAAGCGCTTACCTGCCGAGAATGACCCGATGCTCAAGCGCGTCCGTGACATTCGTCAGCGCAACTACGTTTTCGTAGACACTTTGCAGGGCTTCTACGATGGGTTTTCGGAGGACATGTACACGCCCTATCAGGAATGGCGCAAGCTGAGCTACGAGGAGATCGTTGCGCTCAGGGAACTCAAGCGCGAGTCGACTGCCCAGATGATTGCCGGTGGTGCGGCGATCATCGCAGGCATTGCCGCTCGGGGCTCGGGCAATGAATATGCGGGTGCCGCTGGTATGGTAGGCATCCTCAGTGGTGGTTATTTATTGAAAAGCGGCCTCGAAAAACGCGCAGAGTCCAATATCCACGAACTCGCCATTGAGGAGATCGGGCAATCTTTGGAATCTGAAATCACGCCCCGGGTCATCGAGCTACAGGACCGCACGGTCCGCCTCACAGGCAGTGTTCAAGACCAGTACGACCAGTGGCGTGAACTGTTGGCCGACATCTACGCGGCTGAAATCGGTGCACTGACCCCAGAGATGAAAATCGAGTTGGCACCCGAGGGTGCTGCAGATACCGCACCTGCCAATTAAAACGAGCCCATGACCGACGATCGCGATACGCCGCTGTCTGCAACGACATTTACGCCGGCAGAAAAGATGCCGACCGAGTCGGCGTCGCCGGCGGTACCCCGCCTGAAAGGCTGGCTTCCTGCCGGGCTGGCCATGTTGGCTTTGCTTTGGGTCGTGGTGTTCTTTTTGCCTGACTGGGTCGCCAATCAACCGAGCCCCAACGCCCAAGAGAGCACTCCTGATCCGCAAGCGGCTGCGAGCGGCTCAACCGCGCCCCCCTCCAACGGCGTCGAATCTGCGCCGGCAGCTTCGACAAACCCATCATCCTCCGGCGATGCACGCTCCCCGTTCGCAGAAGCGCAGTTAGCCAAGGCACGGCGCGCCGCACAGGACATTCTTCAGCCTTTACTCGAGCTGCAGGAATACCTCCTTGAACGCGGCGTCGACCGATGGGCAGCCGACGCCTATGCCTCGGCAGTGGCACTGGCTGAAACCGGCGACGAGGCATACCGGGAGCAAGATTTCTCCGCCGCAACCGAGGCGTATCAGCAGGCGACCCTCGTACTCGAAGGCCTGGAACAGGAGCTACCCGAGATCATCAGCACCCAGAAGCAACAGGTGATAACGAGCATGGAAGCCCTAGACCTGGACGCCGCTACTGCTGCATTTGAGCAATTACAGGTCATGGCACCAGAGGATACCGAGGTCGCCGAGCTGGCAGCGCGGCTGGCCACGTTACCTAACCTGATAGAAGCGCTCGACACCGCTGAGAATTTACTGGAGACGGATCTCGACGCCGCCGTTGAGACCGCCACGCGCGCGGCAGCGCTTGATCCACAACATCAGGCTGCAGCAACGCTGCGCGATGATTACCGGGCCCGACAGTGACAGCGAAACTTCCAGCAGGCCATGACGTCAGGCTACGACGCGTTGAGCCGGGAAGCGTTCTCCGACGCAGAAAAGTCGTTTCGGGCGGCAGCCAGCATCCGACCCAACGCACCGGAACCGGGCACCGCGCTCGAAGAGTTAGAAACCGCACGCACCGCGGCACAATTGCGCGCGCTACGCGATGCGGCCCAGGCAAAGGAGGCCGAGGAAGATTGGGCAGGCGCGCTCGCTCGCTATCAAGAGGCGCTTGATATCGATGACACGCTGCTGTTCGCGAAAGACGGCATTCAGCGCACAGCACCCCGCGCGACGCTGATGACCGCAGTCGATGACATCCTGGATACGCCAGAGCGCTTGGTAGACCCTGCGGCACTGGCGGCAGCAAAACGGACCCTCCAAGAGCTGCAGGCGCTCAACGACAGCGGACCCATCTATCGACAAAAGCGGGAGGCGCTGACCCAAACCCTGGAGATTGCCGCCACACCCGTCGATGTGACGCTAAGTTCAGATGGACTCACGGATGTAACCATCGCCCGTGTACGAAGGCTGGGTAGCTTTGACCAGCAGGTGATCTCACTGCGGCCGGGGGATTACACGGCTGTCGGTATTCGCAATGGTTACCGCGATGTGCGCATTGATTTCTCGGTCAAACCCGATGGCGATATGCCCGTCGTCGATGTCCGCTGCCTGGAGGCACTGTGAGCGACGAACAAAAGTTGACGCCCACGGGGTTTGATCCCAAGCCGAGCGACGGTGCCGAGCCCCTCAAAGCGGCAAGCTTTGAGCCCCTGTCCAGCACAGCGCCGACCGCTCCCAAGCGGTTGACTGTTGCCAAGGCCGGGTTAGCCGCTGCAGTGCTGCTGATAGCCGCGGTGCTCTTTTTTATCCTGAGCGCGCGGTCTCTGCAGATTGTCGTCGCGACCGATACCGAGGCATCGGTTGACATCGAAGGGCTTGCGGTACCCGTAGGTGGCCGCTGGTTGCTGCGCCCCGGCGATTACCGCGTTTCTATTGAGGCCCCTGGGTATGAGCCTTGGGCATCAACCATTACGGTCACTGATCGCGATAGCCAACAAATCGAGATCACACCGATTATTCTGCCGGGCATCGTGGATATTGTCAGCGAGCCATCTGGCGCCAGCGTACTGATCGACGGGGAATACGTCGGCGATACACCCGTCGAGGGATTATCAGTCCCTGCCGGCGAAGTCGAGATCGCGCTTTCTCTCGCCCGCTATCAGCCCGTCCAGCGCGAAGTCAGCATCACTGGTCGCGAGGTCTCGCAAACGCTGACCTTCCCGCTCAAAGCCGACTGGGCTGAGATCACCCTGACCACTGACCCCGAAGAGGCCACGCTGCAAATCGATGACATTTCGATTGAACACACCCCGGGTGAAGTCATCGAGGTGTTGTCGGGGCAGCATGTGTTGACGGTGTCAGCGCCTGGCTACCAGAGCGAGCGAATCGAACTCACGGTTGAAGCGGGCATCGCGCAAACCTTGGCACCGATTCAATTACGCCCTGCGGATGGCGTGTTGGCGCTATCCAGCGACCCTACCGGTGCGAACGTCACTGTTGACGGCGAGTTCAGGGGCCGAACGCCGCTGGAGGTCTCTCTGACGCCCGGTCGAAGCCATCAAATTACTTTAACCCGCCCGGGATTTTTCCCCGTCACGACCAGCGCCACATTAGCGAAGGGCAGCGTCGATCAACGCGCGCTGACCCTGCGCCCTCGCCTGGGCGAAGTCGTCTTTAACATTGAACCGGCAGACGCTGAACTCTGGATTGATGGCAAATCGATGGGGCGCGGCAGCCAGCGGCTTGAGCTCACGGCTATCGATCACCGTGTCGAAGTGAAACTACCCGGCTACACCCAGTTCCGGGACACTATCCGGCCGCGCGAAGGGTTGGCCCAAGCACTGGATGTCACGCTGATCACTGAGGCAGAAGCACGTCGCGCCGCGATGCAGCCGGAAGTGACGACCGCGCTGGGGCAAACCTTGGTGCTGATTGATCCTGTGGCAGAACCCGTCAACAGTTTTACGCTCGGCGCCCCGCGTCGCGATCCAGGCCGGCGCGCCAATGAGACGTTGCGCTCGGTGCGGCTTGAGCGGGCCTATTACATCGCCACCACAGAGACCACCAACGCGCAATTCCGGCAGTTCCTTGCAACACACGATTCCGGGCAGATTCAAGGCAATAGCCTGAATCGAGAACACCAGCCCGTGGTAACCATCAGTTGGCAGCAGGCAGCGCGCTTCTGTAATTGGTTGAGTGACAAAGAGGGGCTCCCGCGCTTTTACAGAGAGGAACAGGGCATCGTGACCGGCTTCGACCCCGAGAGCACGGGTTACCGTCTGCCGACAGAAGCCGAGTGGGCTTACGCCGCGCGCATCGATGGGGAGCAAACCCGACGCTTTGCCTGGGGTGATACCTTCCCGCCTGAGCAAAAAGTCACGAATGTCGCCGACAACACATCGGCCTTTGTCACCGGTCGAATCCTGAACGGCTACGCCGACGGCCACATCGTCGCGGCACCCGTGGCGAGTTATCCTGCGAACCACCGGGGATTACATGATATGGGCGGCAACGTGGCTGAGTGGGTGCATGACGTCTATACCATCCCGGCACCAAGCGCTGAGGAGGTGACCGATCCGATGGGGCCCGCAAAAGGCGACAATTACACGGTGCGCGGTGCCAGTTGGGCGCTCAGCCGACTGTCAGAACTGCGACTCACCTTCCGGGACTACGGCGCCGCCGGCCGCGATGACCTTGGATTCAGGATTGCCCGTTATGCCGAATAGCCCAACATCCCAATTTGTCAGGCGCGCGGTACTGCGATGGTTATTCGTAGTACTGATAGCCAGCTCCGGGGTTTTGTACGCACAGCAACAAGCACCCGCGCAGAAAACCGCCGAGCCTGCGATTGAAACCCCACCGCCTGCCGAAACGACGACACCGGCAGCCGACACCGCAGACATGCAGCCACCTGCGGCTGATGCGCGTCCATCTTTGGACTACGAACCGACGGAGAGCATTTCCGAAGACCTCTCCGTTTCTTTCCCCGTCGATATTTGAGGCCTCAAAACCCGATGAGTCAGCGCCGCCCCACTGAGTTCATGTACCAAGTCTTTGCACTGTTGATCGCGATCATTGTGGTGCACGGTGCCTATGTGGCCGTTATTCGTCCATCGGCCGATGCGCAACTGGCCGACCAAGCCGCGCGGCAAGCCGCGGGGGAGGATTTCACGCCCGAGCGAACGCTCGCGGTGGTCATTCGCGACTTCGAGCAGGAGGCCTGTTTCATTCTGATGCTCTGGGCGCTCGCGATCATGGGCATGAAAGCGCAGCGCACACATCAGGAAATGCTGATGCTGAAGCGGGCGCTGGTCGACGTTCCCGAGGGAACGAGCCTGCTACCCCAGGACGCAAGGGAGTACTCAAGGACACTGGAGAACTTGCCCGAGCCTGAACAGGAGCTGCTCTTACCCAGAGCCCTCACCAACGCCCTCGGGCGATTTGCCACCACGGGTAGTATCCCGGCCGTTTCCGAGGCCGTTCGCGAGCAGTGTGATATCGAAGCGGACCGCCTGGATTCCGAACTCTCAATGGTCCGCTACATCTCCTGGGCGATACCTTCGATTGGCTTTATCGGCACGGTTCGCGGTATCGGTGATGCCCTCGGACAAGCCTACAAAGCGGTTGAGGGAGATATTTCGGGCGTGACCGTGAGCCTCGGCGTTGCGTTCAACAGTACGTTCGTTGCGCTGGTGCTGTCGATCATCATCATGTTTGCCCTGCATCAATTGCAGTTGTCGCAGGAGCGACTCGTGCTCAACACGCAGCGCTACATCGACCGCAAGTTGCTACGCCATCTCGCGGTACCGCGCTCGTGACGGCGCTGCTGGATCTCAACGACGCAGCCCTCGCGCTGTGGACGCCTGATGCGGTGCTACTAAGCCCGGCTTACGCACGCTGGCACAACGACCGCTATCACTTTGGCCTCGGTGCCCAATCCGAAGCGCGACTGCATCCGCGGGAAATCTCGACGCGTTACTGGTCACAGCTCAGCCTGCAGCCGCTAGTCCCTGCGCTGGGTCGGGCGCGTCACAGCGCGGATCTTGTGCACACCCAGTTGCAGGACATGCTCACCCAACAACCTGCCGAGACAATCCTATTGGTCGTCCCCGGGCATTTCAGTCGCGAGCAGGTATCGCTGTTGCTCGGTATTCTGGAGACACTGCCTACACAGGTGGCGGCAGTGGTGCACCGCAGCGCTGCCATTGCCGGCACCAGTCATGTCAGTGATGGCTGCCACGTGGAAGTCCAGCTTCAACAAACCGTCATGACGTCGCTCACCGTGGACGGCGATAGCGTGGTTGCCGGTGACACCCAAAGCGTCTCTGGCTTTGGCTGGCTTTGGCTACTGGACCGCCTGGCCGAGGCGGTAGCCGCACAGTTCGTCGAACAAACGCGCTTTGATCCACAGCGCAAGGCCAGCAGCGAGCAGAGCTTGTACGATGAGTTGCCTGCATTGCTGGCTGCCCTGACGGAGCACAGTGAACACCGGCTGGAGATCGATGGTTACTCGGCGCGCGTGCAGCGCGAACCGCTGGCTCGTGTCGGGCAGCAATGGCGAGAAGAATTACAGCGGGTCACCGGTGAACGGCACTGGCTGGTGAATAGCGACATCGCAAGACTACCGGGATTCGACACTGAGGGCCTGTCCTTACGGGTGGAGCGCGATCACTGGCAACGCCAGATCTTGGCAGCGGCACCGTCTTTCCAACAGGACGCTGACGGACTCCATCTACAGCGGAAGGTCGCGCTAAGCGGCGAGATAAGCCACGCCGACGGCCAATCAACGGCAGCTGCCGATGCGGATATTGCACCTGCCAGTCCGGCCCATGAGCGCGTCAACGCTACCCTATTGCCCACACACTTGTTGATTGATGATCGTGCCACACCACTTCGGGATAGATTGACCCTCGCAGGCGATGCGGAGCTGCAACTGAATGATGGTGTACCGAAGCTCGCAGGGCATATTGCGCCTGACTTAATGATCAATAACGAGCGCGCATCAGCGGGGCAGCGGCTCAAGCTGGGTGACACACTGTCGGATAGCCTCGGCTTCGCCGCGAGACTGATACACGTCGAGGAATAACCCTTGGCTCGCCGTAAAAGACAGACCTCCACCTTCAACCTCAGCTTTCTGGACATCATGTCCTGTGGGTTCGGCGCGGTAGTGCTGGTCTTCTTGATTATCGACCACTCGATTGAGGTGGAAATCAAAACGGTGAACGCCGCGACGCTGTCGGAAATCAACCTGCTTGAAGAAGATATTCGCGACGGCGAAGCCGGGCTTGTGCGGCTTCGTAACGCTATCAGCAGCACCGATGCCGAAATCGTTGAGGCGCAAGGGCTGGCGTCACGGGTGACGGAAGACCTTGATCGCTACGAGGCGCTGATTGCATCGCTCGAGGAAGATGGCTTTACCGACAGTGCCGATGTCGAGGCGCTGAAAGCCGAGATCAATCGACTCGAGGAGCGAGTGCGAGAACTGCGGGCTGCGGCCGAGGCAGAAGCAGGCCGTAGCGCTCGCGAGTTCACCGGCGACGGCAATCGACAGTACCTCACCGGGCTCAACTTGGGTGGCCGACGCATCGCGATTCTGCTCGATGCCTCCGCAAGCATGCTGCACGAGAGCATCGTCAACATTATCCGTCTGCGTAACATGTCCCAGGACGTTCAGCGCGAAGCCGCCAAATGGGTGCGCGCGCTGGACACCGTCGACTGGCTCACCGCACAACTACCGATTGGCGCGGAATTCCAGATCATCACCTTCAACACAGAGGCGAAATTCGCGCTCACTGACAGCGAAGGCCAGTGGATAGAGGTCGCCGACACCGCGAGTCTCGAAAAGGTGTCAGCCAACTTGCGGGAACTCGTTCCCGCCGGTGGAACCAGCCTGCACAACGCCTTTACGGCGCTCGGAAAATTACCCAGCCCGCCCGACAATATTTTCTTGATCACAGACGGGCTACCGACCCAGGGAAAAACAGCACCGCGCAGCACAACCATCAACGGCCGTGATCGACTCAAGCTGTTCCGCGACGCTGTGAAGCAACTCCCCTCTGGGGTCCCAGTGAATGTCGTGCTCGCCCCCATGGAAGGCGACCCAATGGCCGCCTCTGAATTTTGGCAGCTCGCGCAAGTCACGCAGGGTTCCTTCATGAGCCCGGCCTCGGACTGGCCATGAGGTGGCGTGATGCGTAACCGACGAGCAGCTGCTGAATTCTCGATTGCCTTCCTTGACGTCATCTGTTGCGGGTTCGGGGCAGTGATTCTGCTGCTGATGATTACCAAAACCGTGCAGCCACAAATTCTCGAGCAATCCACGGTCGTAGCTGAAGGGAGAGTCGCCGAGCTTACCGAGCAGCTGTTCGAAATTCGCGGTGAGACCCGCGTCTTGAACCGTGAATTGGATGCCAAGCAGGAGCAAATCTCTGATTACGAAGAAAAGATCGCCATTCTCCAGGGCGCGCTCGCCAACGCGCGATCCCGCTACGACAGCCTGGAAACCAGCCGCAATGCCAACAGCATCATCATGGAAGAGCTGGCCATCGCTCGGCAGCGGCTGAGTGAGGAAGAGCGGCGGTTGTTGGGCAGTAATTTTGAGAAGAAGAATCAGCTGATCGGCGGCATACCCGTCGACAGCGAGTACATCATTTTTATTATCGACACCTCGGGATCGATGTTCTCCTACGCATGGGAACGCATGCTGGCGGAAATGGAGGCCACGTTGAATATCTATCCCAACGTGAAGGGCATTCAAGTCCTCAACGATATGGGCAACTATCTGTTCAGTCGTTACCGGGGACAGTGGATTCCCGATACCCCCGCCCGACGCGATCTCATCCTGCGCAACCTGCGCAACTGGAGCGTATTCTCTAACTCGTCACCGGTTGAGGGCATCACCGCCGCGGTCCGCAGTTTTTACGACCCGGACAAGAAAATTTCGATTTACGTGTTCGGTGACGAATTCACAGGAGACTCGATCGCCAGCGTAGTACGCACGGTCGACCAGCTGAATCGAGAGAATTTCGATGGCGAGCGCCGTGTACGCATCCATGCGGTGGGCTTTCCCGTACAGTTCATCAGGCCTCCACAGTTGCAAACCACAGGGGTGCGTTTTGCTACACTGATGCGAGAATTGACGTTCCGGAATGGTGGTACTTTCGTTGGCCTCAACGACTTTCGTCCTTAACCACTGGCGCCCGATCGCCAGCTTGCTGACACTGCTCACCCTCCTCTCCGGGTGCGGCGGCAAGCAGGTCGTTGTCGAGGGCAACTTTCCGAAACCGCTGATCGAACCGCTGCCCATTACGCTGGGCGTGGCCTACCCACCGGCATTCGCCAATCATGAATTCTTCGATGAAGCAAAGGGGCGCAAGGAATCCGACTGGCTGGTTAAAACCGGCGCGGCACAAGTCGAGTTCTGGAACATCATGTTGGGCGGGATGTTCGATCAGGTGGTGGTGCTGACTAGCGACGAGCAACTGCACAAATGGGAAGACAAACTCGATGCCGTGTTGGTACCGGTGGTCGATGATCTGCAGTACACCATTCCGCTATACACCAACGTCAAAGTGTACGAAGTGTGGATGCGCTACCGCTTCCGTCTGGTGCAGGCAAGCGACATCCATGACCACGAGGATGGTAGCCTCACTTACCACCCCAGCCAGCATATCGCCGAGTGGACGCTGACTGCCTACGGCAAAACGCCAACTGCGTTTTTGAAGAGCGACGAGGATGCAGTCAATCAGGCTGCGGTCGTCGCACTGCGTGACGCCGGCGCCAACTTCGCCACCTCATTTGGGCGAGTGCCCGAGGTTGCGGCTTGGCTCGATGCTGCGGTTGAGGACGCGTTGTAATGGGCTTTCTAAGCCGGTCATTGGCCGCTGCACTAGCAACAGCTGCACTCCAAGGCTGTGTCACCGCCACCGTCGATGAAATGACCTTCAACGAGCCGGTCGAAGGCATAGGCGATCGCTCGGTGGTCATTCTGGGTCGGCGACATGCAGCGGACTACGATACCGAGTTCGATTTTATCGAGTGCATCGGCGATCACATTCGTAGCGGCGACAGCTCCATCACCGTGATCGATGAAGTGAAATTCATCAATGAGATGTATCCCTGGTTCGAGCCTCGCATTGCGCCCATGCGCTCCCAGGATATCGACCGGTTACTGGAGCAGCAGCCCGTTGCCGAACGTTTTGATGAACTGAAGCTCGAATACATGATCTGGATCGATGGCAAGACCGTGGAGACCAACAGCTCGGGGTCGCTGACGTGTGCTGTGGGTCCTGGGGGCGCGGGCTGCTTTGGCTTTGGCACCTGGGGCAATGCTTCGGACTACGAAGCGACGATTTGGAACTTCACCGATAGGGCCGAGGTGGGTCGCGTGAGCGCAGCCACCAGCGGCCAGAGTTATATGCCAGCCGTGGTCGTGCCGATTCCCATCATCGCACCCGTACAGGGCACCGCCTGCTCCAGTCTCGGTGACCAGCTGCTGCGTTACCTTTCAGCGGAGCACTGAGATGGCACGTTGGTGGACTGCCATTGCGGTCAGTTTGTTACTCCACGGTTGTGCCAGCGGCGGCAGCGGCTCATCCACCGTCACCGTGGGTGGCAGAGCAGTGAGTGTTCCCACCGTTACCGCCGAAGAGCACCAGAAGCTCATAGATAGCGTTGGCATCTACGACGATCCAGAACTCGCCGAGTACATCAATCGGCTGGGCCAACGGCTGGTCGCCCATTCGTCTATGCCCGATTCGACCTTCACTTTCACTGTGCTCGACTCCCCCGACATCAACGCTTTCGCGCTGCCTGGGGGCTTCATTTACATCAACCGGGGGTTGCTGGCGTATCTGGAATCGGAGGCTGAACTCGCCGGTGTGATCGCCCACGAGATTGGACACATTACCGAGAACCATCACAGCCGTCGTCGCACCCAGCAGATCACATCGAAAGTTGCCGCGGTGGGCGCTTATATTCTGACCGGGTCGGGAGATGTGTACGACGCCGCCAGCATGTACGGTGCTGAATTGGTGTCGGGGTTTGGCCGCGATATGGAGCTGGAAGCGGATTCCGCCGGCGCTGAGTTCATGCACCGCGCGGGC
>JAZBOZ010000221.1:0-3835 GCA_036351405.1 Halieaceae bacterium
GGTCTTTGAAGTGCCTGCAGACGCCGAAGGTCCTGTAATACCCGAACCACTGTACGCCATGGGTCGTTTCAACCATGAGGCCGCGTGCGTCGATCCGCGAACCGGTGTTGTGTATCTCACCGAAGATCGGGATGACAGCGTGCTCTACCGCTTTTTGCCGGACAAAGCTGGCGATCTGGCAGCGGGCGGTCAATTGCAGGCGATGCGCATCGATTCGGTCACTGATACTCGTCATTGGCAACAACCCGCCATGCGTCAAGGGCGCCGGTACCAGGTGGACTGGATCAACCTTGAGGACGTGCACGCGCCTAAAGACGATTTGCGGCAGCGTGCAGCGGCCGCTGGCGCTGCCTTGATCGCTCGCGGAGAGGGGATTCACATGGGGGATGGCGAGGTCTTCTTCTGCGCCACCAGCGGCGGCGAGAAAAAACTGGGGCAAGTGTTCCGGCTCGTACCGAGCAATGACAGTCAGCCAGATGTTATCGATCTGTTTTTTGAATCTACCTCAGCCGATCAATTCAACTATGGCGACAACTTAACCGTCGCGCCTGATGGGCATTTGGTGGTCTGCGAAGATCAGTACACCGCCGTTGTCGACAACCACCTCCGCGGCATCTCTCCCGACGGCCATGCCTACCCTATCGGCAAACTGCACCGGCAGACCGAATTCGCCGGCGCCTGTTTCTCCCCAGACGGGAAATGGTTGTTCGTTAATGTCTACTCGCCCACGCAAACATTGGCCATCACCGGGCCGTGGCATCACATCATCTAATTCCATCGTTCTTTGAGGTATCTGGATATGACTACCGCGACACCCAGTCGGCTGCCGGTCACTGTGCTCTCAGGTTTTCTGGGCGCAGGGAAAACAACGGTTCTCAACCACATACTTCGCAATCGAGACAATCGCCGCGTCGCGGTGATCGTCAACGATATGAGCGAAGTCAATATCGATGCAGCACTGGTAAATGATGAAATCACGCTGAATCGGAGCGAGGAGCGGTTGGTAGAAATGAGCAACGGATGCATCTGTTGCACGCTTCGTGAGGATCTCTTGGAAGAGGTCAGCCAACTCGCTCGCGAGGGCCGCTTCGACTATCTGGTCGTCGAGTCCACGGGTATTTCAGAGCCTCTACCGGTTGCCGAAACCTTTACCTTCGCGGACGAGAGCGGCAAATCACTGTCAGACCTGGCTCGACTCGACACGATGGTCACCGTTGTTGACGGCGTGAACTTCCTCATCGATTACGAGCGAGCAGTGGATCTTCAGGAGACCGGCGAGCACCTTGGAGAGGATGATGAGCGCTGCGTAACCGACCTGTTAATCGAGCAGGTTGAGTTTTGTGATGTGATTCTGATCAGCAAAACCGACTTAATCGATGAGCAACAGCTGGGCGCACTCACCGCCCTGCTGCGCACGCTAAACCCCGATGCGGAGATCGTCCCGATCCGTGAAGGCGCCGCACCACTAGACAAGGTCTTGGACACCGGACGCTTCAGCTTCGAGCGTGCACAGCAAGCGCCCGGATGGCTCAAAGAGCTGCGTGGTGAGCATGTCCCCGAGAGCGAAGAGTATGGTATTGCCAGTTTCGTGTACCGCGCGAGACGACCCTTTCACCCGCAGCGCTTTTCAGATTTCTTGAGCAATCCTCAACGCACCGGCCGACTGCTGCGCTCGAAAGGCTTCTTCTGGCTGGCCACACGGCCCCGCTGGGCAGGTCAGTGGAGCCAAGCCGGCGGTATCGCCAGGCACAGTTGCGCGGGGCTGTTCTGGAAAGCGGTTCCCACTGAACAGTGGCCTGACGATGAGGAGTGGCGCGAGAACATCCTCGCCCAGTGGGAAGAGCCCTTTGGCGATATGCGACAGGAGCTGGTATTCATCGGCCAGGGGCTCGACGAAGATGAGATCCGTAATGGCTTAGACCAGTGTTTGCTGGACGATGATGAGATCGTGCTGGGCGTTGAGGGTTGGCGGCGCTTTGCAGACCCATTCCCGCCGTGGTTCAACGATTGAAGACTTCAGGATTGGCACAATAAGGCACCCGCGCTCCAGTCATCCCCGCAATGAGATTGCTCAGCGCTCGCTCGAGCATGGCCTGTCGGGTGGCTGCTGTGGCACTGCCCAGATGGGGCACCAAAATCACGTTATCGAGGCCAAGCAGCGGGCTATCGGTCGGCAGCGGCTCGACGGTGTAAACATCGAGACCCGCGCGCAGACGACCGTTCTGCAGCTCTGCAACCAAGGCAGCCTCGTCCACCAAGCCGCCGCGGGCCGTGTTGATCAGCACGCTGCCATTGCGCATTGCTGCAAGCCGTTCTGCGCTGATCAACCCCGCCGTGTCGTCGTTGAGTGCGGTGTGCAGCGAAACAATGTCGGCCCTCGCAAACAAATCGTCGAGCTCGACCCACTCAACCCACTCAAGCCCAGGCACTTCACGCCGAGTTCTGTTCCAGGCAATCACCCGCGCGCCAAAGCCGGCCAACCGTTTGGCGACGGCCTGCCCGATGGGTCCCATACCCACCAAGCCAACGGTGGCGCGACTCAGATCAGTGCCTAAAAAAAACCCGGTGTCCCAACCAGTCTGCCAGCGTCCCTCGCGGACAAACCGATCCGCCTCGCCGATGCGGCGGGTCGCTGCGAGCATGAGCGCCAGCGCGAGATCCGCAGTGCTGTCGACCAGAACACCCGGCGTGTGGCCAACAGGGATGCCCATGGTCGTTGCCGCGGCTAAATCGATGTGATCAACACCCACAGAGATGCTGGAAATCACTTTCAGCCCGGGCAGTTGACTGATCGTTTCCGCAGACAACTGCGTACCGAGAGAGCACAGCACACCTTGCGCGTCCGCGAGCCTTGCGAACAACATATCCGGGTTCGTCGCGGCTGACTGCTCCCACACCTCGACCTCAAATCGCTCGCGCAACGGGGTGAGCGCGGCCTCAGGTAGCGGTAAGGTGACGACAATTTTCCCTGACATGAGCAGCTTCCGACCTCTAATCGAAACGAGAGATTAACAGTGGATAACCAGACCGACGACAATCGACTCAACGCTGATCTGCAGCAGCCGCTAGCGATCGACACATCGCAAATGGCATGGTCGCCAAGCCCTGCGCCCGGGGTCGATCGGAAACGGCTGTTCCGCAATGGCCCCGCCGAATCCGGCCGGGTGACATCGCTCGTGCGCTACGCCCCCGGATCCCAGTTCCCCAGCCACCCGCACCCCGAAGGTGAGGAAATTTTCGTGCTGTCCGGCGTGTTCAGTGACGCACGAGGCGACTGGCCTGCGGGGAGTTATATGCTCAATCCGGAGGGGTTTGAGCACAACCCGGGCAGTGAACCCGGTTGTGAGTTGTTTGTGCGGTTACGTCAGGCTCCCGGCACCGATCGACGACAGGTCGGGCTCCTGCTCGAAGATCGCATCTGGAAATCCGGGGATGCTTTTGAAACCTGTGATTTGTGGTCGCAATCCGGGCACGAGGACGCCATGCGGCTGGAGCGCTGGCAATCAGCAACGGACATCGCAAAGCAGACTTTCACCGAGGGCATCGAGTACCTGTTGCTCGAGGGTGAAATGACTGTCGACGGCCAGAGTTACCCAGCCCACAGCTTTTTCAGGATCCCACCGGGGCAGTCGCTAGACGTCACCGCCGGTGGTGCGGTGACGCTGCTGGCACGGGAAGGTGGGTTTGGCCTCATGGCGTGAGGCCGTGCGCTGCTTAGATCGTCATGCCACCGTCGACCACAATGCACTCACCATTGGTGTAGCTGGAAGCATCAGACGCCAGATACAGGACGGTGCCCGCCATCTCGTCGGGCTGTGCCTCCCGACCCAAGGGA
>JAZBOZ010000222.1:0-2662 GCA_036351405.1 Halieaceae bacterium
GATGTGCTCATCAGCCATGTGGATGCCTCGCTGCGCCGGGTGGAGTGCCTGTCGCCTTGCTCGAGTGCGGAGCAGGTGGCCCGTGCCGCTAGTTTGCAGCAGCTCTCCAGCCGTGAGCGTGAGGTCTTGCACTGGGTGAGCCAGGGCAAGTCCAACGAAGAGATCGGACTCATCCTCGATATCAGCCACAACACGGTCAAAAATCATCTCAAAAGAGTCTTCAGCAAGCTCGGCGTCAGCGCCCGCTCGCAGGCGGTGCGTCTGTATATGGGTGGCATGACGGCGGGCAAAGAATGAACACGACTGTGCTGACTGGCGCTCATCGTTCGGTACTGCGCCGCCGGAGTGGCATCTCGGGCACCGTGCAGGCGGGCCTCGACGGTCTGGCCATCATTGGCATTGCCTGGGGTTTGATCCGCTACCACATCGGGATGATCACGCCCGAATACATGATCATGCTGCTGCTCTTACTGGGCAGCATTGCCATTACGTTTGACCAGATGGCGATCTACCGCACTAACCGCAGCTATACCCAAAAGGCACTGGTGCTGTTTCAGGCTTGGGCGCTATCGTTCCTGGTGCTCACGCTGATTGGGTTTTTATCCCAGCAAGGGTCGACCTTCTCCCGAGTCTTAATGGCGCAGCTGTTCGTGGCGGGCTACAGCGCCCACGCCGTGCTGCACTTGGGTTTTTACCTTATTCGCCGCAGCTGGCACCGGCATAACGCGGACGTCGAGAATGCGCTGGTCATTGGCCATGGCGATCTCGCGGCCTACCTGGCGAGCAAGGTCAGTGCCAACCCCTGGCTGAGCCAGCGGCTGGTCGGCAAGGTGGTGCTCGATGAGAAAGACATCGAAGACAAAACCGAGCACCGCGTACCGCTACTCGGCACGGTTAAGAACATTGAGCGCATCATCGAGGAGAATGAAATCCGGGTGGTCTACTTGGTGACCCCGCTGGAGTCCTCCAAGGTGCTTGAGGATGTGTATTTCAATCTGCTGGACCAGCACGTCACGATCCACTGGGTGCCGGATATCTTCTCACTGAGGCTCGTTAACCACAGCGTGAATGAGATCGCGGGCATCCCCGTGATGACCCTCTCCGAGACGCCGCTGACCGGTACTCGGCTGTTCCTGAAGTCACTCGAAGACAAGGTGCTGTCGGCGCTGCTCATCCTGCTTTTCAGCCCGGTGCTGCTCGCGGTCGCGATCGCGGTGCGGTTAGATAGCCCCGGCCCGGTCATTTTCCGTCAGCAGCGGGCGGGCTGGAACGGCAAGAACTTCAGTATCTGGAAGTTCCGCTCGATGTACGTGCATCAGCCGGACCCAGATACGCTCAAGCAGGCGACCAAAGATGACCCGCGCATCACGCCGGTGGGGCGATTCATCCGCCGCACCAGCTTAGATGAACTGCCCCAGCTCTTTAACGTGCTGATGGGTGATATGTCCCTGGTGGGCCCGAGGCCCCACGCGATCCAGCATGACGCGGAATACTCGGCGCGGATCAACGATTACTTTGCCCGCCACCACATCAAGCCCGGCATCACCGGATTGGCGCAGGTGCGGGGTTACCGGGGCGAGACGCCCGATGATGAGGCCATGATTCAGCGGATCGAAGCCGATATCGAGTACATCAACAAGTGGTCGGTTTGGCTTGATTTCACCATCCTGATGCGGACGTTTCTGGCCTTTGGCGGCAAGAATGCCTACTGAGCGCGCCGAGGTTCTAGGCATATTTCCTACCCCGATACTGCGGCATTGGCCCGGTCGGGCCATTGTTGATAGCCGGGGGCCCCGTAAGATAGACAGTGTTAAAGCGAGTCAAGTTGGGCGTAGCGTGAAAGCAGCAGGTAAAGACATTCGGTTTGGGGGCGTTATTCGTGCGTCGCTGGCCGCCCAATGCCTGCTGGGAGTGTGCCTGCTGGGAGCTAGCCAAGTGATGGCTGGGTCGGTGCCTGTGGGCATCAAACCTGATGCCGCGATGCTCGGGCCGGTCGCGCAGCAGCTTGCGCAGAGCGAAAAGCCGAGTGTGGAGCGCTACGCGCCACATTTGGTGGCCGAGGAGGCCGAGCACGTTGATCTGGCTGGTCCGATTGACAGCGAGGCCGCTTATGCGGCGTTGCCTCAGGCCAAGCGGGCTGAAGTGCCGCTACCTGGGGCGATTTGGTTGTTTGGCTCGGCGCTGTTTGGTTTTGTTTTTCTTTCAAACCGTAATCGTGTTTGATTTTTGGTAAGTAGTAATACTCAAGGAGAGTAACTATGTTTAAGAAGTTGTTTGGTGCGGCCTTGGTCGCGTTTATGTTTTCGGGGATTGCGGCGCAGGCTGCTACCGTAACAGTGACTGACCCCGATACGTTGGCAAGGGGCTCTCTCGATGTGACGGGGTACGAGACCATTGATTTGTTGGCTTTCGATAATGGCGACGGCACGTTCAGCGTCGACATCACCTCAAACGAGGAAACCCCTCTGTTGTTTGAGCTTGTTGGCTTGCCCTTCAGCTCAAATATTTCATTGACCATCATGTCTGGCGGTTCCCTCGTTGCTGGCTTGCTAAACGGTGAGGCGACTATTGTCTCAGCGCTCGCGGGTCAGGTGTTCAACATCATGGGTGTGTACGGCACTACCGGTTTGAACGTTGCTGATCTCGGCGTACAAGCAGTACC
>JAZBOZ010000223.1:0-6648 GCA_036351405.1 Halieaceae bacterium
GCTGATCAGCCAGCTGGTCGACTCGGTCATGGTGGTCACCGTGACCTTCGGCGCGGTTTTTCTGGCCGGTGAGATGACCCTGAACACGCTGGGTATTCTGGTGGCGAGCAACTATGCATTTAAAGCCGCCTCGGCGCTGGTGGATACCATTCCGTTTTATCTGCTCGTCGCCTGGATGCGCCGCTATCTGCAGCTGGGCGAAAATGAATTCGCCGTGTTCGTGACCGACCCTGAGACCGAAACCTAAACGCAAAAAGACCCGAGCACTCGGCCACGCGAGCCGCAAAAGCGTTTTCTCGCTAGCTTTCTAAAAATCTGAGCTCTCTGAGCAACGGGATCGTGATCTGACGACCTCGCGCCAGAGACTCGCGATCCAATGTATCGAGCAGCGTCATCAGCGCCGCCGGATCACGGGGCGCTCGTCGTAACAGCCAGCCCCTGACTTCAACCGACAGCGTGATGCCCCTGCGCTGCGCACGAAGCTGCAGCAACGCGTCCAGTGCCTCCTCTGAGAATCGCGGCAGGGCGAATAGCGGCAGCGATTCCAATCTAGAGCGGAGATCCGGCAGTAAGTCGTCGAGGTTCGCGGGCGCAACCAAACCCGCCATCACCAGTCGCGTTTGCGTCTGCAGCGCGCGGTTAAACAGATGGAACAGCGCCTCCTGCCAGTCCGGTCGGCCGACGACGACTTCGAGCCCATCGATGGCAAGCAGCGACGCGCCCTCGGTGCCCTCCAACAAGGCCATCGGCGGCATATCGAGCAATTCAGGCAGGGGCAGGTACAAGGCATCACCGTGCTCATGGCACAACGCCTGCAGCAAGTGGCTTTTGCCGACACCCGACTCGCCCCCCAGATAAGCGGAGCCCCCATCATCGAACAACCACTGCTCCAGTGCCGCGGTGTCCGGTCGCGACAACCAGTTGTGCCGCGTCATATCGTCATCAAGGCTGATCGACAGGGGAAGCTGTCGCGGCCGCAAGGTTGAGGGCTCGTTCACAGGGCTACTCGGATTGATAGGCCGCTGACTGACGGTAGTAGACGATCGCGTGACGGAAAAACACCAGTAGCACCGCCGCAACGGGCAGCGCAACCAACATACCGGTGAAGCCCGCAAGCTCGCCGCCAGCCATCAGGGCAAAGATGACCGCCACCGGGTGCAAACCAATGCGGTCACCGATCAATACCGGAGTGAGGACCATACTTTCGATGGTCTGGCCGATCGCAAATACCAGCGCCACCAAGAACAGCGGCTGCAACTCTCCCCCCGAGCTGAACCAAGCCACGAGCAGCGAGCTCCCGACACCAATGGTCGCGCCCGCGTACGGGATGATGCTGGCAAGACCCGCGACCGTCCCAAGCAGGAAGGCATAGGGAATGCCCGAGATCCACAGCCCAATGCTGTACATCACGGCTTGGGCCATCATCACCACGAACTGTCCGCGCAAAAAAGCGCCCAGCACATCGTCTGCTTCACTCGCCATCAGAGACAGGTTCTGCTGCCAGGGCTTGGGCATCAGATCGAGCACCATCTCCACCATGCGGTCCCAATCGCGCATGAGGTAGAAGGCCACCACGGGTACCAGCGCCAAATTGACGAGCCCGAGCACAAAGTTGGCACCCGATGCGGTGAGATTGCGCAGGGTGTCGGTGGTGAAACGGCCCAAAGACTGCCAATGCGCCTTAAGCTCCGCCTCCCAGTTAATCACCGGTAAGCGAACCTCCTCCAAATTGAATCGGTTCTGAATCCAGGGCAAAACGGTCTGCGACAGCCATCGATAGGCATTGGGAATCTGCTGTATCAACGCATCCAGCTGCTGCAAGACCATGGGCATCAGGATCGACAGCACCAGCAGCAAAAACAGGGTGAAACACACAAATACAGCGATCACGCCCGTCGTACGCTGATAACCCCGCGCTTCAAACCGATCAACCAACGGGTCGCCCAGATAAGCGATCAAGCCGCCCACCGCAAAGGGCATCAAAATCGCTTTCAGCTGAACAAACAAAAGGATCAGAACGACGATGACGCCAACCACCAGCGGCCAGCGTTTCACCGGCAAGATAGGCTCGGGCAGCTGAGAGCTCATGGTGCACCCCAGACCAGTTCAAGCTGGTTGCTTGCAGGCATCGCCACCATAGCCAAGCGCGAACGACTGGGCAGCAGGCGGGCGAGCGCCTCGGCGTCGCTCACGCCACGCACTCGCAGCTCCAGCCGCTCGCCATCGATGGCAGCAACCTGCCGGCCCTCCAAAATATCGATTTCATCGAGTAGGGCCAGTACGGCACGGTAATCAGAAAGGGAGCGCACGCCGTCGATCGCCACGGTCACCGACTCCACGTCGCTGACCGTTTCCAGTACTACAGCGTACTGCTCTGCCATCGCATCGACCGTCATGTCTACGGCTTCCGCGAGAATCGGCGTCGGATCATCGCCTTGAACCTGTCGCGTGCGCTGCTGAGTATCGTCGAGGTAGAGCCAGTCGGTGAGCAGCTTGCCGTTGGACAGCTGCACCATCCGCCCAATCAAAATATGGCGAGTACCATAGCGCTCAGAGGCGGCGGTAATTCTTGGCAACACCTTTTGCCAGACCATAGCGGGAGACAGTGCGGCTGCGTCCTCGAGATCCAACAGCGGCAAGCGCAGCTGCACGCCTCGGGCCTTGAAGTCGGCGGCCAATTCTCGCAGCAACGGACCGTCCTCCGCGGTCGTAGCAAAGCGCCGGGCGTAAGGCTCGTCGATCACCATCCACAGCAGCACCGGTGGTCGACCGGGCGCCCACCAGGTCGCACCCGCCTCGCGCACCAGATTCTTGATCACCCTGTCATCGAACTGGACGTACAGCAGCGTCTCACTGCCGTCCACCTCATAGGTGTAGAGCGACATGCGGTTCCGCGCATCGGTAATCGCATCGGCCACAGATGGTACTTCTACGATGCGCTCATCGCCCGAAACCCGTACCATCACGCTCGCCAAAGCCTGCCGCGCCGCTTTGACCAGCTCGGCCTCACTGCGATCGGCGACCGGAACCATCTCGGACAGGAAATCCGCAGCAAAAGCGGTGGGCTGAAGCAGTAACAGCACAAAAATTGGCAACAGAAAGTGACGCATGCAATGTCCCAAGAAGGCATTCAGGCGCGATATTACCAGTCAACGCGTACCGGTGTAGCGAGTGCCGCCGGGGCGGATTTATGGGGATACCCAAAATGACCGATCAGCAAGAGCCGACTTCACTGACCTACCGCGATGCGGGGGTCGATATTGATGCGGGCAACCAGTTGGTAGACCGAATCCGCGAGGCCACGCGACGCACCCGCAGGCCCGAGGTTTTGTCCGGGCTGGGCGGTTTTGGCGCGCTGTGTGAGATTCCCGAGGGTTACCACCGCCCAGTGCTGGTATCGGGCACCGACGGGGTAGGCACCAAACTCCGGTTGGCGCTCACCATGGGCAAGCACGACACGATCGGCATCGATCTGGTGGCAATGTGCTCGAACGACATCGCAGTCACGGGCGCTGAGCCCCTGTTCTTCCTCGATTACTACGCCACCGGCAAACTCGATGTCGACACCGCTGCCGAGGTGGTCACCGGTATCGCCAAGGGCTGTGAACTCGCGGGGGCTGCTCTGGTCGGCGGCGAGACGGCCGAGATGCCCGGCATCTACGAAGGGGATGACTACGATCTCGCCGGTTTCTGTGTCGGCGTGGTGGAGCGCGATCACATTGTCGATGGCAGCCGCGTGGCCGAGGGCGACGCGCTGATCGCACTGCCCTCGAGCGGACCACACTCCAACGGCTATTCGCTGATCCGGAAAATTCTCGAGCGCACCGGCGACTCGCTGGCGATGCCCATGGGTGAACGGACGCTGGGCGAGGCACTGCTCGAACCCACCATGATCTACAACAAGCCGCTGCTGTCGCTCGCACACGAGCTGCGTATCCACGCCATGGCGCATATCACGGGTGGCGGCATTATCGAAAACATTCCGCGTGTACTGCCCGATGACTGTGATGCGCGTATCGACCTCAACAGCTGGCAGCAGCCCGAGGTGTTCCAGTGGCTGCAAAAGGGTGGCAACGTCGAGCGTGATGAAATGCTGCGTACCTTCAACTGCGGCGTCGGCATGGTGATTGCGGTGTCGGCGGCCAAGGCTGATCTCGCCCTCGAAATTTTGAGTGATAAAGGTTTATCCCCCTGGCGTATTGGTGAAGTGGTCGCCGGCAGCGGGCAGGTCAAACTCTCTGCCTAAATGCGCAACGCACAATCTCAAAACTCGTCGCAGAAACGCGTTGCGGTCCTGATCTCCGGGCGCGGGTCTAACCTGAGCGCGCTGATCGATGCCCACAGCACGGGTTCTCTCGGCGGCGGCCTCTGTTTAGTGGTCAGCAACCGGCCCAACGCTGGCGGACTCACTCTTGCCGCCAATGCGGGCATCGAGACTGCGGTGATCGATCACCGGGATTACGCCTCTCGGGAAGATTTTGATACGGCGCTGGTCGCACGCCTGAGCGAGGCCAATCTTGATTTGATCTGTCTTGCCGGGTTTATGCGCATCCTGACGCCTGTCTTTACCGATGCTTTTATCGGGCGGGTGCTGAATATCCACCCGTCGCTGCTCCCTGACTATCCCGGATTGCACACGCACCAGCGGGCCATTGATGCCGGGGACACCCACGGTGGCGCCAGCGTGCACTACGTCACCGGTGAACTCGATGGCGGACCCGTGGTCTTACAAGCACGCGTACCTATCACGCCGGAAGACTCCGCAGAGACGCTGGCGGCGCGGGTACTGACAGTTGAGCACCAAATTTTCCCGGTGGCAGCCCAATGGCATCTGAGTGGCAAGCTCGCATTGCAACATGGTCAGGCAGTGCTCGACGGCGAGCCGCTGCCCGCGCGGGGCGTGGATTGGGAAACCTTGCAGTGAACCGCAGCCTGCGCCTGATCGTTTTACCGCTGATGTTACTCAGTGCTGGCCTGGCACATGCAGCGCCGACGCTCACGCCCTATGACGCGCGTTACACCACCAAAGCCATGGGTCTCAACATGACCCTCAGACGCAGCCTCAAAGCCACCGACGGTCATTACACGCTACGCAACAAGGGCGAAGTGTTGGTCGCGAGCCTCGAGGAAATTGCGCATTTCACTTTGGATGACGGACAGATTCGCGGCGAAGACTTCACCTACAAGCTGCGTGGTTTGATCAGCCGCACCCGGGAGGTCAAGTTTGACCCCGAGGCGGGCGTTATCAAGAGCCTGAAGAAAAAGCGTTGGACCGAGCATCCCTGGTCCCCCGAAGTACTGGATCGCCTGAGTCAACAGGAGCAGCTTCGGTTGGCACTGATGGAAGCCGAGCAACCACCTGAAACACTACGATTTGCAGTGATTGATGGCCCCCGGATCAGCACACGCACATTGAAACTGGTGGGCGAGGAAGTGCTCGACACGGAGGCAGGCAAGCTCAATACCGTCCGCTATCGCAAGGTCGATGACCGGGAGGGTGATGATGACGAGGGTGACGAAGCCCGCTCATCGGAAATCTGGCTGGCGACGGATCACGACTATCTGATGGTACTCACGCGCCACTTCGAGAAAGGCACCAAGGTCGAAATCAAACTCGTGAACGCGGCCATCGACGGCGAGCTCATCAATCCCGAGGGGCCACCGCTCTAAGCGCACAGCGTATCGACAGGGTTCTCAATCGTCGTGCGGGAACTGTGATGACTTGGTCGGCAACTGGCCAATAGTGCGCACATTGGATCGCACGGACTAAACCCGCCCAACGACTCGCGCCTAAGATCAAGCCTTGGGTAAGGTCACGCCCCGCTGCCCCTGATACTTACCGCCGCGATCCGCGTAGCTGGTTTCGCAAACTTCATCCGATTCGAAGAACAGCATCTGCGCCACACCTTCGTTGGCGTAAATCTTGGCCGGCAGCGTCGTCGTATTCGAGAACTCCAGCGTCACGTGGCCTTCCCACTCAGGCTCCAGTGGCGTGACGTTCACGATGATGCCGCAGCGCGCATAGGTCGACTTACCGAGGCATACGGTCAATACATTGCGCGGGATCCTGAAATATTCGACGGTCGACGCGAGTGCAAAAGAGTTGGGCGGTATCACGCACACATCGCTCTCGACATGAACAAAGCTGTTTTCGTCGAAGTTTTTGGGGTCGACCGTCGCCGAATTGATGTTGGTGAATACCTTGAACTCGCGCGAGCAGCGGACGTCGTAGCCGTAGCTCGATGTGCCGAAAGAAATCAGCCGCTGACCATCACGCTCGCGCACCTGGCCCGGCTCGAAGGGGTCAATCATGCCCTGCTCTTCCACCATCCGACGGATCCAGCGATCTGATTTGATGCTCACAAAAGTCTCCTGATCGACACTAGCCGCAATAACACGCACCCGCCTACCGAGTGCCAAGCGCGACAAAATAAGCCAAATCGACGACGAGACAAAGCCCCATGCTCGCTATTGGCGTGCCGTGCGTGACATTCCTGTATCTTTGACTTTCGACATGTAGCAGCACAGGACCCGATCCATGACCGTACCGGCAGACCACAATCCCGCATCTGATGCAGACCCCATCATCATCATTGGCTCGGGATTGGCGGGCTATGGACTGGCCCGGGAAATACGCCGTTATGACAC
>JAZBOZ010000224.1:0-12379 GCA_036351405.1 Halieaceae bacterium
GTTTGACCGACCACATCAAGCGCGGCAAAACGCGGGATATCCGCAGGATTAACCACCTCAATATGGCAAATGGCAGCGCGACTGTCCGATTCAGGATGGGCTTTTCGACCAGCTTCAATCGCATCCAGCGCATTGCGTACAGCGCCATCACCAATCGCATGCAGGTGGAGGTCTATACCTAAGCCCATCGCCTCGATCACGACGCTTGCTACCGACTCGGTCGGCATCAACGGTGTCGCCACATGCCCTTCAGGGCGCAGGTATGGCTCGATCGTCACCGCCGTCTTGGCCTCGACGGTGCCATCGAGTGACAGCTTGAGCGTTGTGACATCAAAATATTCGTGCTGGTAGCGATCCCGCAGCACCATCAATCGCGACAGCGCCGTATCAAGATCCGCAGGCCGATTCACATAAAGCGATGCCTTTAAGCGCAGGGGCATTTGCCCGCGCACGGCGAGATCGTGAGCAGTCGCCCGGCCCGCCTCGGCCGTATCGATCATGCCGGCATCGAAAGCGGCAGTCAGACCCACGGCGGACATTTTGCGAAAAAAATCGGGTGCCGCAGCCGCCAGTGCAGGCTCTGAGACCAAACCCAGCGCCTCGCTGACCGGATCAATGGCCGCACCCTCAACCAGCCAACCGGTCGGATGGCCGTCCTCATCTCGCTGGAAATAGTGTGCACCCGGCACCGGGTCCGGTGTGCTGGCATCGATACCTGCGGCTGCGAGCGCCAGACTGTTGGCCCACGCCGTGTGGCCGCCCTCATCAATCATCAAAGCGGGCCGGTCAGGCACCACCCGGTCCAACTCTTCTGCAGTGGGGCCATCAATCCCGAACGCCCGTGCCAGGAAGCCAGAGCCCAGCACCGGGTTCTGCTCCGGGTGCGCCTCGGCGTGAGCGGCAATCGCAGCGAGCACCTCGTCAGCCGTCTGCGACGGTGACAGCATGACACCGTGTAACAGCGGCAAGGTATCCATGGTGTGGATATGCGTATCGATGAACCCGGGGAACACTACCCGCCCCTCGAGCTCAACCACCTCGGTGTCTGCATCGATCCAGCGTGCTGCAGCCTCGCTGTCCCCCAACCACACGATCTCATCGCCTCGCAGCGCGACCGCGGAATACTGGGAAGCCACCGGATCCATGCTGTAAATCGTGCCACCACGCAGCACGCGATCGGCAGGCTGTGCGCAAACGGCGGCGCTGGCCAGCACCATGCATGATGCCAACAAGCCAGCGCGGAACTGACGCTTAAGCACTGAAACGCTCCAGATGCTCGCGCAGCCAATAGTGGCTTCGCCCGCCCTGTGGCGTGCCAATCAGATCGCTCAGCAAAGCGACGCTATCAAGCAATGCGGGCAGTGATACACCGGTAGATAGCCCGGCTTCCTCACAGAGCAGTACGACATCCTCGGTTGCGACATTGCCCTTGGCACCCGGCGCAAAAGGACAACCACCGAGCCCACCCGCGGAACTGTCAAAGTGACGGATACCGCTCTCCAGCGACGCATACACATTGGCCAGCGCCATCGCGCGCGTATCGTGGAAGTGACAGCCCAGTCGCTCGGCACCGAATTGTTCAACCAGCGAGGCTGTTAACTGACGCACAGCAACAGGGTTCGCGGCACCGATGGTGTCGCCCAATAGGATGCGGTCGGGACTATGCGCCATGAGTTCGGACACCTGATCAATGACCACGCCAGGCGCCACCTTGCCCTCATAGGGGCACTCAAAAGCTACCGAGAGATAAACATGCAGCGCGACGCCGTCTTCGCGGGCGCGATCCATAATGTCAGCCGCCATCGAGAAAGCGTCGGGCAAGCTTTTTCGGATGTTGTTCTGGTTCATTTGCTCAGTGGCACCCAGCACGATCGATATCGTGGAGATACCCGCCGCGCGCGCGAGTTCATAGCCCTTCATATTGGGCACCAGTACGCTCCAGTCGATATCCGCTTTGGGCAACTGCGCCGCCAGGCTATCGGTACCCGCCATTTGCGGCACCGCTTTTGGGGATACAAACGAACCGATCTCCAACTCAGCGAGACCGGTGGCAGCGAGGCTCTCAATCAAAGCCTGCCTTTGAGGCAACGACAAATGCACAGACTGCGCCTGCAGACCGTCGCGTGGTGCTACCTCTTTGATGTAGACCGGATCGCCCATCAATGACCGCTCGACTGCGAGGCCTGCTCAAACGCTGCCTTCTGCTCAGCGCTGGCCTCGGTCTGATACTGCGCCTTCCACTCCTCGTACGGCATCCCGTAAACAATCTCGCGCGCTGTCTCTTTATCGATTTGCTCGCCCTGTTCAGCTGCAGCCTCCGCGTACCAACGCGACAAGCAGTTGCGGCAGAAACCCGCCAGATTCATCAGATCGATATTTTGCACATCTTTGCGGCTGTCGAGATGTTCGACCAAGCGGCGAAACACGGCCGCTTCTACGGCTTCCTTGTTCATTTTTTCTCTCCCTCTGCACCCGATTGAATGCGCGGCTCGGCCGCGTCCGATTGAATACGCGCCTCGACCGCATCGCGAAGCATCTCTGCCTGCTCCGGGAAGCGCCATTTCAGTGTCTCGAAGGCGCTGGGCTCGTAGAAGCCGGCTTCCACCACTTCAAGTTGAAGTGGATCCACTCTCGGCGTTGGCTCGCCCACCGGTTCACACCAATAGAGACGAAAACCGTTGCGGAAACGATGGAAAAGTTCGGTGACCTCGACCTCGACGCCACTTTCTTCCCAGGTCTCTAGTTCTGCCGTGCACTGGGGAACGTCACCCGGCCCTACCGTGCCTCCGGGGGGGGTGAAGCCGCCGAGCCGGGTTTCGACCAAAAGCACCTTGCCGTGATACACCACAAGGCATCCGGCGCTTGGCGCCTCGTCAGGTTCACCAACGTAGTGACACGGAGGCGCCTGCTCTCCGCAGCCGACGAGCAGAAGCAGCATCAGCGGCATCAACCATCGCAATCGCAGTCCGCTAATTCGCATACACCAACTCCACCTGTTCGCTACCCACCACACCTCGCAGCGAGTCCAGCAGCGCATCACTGGGATTCACTCGCCACTCATCGCCCATTCGCAGACGGGCACTTCCCGCGCTCTGCGCGTAATCGATCATTACGGGGCAGCTCCCGCCACGGGCCGGCGCGAGGGTATCATGAAGCGCGCGATTGATACCTTTGTGCCAGTTGCCGGCATCGACCCTCAGCAGTAGCCCACTGACGCGCGATGAGCGCATTTCTTCCAGCGAGCGTACCGCCTTGCTGCGCAATGACAGACCGCCGCTGTAATCGTCAGGTTGCAGCCGACCCTCAATCAAGACAATACGATCTTTACTCAGAAGATCCCGGTGCTCGGCGAACAAATCGGCGAACACCGTCGCTTCGATCTGCCCGGAACCATCATCGAGTTTGAGTACGGCCATCACGCCGCGCTGCGTCTTGATCGAGCGCACCTCAACAATCAAGCCCGCCACTGTCGCACTGGCGTCAGCGCGTAAATCGCGGATACGCCGTGGCGCGAATTTACGGACCTCGCCTTCATACTCCTCCATGGGATGTCCACTGAGGAAACTGCCGATGCTTTCTTTCTCGCCGTTGAGGATTTCTTTGAGCGTCCAGCGGCGAATATTGCGATAGCTGGCAAAGGGGTCGCTGTCGCCCGCCGCAGGCACGACTTCACCGAATAGATCCGCCATTCCCGCTGCTTCGTTGCTGGCTGACTGCTCAGCCGCGCGCAGCGCATCGTCGAGAGCGGCCATCATCGTCCACCGCTCTGCGCCCAAACCGTCAAGGGCGCCGCTTTTCACCAGTGCCTCCAGCGCCTTGCGATTCACCTTGCGGGGATCGGTACGCGCACAGAGATCGAACAAATCGCGGAAGGGTCCGTCTTCGCGGGCGGCGATCAAATTATCAACCGGCCCATGGCCAAGGCCCTTGATGGCGCCCAAGCCGTAGACAATCTCACCCGCCACATTCACCGTGAACTGATAGGCCCCCTCATTGACGGCGGGTGGGCGCACGGTCAGCCCCATGTTTTTGCACTCATCACGGAAATTGAGCAGCTTGTCCGTGTTGTCGAGTTCCGACGTCATCACCGCAGCCATAAACTCCGCGGGATAGTGCGCCTTGAGCCAAGCGGTCTGGTAGGACACCAGGGCATAGGCCGCCGAGTGCGACTTGTTAAATCCGTAACCGGCAAACTTCTCCACCAGGTCGAAGATCTTCATCGCGAGTTCAGGGTCGATACCCTTTTCTTTCGCACCGTCCGCAAAGACCGAACGCTGCTTCGCCATTTCCTCGGGCTTTTTCTTGCCCATGGCGCGGCGCAATAGATCCGCGCCGCCGAGCGTATAGCCCGCGAGCTCCTGCGCGATCTGCATCACCTGCTCCTGGTAGAGGATGATGCCGTACGTTGGCTCCAGGATCGGCTTCAGCGACGGGTGCTGATAGGTCGCATCAGGATAGGAAACAGGCTCGCGCCCGTGCTTGCGATCGATGAAGTTATCCACCATTCCCGATTGCAACGGTCCCGGGCGGAACAGGGCCACCAAAGCGATGATGTCCTCAAAACAGTCCGGCTGAAGGCGCTTGATGAGGTCCTTCATACCACGGCTTTCCAACTGGAAGACGGCTGTGGTTTCAGCACTCTGCAAGAGCTTGAAGACAGCCGGGTCCGCCAGTGGGATCGCCGAAATATCGAGCGGTGGTTCACCCTGCCTTGCGGGTGAGGCATTGATCATCGCGACCGCCCAATCGATGATCGTGAGCGTTCGTAGCCCGAGGAAGTCGAACTTCACCAGGCCCGCGTCCTCGACATCATTTTTATCATACTGGGTGACGAGACCGCCGCCCTCTTCGTCGCAGTACAGCGGCGAGAAATCCGTCAGTGCAGACGGCGCAATGACAACGCCACCCGCGTGTTTACCGACGTTGCGGGTCACCCCCTCCAGCTGCACCGCCATATCCCAGATTTCCTGGGCGGAACTGTCCTCGGCGAGCATTTGTACCAATTGCTCTTCCTGCTCGAGGGCCTTGGCGAGGGTCATACCCACTTCGAAGGGAATCAGTTTCGAGAGCTTGTCTGCGAGGCCATAGGGTTTGTCCTGCACCCGGGCAACATCTCGCACAACCGCCTTGGCCGCCATGGTGCCGAAGGTAATGATTTGCGACACCGCCTCGCGACCGTAGGCGTCTGCCACATACTCGATCACTTCATCGCGCCGCTCCATACAAAAGTCGACGTCGAAGTCGGGCATCGATACCCGCTGTGGATTGAGGAAGCGCTCGAACAGCAAGTCGTATTGCAGGGGGTCGAGATCGGTAATTTCAAGCGCGTAAGCCACCAACGAGCCTGCCCCCGAACCCCGCCCCGGACCAACCGCAATACCGTGCTCCTTGGCCCAGCGGATAAAGTCCATCACCACCAGGAAGTAACCGGGGAAACCCATCTGGTTAATGATGTCGAGCTCAAACTCGAGTCGCTCAATGTAGGGCGTGGGATCTGCCGGCTGGATCGCCTCCAAACGGCGCTGCAAACCCTCGTGCGATACTTTCTTCAGGAATGCCTCAATCGTCATTCCCTCGGGGATGGGAAAGTCAGGCAAAAATGGTTCACCCAGCCGTATGGTCACTGAGCATCGCCGCGCGATCTCTACGGTATTCGCCAGTGCCTCGGGGATATCCGAGAAAAGCTCAGCCATTTCATCCGGGGTGCGCAGGTACTGCTGCTCGGAGTAATGACGCGGGCGCCTCGGGTCATTGAGCGTCCGCCCTTCCCCGATGCAAACGCGGGCCTCGTGCGCTTCAAACTCGTCTGCTGTGAGGAAACGGACATCGTTGGTCGCAACCACAGGGCAATCTAGGCGCGCTGCGAGATCGACCGCCGCGTGCAGGTAAGTCTCCTCATCGGGGCGCCCTGTACGCTGCAGTTCGATATAAAAGCGATCCGGGAACTCTGCCATCCACTCGCGAGCCAGTGCTTCTGCGGTTTCCGTGTGACCGCCGAGCAACTGCTTGCCGATGTCGCCCTCGCGTCCGCCCGACAGCGCGATCAAGCCTTGCCGGTGCTCACTGATCCACTCACGCGCCAGAAAGGGACGCCCGTGATGCTGCCCTTCCCGATAGCCCCGAGAGATGAGCAAAGTGAGGTTGTGGTACCCGGTCTCATCCATCGCCAGCAGGCAAATCACATGAGATTTTTCAGGATCGCGGGGATCAACAACGCGAAAGTCCGCGCCGACGATCAGTTTGAGTCCCTGACTCGCCGCAGCCTTGTAGGCTTTGATCAAGCCATAGAAGTTACAGGCATCGGTGATCGCGACCGCGGGCATGCCATCGGCAACGCACTGTTTCATCAATGCGGGCACACGCACCAGTCCATCGACCAGTGAATACTCGGTGTGCAGCCTTAAATGAACAAACTCAGTCATGGGGTAACGCTAGTCGAGGTTGGTGTTGGCAAGCAAGCGGGCCACTGGACCAAAGCTGCGACGATGAATCGGCGAGACCCCAAGTTCCGCGAGCGCTGCCATATGCGCTTTGGTGGGATAGCCCTTGTGTTGCGCCAAACCGTAACCGGGATATTTCCCATCCAGTGCAATCATCTCCTGATCCCGGGTGACTTTAGCCAGGATGGACGCAGCACTGATGGCGGGCTCAATGCCGTCCCCGCCGACAATCGCGTGGGATTCGTATTGCCACCGGGGCAGACGATTACCATCGACCAGCACCACATCAGGCTGGGGCGTGAGTGCAGCAACGGCACGCTGCATTGCCAACAGAGACGCCTCGAGAATATTCAGCTCGTCGATCTCAGCCACTGTGGCCCGGCCTAACGCCCACGCGCGTGCATCACGGCGGATGACCTCCGCCAATGCTTCTCTGCGGGCCTCGCTCAATTTTTTAGAGTCATTCAGCCCTTCAGGAACGGTATCGCCGAGGATGACAGCAGCTGCGACGACGTCACCCGCAAGCGGACCACGGCCGACCTCATCAACCCCCGCCACACAGCGACCGGTCATATCTGATAGCAGATCCATCAGCGCCTCACGGTTAGACCATCGATAGCGTCGGCACACCGCTCTGCGAAGCCACTGCCAATTTGCGCCGCCAGCTCATCGAATGTAGCGACCTGCTGGTTGTCGCCCCCCGCGAACAAAGCGTCTACTGCATCAGCGAGTGCCGCAGGCGTAGCGGCATCCTGCAGTAGCTCGGGCACCACAGAGCGCCCTGCCAAAATGTTCGGCAGCCCAACAAATTCAGTGGTCACGACACGTGACAGTATCTGCCACGATAACCAAGCCATGCGATAGGCGATCACCATGGGCTTGCGCAGCAGCATCGCCTCCAGGGTTGCAGTGCCCGAGGCCAACAGTACGCAGTCTGCCGCTTTCATTACCTCGCGGCCGTTGCCCTCCACGACCTGCACTGGCAGCTCGTGAGACTTGAGATGCTCGGTGATCGCGGCATGGCGAGCGTGATCCGCCGCTGGCACCACAAATGCCAGGTCTGAATGCCGTGCCGCCAAGATGCGCATGGTCTCGGCGAACACCGGCATCAGATGCGCGACTTCCCCTCCGCGCGAACCGGGCAACACCGCCACAACGCGCCGCGGAGCCGGGATAGCCAACCGGGTACGCAGCGTCGCCTGATCAGACAGTTGTTCGAGCTCCTCAATCAGCGGATGCCCCACACACACAGCAGGCACACCCGCCTGTTGATAAACCGCGAGCTCGAAGGGCAGCAGGCAGAGCATCAGATCTACAGCGCGCCGGATCTTGTGAATACGCCCCGCACGCCAGGCCCACACCGACGGGCTGACCAAATGCGCAGTCGCAATACCCTCAGCGCGCAGCGTTCGCTCAACACCGAGATTGAAATCCGGGGCGTCGATACCGAGGAATACATCGGGGCGGTTCTGCAGCTGTTGTGCGATCACATCGCGACGAATGCGCAACAATTCGGGGAGCCGCATCAAGGGTTCAGCGAGGCCAAAGACCGACAGGCGATCCATCGGGTACAGCGAATCCAGGCCATACTCGCCCATCCGAGCACCGCCGATACCGGACAGTGCGAGCTCATGACGTTGAGCCAGCGCACCAAGCACCGCGCCCCCGAGAATATCGCCGGAGGCCTCTCCCGCCACCAGACCCAGTTGCAGTGGCGCAGCGGCCACTAGCGGACGATGCCGCGCTCTGAATTGCGCAGGGATTGAATTAACAGGTCGAGCTCTGGTGTTTCCGCGAGCATGGTTTCGAGACGCTGCAATGCGAGATCCAGCGTCAATCCCTGTCGATAGATGATCTTGTAAGCGCGGCGCAGCTCGCTGATCGTGTGCGCATCAAATCCGCGACGACGCAGGCCTTCGGCATTGATCGTTTTTGCTTCGGCTGGCGTGCCCGCCACCGTCACATACGCCGGCACATCCTTGCCGATAGCGGTACCCATACCACTGAAGCTGTGCGCACCGATCTTGCAGAATTGATGGACCAGCGTGTAACCCGAGAGAATCGCCCAGTCGCCCACGTGCACGTGGCCAGCCAGCGCCGCGTTGTTCACAAGAATCGTGTGATTTCCCACCCGGCTGTCATGCCCAATGTGCACGTAAGCCATGATGAGGTTGTGATTGCCGATAGAGGTCAGCCCCTCATCCTGCACTGTGCCACGGTGGATAGTGACGTTCTCGCGAATCACGTTGTCGTCACCAATGTGGAGTTCGGTCGGCTCATTCCGATACTTAAGATCGGGCGTCGCCTCCCCAATGCTCGAGAACTGGTAAATATGGTTGCGCGCGCCGATACGGGTGGGGCCACGAATCACCACATGCGGCTCGATGATGGTGTCCTCGCCTATTTCGACCTCCGGGCCTATCCAGGACCACGGGCCAACACTGACCGAATCAGCCAGTCGCGCCGCGGGATCAACGATGGCGGTCGGGTGAATCACTGCTTAACGATCCGCGCAAAGAATCGTCGCGGAAGCCGCCTTGTCACCGTCTACCTTGGCAGACACGTTGAATTTCCAGATGCCACGTTTTTCGCCGACGATCTCAGCAAAAAGCCGAACCTGATCTCCGGGGACGCAGGGCCGCTTAAAACGCAGGTTATCGGCGCCCACAAAGTAGTAAATTGAGCCGTCAGCCGGGGTCTTACCCATCGTGGCGAAGCCGAGGATACCCGCTGCCTGTGCCATAGCCTCTACCAACAACACGCCGGGGAATACCGGCTTGTTGGGAAAGTGACCATCAAAAAACGGCTCATTGATGGTCAGGTTCTTGTAAGCCTCGATCGATTTGCCGGGCTCCAGTGCCACCACGCGATCAACCAACAAAAAAGGATAGCGGTGTGGCAAGTGCTGCCGGATTGCTTCGATATCCATCATCACGGCGTCGACTCCTCGTTCCGCTCATGCTGCGTCTCGGACGCAGCCAAAGATTTTTCCAGTTCACGCACCCGCTTAGCCAGCTGCTCAAGCTGCGTAAAGCGGATGGCATTGCGCGACCAATCACGAAACGGTTGCGCAGGGGTCCCCGATGCGTAATGCCCGGGGCTGGTAATTGAAGTGCTCACGCGTGCCTGACCCGCCAACTGTACGTCGTCGGCGATCTCGATGTGGTCTGCTACGCCAACCTGACCGGCCAGTAAACAGCGCTTGCCAATCCGCGCACTGCCCGCAATACCGACACTCGCGGCGATGGCTGAGCCCTCGCCGATTTGCACACCGTGAGCGATATGCACCTGATTGTCGATGATGACGTTATCGGCGATCACAGTGTCCTCAAGTGCACCCCGGTCAATCGTAGTACCAGCCCCGATCTCACAATGGTTGCCAATCCGGACACCTGCCAGCTGAACAATTTTCTGCCACCCATCGGGCGAAGGCGCATAACCGAAGCCATCGGAGCCGATAACGGTATTGGCATGCACCGCGCAGTGCTCGCCCAGCGTGACGTCGTGGTAGAGCACCACCCCCGGATGGAGCCGTGACCCTGCACCCACAACGCTGTTGGCACCCACGTAGGCGCCTGCATCAATGACCGCCCCGTCACCGATCCTGGCGCCCGCTTCAATCACCGCATGCGGACCAATCGTGACATTGGCGCCTAGTTGCGCACTGGCATCGACGACCGCGGTTGCATGCACGTTCCGCGTGGCAACAGGCCGGTTATCGAACAACTGACTGGCGTGCGCAAAAGCCAAATACGGGGCTTCTGCAAAGAGGCAGGCACCGTCCCAGCGATCGGCCCACTCAGGCTTGAGTATCAGCGCACCCGCCTGCGTCTCGGCGAGCGTATCGAGATAGCGCTTGTCCGTGACAAAGGAGAGCTGATCTGACGTCGCCTTGGCCAGTGCCGAAAGCCCGCGGAGAGACAACTCAGGGTCACCGCGGCACTCCAGCCCCAGCGCAGTCGCCACCTCCCCGAGGGTTCGCATCATTACTCTTGCGGCAGCTGGTTCAGCTTGTCGGTGACTTTGGCGGTCACGCTGTAACCGAGATCCGCATGGATCACCGTCTGCTGCTGCAACAGCAGGCCGATCTGCTCGGTCTCAATGATTTCACGCAGCACTTCGCGCGCTTTCGGTGCAATTTCCTGGAACACACGCTGGGCGTTCTGCTGCTGCATACCTTGCAGCTTCTTCGCGACATACTCGATGTCCTGCTGCTTGCTCGCGATCTTCTGTCGAGCCGCTACCTGCTGATCTTCACTCATCGCTGCCTGATCACGCTGGAAGTTTTCAACCAACGTCTCGAGCTCCTCGCGCAGCGCGTCAAACTCAGTCTTGTCGGAAGCAAAGTTCTCGTTGGACTCGAGTTCGGCCAGCCGCGATTGCGCGTAGTCGGTCTGCAGAATGGCCTGCTCTAAATCGACCACTGCGATCCGGCCCTGAGCTGAAGCCATAGCGGGCAGCATGAGAATGGCTGTCGCCAGCAGAAATTTACGCATTACGTTCAAAGGAACCTCCATAGTTTGCAATCAGAATCCACGACCCATCGTGAACTGGAAAGACTCACGTCGATCGATATCGCTCGCGTTGAGCGGCTTGGCCAAGCTGAAGGTCAGCGGCCCGAAGCCCGACAACCAGGTGACACCGAGGCCGACAGAGTAGCGCAACTCGCCGGCATCGATACCGAAACAATTCACCTGAGTTTCGGAACAATTGGTATTGAAAACGTTACCAACATCAAGGAAGAAAGCCGTTCGCAGCTGACTGCGATCCTCGATAAAGGGCATCGGGAACAGCAACTCTGCGGAGCCCTCGATCAGCACGTTACCGCCAAAGGGCAATGGCCGACGCGAAGTCTGCTCTTGTGTGATGATCTTGCCGGAGTTGGGGTCTACGACGTAACCAAACTGAATGCCATCTGGCCCGCCCACTTGCACCGGCGCGCCGTTCTCGTCGATCTCTGTAATCGGCCGCTCGGCGATATAACGAATGGGGTCGGTACTGCGTGGCCCGAGGGTATTCAGCTCAAAGCCTCGCACCGAACCAAAACCGCCCGAGAAGAAGTGCTCGTAAAACGGCAGCTCACTCGTGGCACCAAAGCCATCGCCGTAACCCAACTCTGTCCGTAAGTGCAGGGTAAAATCCCGATAAATCGGGATGTAAATCTCACCCCGATAATTCAGTTTGAAGAACTCGAGATCGGACCCAGGCATCGATACTTCCAGCGCGACGTTCTGGGATTTACCCCGGGTAGCCAGCTGCCCGCGGTTAAGTGTGGATTGCAACCAAGAACCGGTCAGCGTCCAGTTGAGATATTCGTCGCCATTTTCGTCCAGGAAGCCCAACTCCGTGGGGGGCGACAGGGCCGATTCAGGGAGCTGATCAATTGGTAAGAAGACCTCGGGGGCTGCGTAGGTACCGTCATCCTGACGCGTGGTTTCAAAGAACCCTGCAATCCTGGGATTGAGCCTTGGGCTGGCCTGAATTTCCTGCACCGCGAAATCACCGGCGGTAATTTGGGTGTCGGCAATCCCCAGTGAGAACCCGAGCCGCTGGGTTTCACTCAACGGATAGCCGAAGTTCATCGTCGCGCCCATGGTGTCGGTGGTGTAGCTGGCCACGTTGATCTGCGACAGGTCTGTCTGACGCGCAAACAAGCTGAATCCGCGACTGACACCGTCCTCGGTGAAATAGGGGTTGGTGTAGTTGAGGCTGACAACATCCTGGAAGCGCGAGGAGTTCACGTTGATGCCCACGCGACGACCCGTACCGAGGAAGTTGTTCTGCTGCAGGTTGAGGCCGAGAATCAAACCCGCGTCCTGCGCGAAACCCAAACTACCACCGATCGAACCGAAGGATTGCTCCTCCACGGTGAAGTCAACGTCGACCAGATCGTCATAGCCCGGGACTTCGTTAGTCTCGACTTCGACCGTCTTGAAGTA
>JAZBOZ010000225.1:0-3217 GCA_036351405.1 Halieaceae bacterium
CCAATCTAGGTTGTGAGCTCGTTCAGGGCTATGTCTACGCGAAGGCTATGCCCAATGCTGCAGTGGGCGATTTCCTGAACCAATTGCAACATCGGATCAGTGATTATGAGTAATCTTTACCATCTCGCCTACATCAGTAAATCGGCCATTCTTCCGGCTCGAGCGGAAATCGAGCAAGCGCTACGTGCAATCCTGCGAGCGGCACGGCAAAAAAATTCCAGCATGGGTATCACCGGCGCGCTCCTGTTCTCTGGTGGCTATTTCTGTCAGGTGATTGAAGGCGACCTCGATGCCCTCGAAACGTTGTACGAAACCATTCAGATGGATGAGCGCCATACGGAATGTACGGTATTGTTTTTCGAACCGCTTGAGACGCGGGGGTTTGGTGCATGGGATATGGCGTTTGCAGGGATCGAGGAGGAAATGCGCTTCCCGATAGAGGATATCAAGCAGTCGCATGACGAGCTGGCAATGCATGAAACGGGAGAGCAGGTTGTCGCAGTGCTGTCAGAACTGGTCGCGCAGCACCAGGCAACGGTGGATCGCTGACAACCGACGCATCTAATTTGTTGCATAGGCTGGACGAATGACCGTCGCTCTTACATATGTGCGCAGAGCTCTAAGCAAATTACTTATTCTTGAGGCTTAGATTCTGGTATAGAAAGCTCATAGGGGTTTTCGGGTTATTGGTCCCTCCTGCGTACTATGGTGCAGCTCCTCTATGTCAGCGTCAGTAATCTGTCAGGCTCTGCTGAAGCGGTAGAGGCAGAGGTCACGCGCATCTTGTCGACGGCCTATCTGAACAATCGAAAACGCGGGCTGACGGGTATTCTGTTCCACTGTGAGCAGTACTTTGCGCAATTGATCGAAGGGGCGGAGCACGAGGTTCAGGCTGCTTTTGAGGCTATCAAGAGCGACGGCCGACACCACGACGTGACAGTGATTTTCAAGCGCCCTATTGATGCACCCATGGCCCCAGCGACGGCGATGGGCTGTGCTGGCATCGCAGGTACCTGCCCCGATATGTTGATACCCACGCTGCTGCAGAAACAACGTGCTGACGCCCACGAAGGCGCTGCTAAAACGTTGGTTGAGCAAATGCTCAAGCGCGCGCGAGCCGGTGAGATCGAGTTGCCGCCGGTCGCGCAGTCAGCGGTTTAAGCGTTAGTCCGGACGCTGGGTAGCCGCTCCTCGCCGCTCCCCGCCATTTCCCACCAATGACTAAGCATATTGCTTAGCGTCCAAATGGAGTCCATGATTTATTGCTCTTATCCCTGAGCTTTACTCATGAGTTTCGCGCGCCTTACACGATCGCAGATGTCCGCCGAATTTGCCGAGCTGGTGCTCGATGCAAGCCCGATGGTGGCGATCGTGCGCGAGGCTCGGGGTCACTGGCCTGTGGTGTATGTGTCGGAGGCTATCATCCAGTTTGGCTACTCCGCCTTGGAGCTCGAGGAACAGCGGACGAGTTTTAAAGACCTGATCCACCCCTTGGATCGTGACACGGTAAGTTGGAGTTTGCAGACCGCAATGGACTCGAGTGCTGACTACTTCACCGACTCCTATCGTGTGATCACGGCAAGCGGCGAATCACGCTGGGTATCTGACTGGACCACGATTTCCCGTGACGGTGAGGGTCGGGCGCAACAGACCACAACGCTGCTATTGGATACCACCAAGCAGCATGACACAGAGGCTGCGTTCCAGGACATCGCTGAGACGCTGCCGGGTGCACTGTTTCAGTACCGGCTCTATCCCAATGGCACTGACGCTATCGAGTATGTAAACCCTGGCTGCGCGGATATCTGGGAGCTGGATATGGCGCGACTGCGCCACGACCCCACGTTGCTCTGGGATGCTGTACTCGAGGAGGATGCGACGGCCATGCAGCACTCAGTCATGGTGTCTTTTCAGAGCTTACAGATGTGGGAGCATGAGTGGCGCATTCAAACCGCGAGTGGCGTGAAATGGCTCCGAGCCCGTGGTCGTCCACGCAAACTTGAGGACGGCAGTGTGCGCTGGCACACCATCATTCTTGATGTGACCAGTAGCAAGACAGCACAGGAAGGGCTCGAGAACAGTCTCAAGCATGCGGTACATGTGCTTGCACAAGTGACGGAGGCGCGAGACAGCCACGTTGCCGGCCACCATCATCGGGTTGCCCAGTCAGTGAAGCTGATCGGTGAGGCGATGGGGCTTGGCGACGACCAGATCGAGGGGCTTACCCTGGCGGCCTCGGTTCACGACATCGGAGAGATGTTTATCCCTCAAGAACTGATTGCGAAGCCCGGTCCTCTCACCCATACCGAATACCAGCAGGTGCAGTTCCATGCCGAGGCGGGTGCGGGCCTGCTTGAGCAGATCAGTGTGCATTGGCCCCTCGAGCAAATTGTATTGCAGCACCATGAGCGAATGGATGGTTCCGGCTATCCGAGGGGTTTGCGCGGGGAGGATATTTTGCTCGAGGCGCGCATACTGGCAGTGGCCGAAGTGATCGACGCTATGTCCAGCCCGCGGCCTTACCGAGAAGCGCTCGACGAAACCAAGGTCCGCGAGGAGCTGGCGACCGGGCGCGGCCGTCTCTACGACGAAGTGGTTGTCGATACCGCGCTGCGATTGCTCGATGACGGAGCCCTCGCGGATATCCTGCCAGTGGAGCAGAACATCCACTGAGGCCGGTGGTTACTGAGTCTGGATAAACGGCCCGTCGACACAGATGCGTCGGCCGTCCGGTGACGCACAGGCACCGCAAATGCCTACGCCGCACTTAGTCACATAGTCGATCGCGCTGAATATTTGGTCATTGGCGAGAAACTCCCGCTGCACGGCTTCAGCGGCATGGATCATTGGCTCCGGACCGCAGTTGTAGCAAACGACCTGCGCCAGCTCCTCTTGAGTCATGCCTGCCAGGCGTTCACGAAGAGGTTCGGTCACCCGGCCGGCAACCCCCGCACTGCCGTCGTCGGTAGCGACCGTCACATCGGCAATCGCCCGGCATTCATCAATAAAATACAGCCGCTCGGCGCTACGGGCACCGGCGAAAATCTCTGCCGGTCGCTCGTCGGTACCGAAATCCCTGGCGATCTGGTAGACCGCCGCCAGCCCCGTGCCGCCGGCCACGCACAGAATTTTGGCGTCCTCTGGCGGCGCAACGGGTACACCGTGAGGCCCTCGGATATAGGCGGTGTCGCCGGGTTTGAGTTGGCAACAGGCCTCG
>JAZBOZ010000226.1:0-4496 GCA_036351405.1 Halieaceae bacterium
CTAACTCAGCGAACAATCAGCCGACATTAACCGCCGGAATCCGCAACTCCTTCGGCAGCGAGAAAGTGATGTTCTCCTCGCGCCCATCCAAGTCCCGCGCTATACCTTGATAACGATCGGCCAGCGTGCGAATCACTTCTTGCACCAGCGATTCAGGTGCCGAAGCGCCTGCGGTGACACCGACGGATGTTGTGCCCTCAATCCAGGCGGGCTCGATCATTGAGGCGTCGTCGATGAGATATGCCTTGGCACCGCAGCGCTCCGCAAGCTCGCGCAGGCGGTTGGAATTCGAGCTGTTGGGTGACCCTACAACGAGCACCACGTCCGACTGCTCAGCGAGATCCTTAACAGCGTCTTGCCGATTCTGGGTGGCGTAGCAAATATCATCCTTTCGCGGCCCACGGATATTGGGGAAACGCGCGCGCAATGCCTCAATGACCCGTGCAGTGTCATCGACAGAAAGTGTGGTTTGCGTGACGTAAGCAAGATTGTTGGGGTCGTTGACGACCAGTGCCTCGACCTGGGCTTCGTCCTCAACCAGATAGATCGCACCGCCGTTGCGGTCATCGTACTGGCCCATGGTGCCCTCGACTTCAGGGTGCCCCTCGTGTCCAATCAAAATGCACTCGTGTCCTGCAGCGCTATAGGCCGCGACCTCGACGTGCACCTTGGTAACCAGCGGACAGGTGGCGTCGAAAACCTTGAGGCTACGATCTCGCGCCTCTTCTTGGACAGCTTTGGAGACGCCGTGCGCACTGAAGATCACGATGGCGTCATCAGGAACTTCGTGCAACTCATCGACAAATACAGCACCTCGTGCACGCAGGTCTTCAACGACGTGCTTGTTGTGCACAACTTCGTGCCGGACATACACGGGCCGGCCAAAGACTTCGAGCGCGCGGTTCACAATGTCGATGGCGCGATCAACGCCTGCGCAAAAGCCTCTCGGATTGGCGAGCAAAATATCCATCAGTGCAACTCCGCAGGTTCCACCCGATCGATGCGAACCTTGAACGTAATAATGCGCCCGGATAGCGGATGATTGAAATCCACGCGGACCTCTTCGTCATCCACCGAGCGAATCACGCCGGGCAACTCACCGCCCGACGCATCTTTAAAACTGAACACCATGCCAGGCTCGATATGCTCATCGGCGGAGAAATGCTCCCGCTTGACGACCTGTACGTTGTTCTCATTAGGCTGGCCAAATCCGTCTTCCGGCGGCACCTCAAAGGTCGCCTCATCGCCCGCCTCGAGCCCGTGCAGATACCTTTCAAAGCCGGGCAGCAACGACCCGTCACCCATCACGAAACTGACGGGATCCTTGCCAAAGTTGGAATCTACCTCGTTGCCATCCTCGAGCAACAACGCGAAGTTGAGGTAAACGCGCGTGTTCTCACTGACGGGGATATCACTCATATCTCATTCACCTTGTGGGGCGGGGGCGCCGGCTCGATGGGACCTCAGCATGTCGAGCAGCAGCAGGATTACGCCGAGGGTAATCGCGCTGTCGGCAAGGTTAAAGGCCGGCCAGTACCAGTCACGGTAGTGAACCGACAGAAAGTCCACAACATGCCCAAGCCGCATTCGGTCGATCAAATTACCGATACCGCCACCGAGAATTGCGCCCAACCCAAGCAGCAGCCACCACGGACCCTGACGCTGCTTGACGATCCACACCGCAATCACCGCACTCACCGCAACGGCAACCAGTGCAAAGAACCAGCGCTGCCAGCCGCCTGCACCGGCGAGGAAGCTGAAGGCTGCCCCGGTATTGTGCGCCAGCATGAGGTCAAACCACGCAGTTACCCGCTCGGGGATCCGGTAGGTCAGCGAAGTGCTCGCCCAATGCTTGGTCCACTGGTCCAGCACGATCACCAACAGCGCAAAGCCGTAACCCAGCGCCAGTCGCATAGGTAAGCCAATCACGCTGGCCGGGGCTTTAGGCATAGCGGCGAACTTCGCCCTTGCCATCCACGTTGGTCACGCAGCGGCCGCACAACGTCGGATGCTTCTCGTGCTGGCCAACATCGGGGCGACGATGCCAGCAACGCTCGCATTTCTCTGCAGCAGCGGGATAAACCGCAACCTTGAGCCCGTCGATTTCACCGCTGCTCGCGCTATCGGGCGCCTCATCGAGGTTCGCCACCACCGCATCTGAGGTAATCAGCACAAACCGGAGCTCTTCGTCCAGCGACTTGAGTCGTGCTGCGAGGTCACCATCGGCGTAAAGCATGACTTCGGCATCGAGCGAGCCCTTGAGCACGCCCTCGGCGCGCGCCGCTTCGAGCGCTTTATTGACCGTTTGGCGAACCAGCAGCATTTCGCTCCAGAAGGCATCTCCCATGACGTCGTCATCGCTGGGGGCCGGTAGCTCTTCCCACCACTCCGTCAGGAAGACTGAGTCCACGCGTTTGCCAGGCAGGTTCTCCCAGATCTCTTCAGCGGTGAAGCTGAGAATCGGCGCGATCCAGCGACACAGTGCTTCCGCCAGGTGCCACAGCGCCGTCTGGGCCGAACGCCGCGCCAGCGAATCACGCTGGGTGGTGTACTGCCGGTCTTTGATGATGTCGAGATAGAAACCGCCCAGCTCGCCAGCACAGAAATTGTGGACTTTGCTGTGCACCTGATGGAACTGGTAGCTGCCGTAGGCCGCACGAATATCGGTTTGCAGCGCGTGAGCGCGACCAATGATCCAGCGATCCAGTGGCAGCAGCTCATCAACAGGCAGTGCGTTCTCGTCCGGCGCAAAGCCCGCGAGGTTGGCCAGCAGGAAGCGTGCGGTATTACGGATCCTCCGATAGGCATCCGCGGTACGCTTAAAGATCTCGTCAGACGCCGCAAGGTCGCCTCGGTAATCAGCCGCTGCAACCCACAGACGCAGCACATCCGCGCCGAGATCGCTCATCGCTTTCTTGGCGGGGATAATGTTACCGAGGGATTTGGACATCTTGCGCCCTTCCCCATCGACGGTGAAACCATGGGTTAACACCGATCGATACGGCGCCTCATTGAAGGCTCCGATACCCGTCAGCAGCGATGACTGGAACCAACCGCGATGCTGATCCGAGCCTTCCAGATAGAGGTCGGCCGGGGATTCCAACTCGTCTCTTGCGCGCAATACGCAGGCATGCGTCACACCCGAATCGAACCATACGTCCAACGTATCGGTGACTTTCTCCCAATGCTCGGCCTCAGTGCCCAACAGCTCCACAGGCTCCAGCTCGAACCAGGCATCGATACCCTGCTCTTCAATTTTCAGCGCAACCCGCTCGATCAGCTTGTCGGTTTCGGGGTGCAGCTCTCCAGTCACCTTGTGGATGAACAGCGGGATGGGCACGCCCCAGGTGCGTTGACGCGAGATACACCAATCAGGGCGATGCTCGAGCATGCTATCGATGCGCGCGCGGCCCCACTCGGGCACCCAATGCACCTCGTCGACGGCGGCCTTGGCGGATGCCAGCAGACCATTCTGCGTCATGCTCACAAACCACTGGGGCGTGGCGCGGAAGATAATTGGCGTCTTGTGTCGCCAGCAATGGGGATAGCTGTGCTCGTAGGGCTTGTGACACAGCAACAAGCCGCGGGACTCGAGCTCGGCCACAATGTCATCGTTGGCCTTGAAGATATGCTGCCCGGCAAACACGGGCGTATCCGGCAGATACACGCCGTTGCCACCGACCGGGTTGTAGACCTCAAGCTCGTAACGCTTACCGATCTCGAAGTCTTCGAGACCATGCGCCGGCGCCGTATGCACGCAACCGGTACCGGCATCGGTGGTGACGTGATCGCCCAGCATGATCGGCACTTCGATATCCGCGAAGGGCGGCCGCAGGCGAATACGGTCCAGCGCACTGCCCTTGGCCCGCGCCACAATCGCAGGGTCTTCCACGCCGTAACGCTTGGCGCAGTTCTCGACGAGATCTGCGGCGACCATCACCAGCCGATCGTTGATGTCCATCAACACATATTCAAGATCAGCGCTCAGGCTGACACCACGGTTCGCCGCGAGCGTCCAGGGCGTTGTGGTCCAAATCGCCACCACCATGTCGGCGTGCACCGCAATACCAAACGCCTCGGCAAAAGCCTCGCGATCGACCACAGGGAACGCCACATCAATCGCCGATGAGGTTTTGTCCTTGTACTCAACTTCGGCCTCAGCGAGTGCCGAGCCGCAATCGAGGCACCAGTGCACAGGCTTGAAGCCCTTGTGCAGGTGGCCGTTATCAATGATCTGGCCGAGGGTGCGGACGATATTGGCCTCGAACTCAAAGTTCATGGTCAGATAGGGGTTCTCCCAATCACCAAAAACCCCCATACGCACGAAGTCCTGCCGCTGGGCATCAACCTGACCTGCCGCGTAATCGCGACACTTTTGCCGGAACTCGCGGGGGCTGAGTTTTTGCCCGGGCTTGCCGTGCTTCTTCTCCACGTTGAGTTCTATCGGCAGCCCATGACAATCCCAGCCGGGTACATAGGGAGCATCAAAGCCCGCC
>JAZBOZ010000227.1:0-4211 GCA_036351405.1 Halieaceae bacterium
GCAGTGGCCATGAGAAGGGTCTCGGTGGCTGCTTCCCGCTGCACCAGGAGATAAAGCGTAAAACCGCTGACCGCCGCCCAGGTGAGATAAGCCACGGATGGCAAAAGGTAGTCTGTGGGTGCTGTGCGCTTCATGGGGTTATTTTGGTGATATCAGGCAGCCCGCGCTATAGGCCAAAAGTCATGGTCAGTTCGGGTGACCAGCGGCACTGCCCGGCCATCACCCGGATCGTGAGAATGGCTCCATCGAATGCTGCGATGAGGGCAAGATCATGCTGTTACTTCACAAAACCTTGGTGCAACTCCACATTATTTGCGGCGCCGCGTCGCTGCTGCTGTTCTGGATGCCGGTGCTGTCCCGCAAGGGCAGCCGTTGGCATATCTGCTCGGGGCAGCTGTACAACGTGGCCATGACGGTAGTGGGGGTGTGCGGATTGTTGGCGTCTGTAATGGTACTTATGGATCCGCTGGCCATCAGACACCCCGGCGCTGTGATTGAGGCTGAACGAGCCGCAAATCTCGCTTGGCGTTACAGGACCTTCAGCTTGTTCCTGTTAATGCTGTCGGTGCTGGTGTTGACCAGTCTGCGTCACGGCACTCTGTCGCTGCGTGAGCGCCGGCAACCCGGCGCCTTGAGCGCCCCCTCACATCAGGCGCTGGTGTTGAGTCTCGGCGTATTGGGTTTGATGGTGGGCGCGCTGGGTGGCCTGCGCGGTCAGATGCTGTTGCTCATTTTTGGCGGCATCAGCATCTCAGCCGCGGTGGGTCTGCAGCGCGATCTTTGGGCGGCGCGGCGTGGAGAGGCCAACTTACTGACGGCGCATTTGGGCAGCATGTTAGGTAGCGGTATCGGTGCTTACACCGGTTTTTTTGCCTTCGGCGGTGCCCGCTATCTGGCGGACTGGCTGCCGGGTCAGTGGCAAATCATCCCCTGGGTGCTGCCTTCGGTGATCGGTCTGGTTGCGATTCGTCGCCTGAAGCGTCGTTATCAAGGTTCCAGTACTGGCGGTAGCAGCGCCGGCTCGGCGGGCCGCACGGTGCGTCAACCGTCGCTGGACACGCAGGCGGGCGTTTAACCAGTGCTTGCGATCGCGGTATGCGTCTGGTATAAAACGCGCCCTTTTATTTGGCCAACAGGTAACTACACCATGTCACGTGTCTGTCAGGTGACCGGCAAGCGCCCGGTGACCGGTAACAACGTATCGCACGCCAAGAACCGCACTCGTCGTCGGTTCCTTCCCAACCTGCACAACCATCGTTTCTGGGTGGAATCCGAGAAGCGTTTTGTGTCGCTGCGCGTTTCCAGCAAGGGCATGCGTATCATCGATAAGCGCGGCATCGATACCGTGCTGGCTGAGCTGCGTGAGCGCGGCGAGAAAGTCTAAGGAGACCCATCATGCGTGAGAAGATTCGAATGAACTCAACAGCGGGTACCGGTCACTTCTACACCACCGACAAGAACAAGCGCACGACGCCTGACAAGTTGGAAATGAAGAAGTACGACCCGGTGGCGCGTAAGCACGTCGTCTACAAGGAAGGCAAAATCAAGTAAGCCTCCCGGAATGACCGAGAACCCCGGCCACCTGCCGGGGTTTTCTTTTTCTGGCATTCGAACCTGTTGAGCCCGTCCCGATGCCTGAGTTACCTGAAGTCGAGACCACCCGTCGCGGTATCGAACCCCACATCCTTGGCCAACCCATCACCGAGGTGATTGTTCGCCAGTCGCAGCTGCGCTGGCCGGTGCCCGCTGACTTGGATCGTCAGCTTCGCGGTCAGGTATTTACAGGGGCACGCCGGCGGGCAAAGTATTTATTGCTCGATACGGAGTCGGGTTCACTGATGGTGCATCTCGGCATGTCGGGGTCGCTGCGGTTGATGCCCGCTGACGCACCCGCGCTGTTTCACGACCATATCGACATTGTGCTCGGCAGTGGTCAGTGCCTCCGTTACAACGATCCGCGTCGCTTTGGCAGTTTTCACTGGTTAACCAGCGACGACCACCCTTTGCTCAATCATCTCGGCCCTGAACCGCTGTCCACCGATTTTTCGGCCGAGTATTTGCACACCCTTGCGAAGCGCCGGAAGGTGCCCGTCAAACAGTTCCTGATGGACGGCAAAGTCGTTGTGGGCGTCGGTAACATCTACGCCAATGAGGCGTTGTTTATGTCAGGTATCCGGCCGGATCGCGGCGCCAATCGCATTGCGCGGGCTCGCTACGAGCGACTGGTCAATGATGTCAAAACTGTGTTGTCGGGCGCGATTGAACAGGGTGGCACAACCCTTCGTGATTTCGTGGGTGGAGACGGCAAGCCCGGTTATTTTGCCCAGCAGTTGCGGGTTTATGGTCGCGGCGGCCAACCGTGTCGACAATGCGCGGCGCCGCTGACAGAGATCCGACAGGGCGGCCGCGCGACGGTGTTCTGTCGACATTGCCAGCGCTGAGCGTGGCGCTTTAACCGAACTTTTTTTGTAACGCGTCGACGACCAGGGGCGGCACGAACGGCGTGACGTCACCGCCCAGTGACGCGATTTCTCGTACCAGTGATGATGAGATATACGATAAGTGTTCCGCCGGCGTCAGGAACACGCTCTCAAAATCAGGGTTCATTGCCCGGTTCATATTGGCCAACTGGAATTCGTATTCGAAGTCCGCGACGGCACGCAAACCCCGCAACACGCAGTTAGAACCCTGCTCTGTCACAAAGCGGGTGAGCAGAATGTTGAAGCCCTTGACCTCGATGTTGTCGAGATGGGCCAGTGACTGCTCCACGAGTGCTACGCGCTCCTCGATATTAAACAGCGGTTTTTTCTTCTCACTCGAGGCGATGGCCACGACCACCCGGTCGAACAGGCGCGAGGCGCGTTCTACCAAATCAATGTGGCCATTGGTGATGGGGTCAAAGGTCCCCGGATAAACAACGGTATCGGTGCGCATGCCCTGCTCCCCAACTCGGTGGCTGCGAAGATTACACAAGGGTTCGAACAGCCACAAACCGGCCGTTTAGGGTTGATAATTCACCAAGGCGTAACGGACATCGCCGGCTCGTTTGTCGCGCCGGCATGCGAACCCGTCGGGCAGTTGGTCCAGCGCCGGGTCGTCAGTCGCAGTTTCGATGTAGATATCTGCCCCGGCGGCTAACCAGCCCGGCTGCGTCAGCAGTCGCAAGGCGTCCGGCGCCAGGCGTGCAGCAAAGGGTGGATCGATAAAAACAACATCCCACGGTATTTGCGGTGCGCACAGCGCCAGTGCGTCGTTCACTACCACGATAGCCCTTTGCCCTGCCCGCAGTGCATCCAATGTCTGACGTAGCTCGCGAGCGGTGGCAGCGTCCTGCTCAATGAAGTCGCAGTGGGCCGCACCTCTTGATAGGGCCTCGATCCCCAGCGCACCGCTGCCGGCGAATAGATCGAGGCACCGTGCCTGCTGAATGCCCGGCCCAAGCCAGTTAAACAGCGTTTCTCGAACGCGATTGGGGGTTGGACGAAGAGCGTCGCGATCGCCGATGGCAATGTTACGACCGCGCCATTCGCCACCGATAATTCTGAGTTGTTGCGGTCCGGAACGCCGATGTGTTCCCGCCTTGCTTCGCTTTGCTGCCATGTCTGACCCCCGCGCCCGATGCTACCATTAGCGCCACCTGACAATTGCCGCTAGCCGTACGGCTGATGTGGCCCAAATGAGTTTGCAATGAAACTGTTCCGACGCCGCGCCAAGCGCGACAGTGAAACAACACCCGAAACGCCGGCCACCGATACCCCGGAGGTGTCCCCCGCGCCCGACGTTGACGCGCCGGGAAGTCTTGCCGAGGACTCGCAGTCGTCAATTAACGAGGGCAATGCGTCCGCGCTGCAAGATGTTGCGTCGCCGCCCGAATCACCGGCGGAGTCGCCCGTGGCAGCTGCAGCGCCCTCTCCGCTTGAGTCGGATGGGGCGCCGGCGCTCGCCTCCCCGGCACCTGACAATAATGACACGGTTGCGGACAAGCCCGAGGGATTCTACGCCCGCCTGAAGCGCGGGTTGAGCCGAACCAGCAGTCAGTTGGCGAGCGGCTTGGGGGATCTGTTCCTCGGTAAAAAAGCCATCGACGATGATTTGCTGGAGGAGCTTGAGTCGCAGTTGCTGATGGCAGATCTCGGGGTGGAGGCGACACAGCGGGTGATTGATGACCTGACCCGACGGGTGTCGCGCAAGGAGCTATCCGACGCCGATGC
>JAZBOZ010000228.1:0-2172 GCA_036351405.1 Halieaceae bacterium
CCCTGCATTTTCCGCTAATGATTGTAACTCATCTCCCATTCTCTTCCCACAATCGTGCCGTGGGTCAAACGCCCCTTCACGCTGCGGCTTGCCCAAACCCGCTCACTGCCTAAATGTAATAGTCATTCTCATTTGGGGGTTCGTTTCGCGGGCCTCAAGCGATGAGCTTGGTATGCGCCGGGTCGTTCTCATTGGCGGAGGACGTGGTGAAGGCTAGGAAAAGGGAAGTGCCGGAAAATCCCATCCAGACAGCTCGATTCCGTCCGCTCCGCCATCTTTTTGTATCGTAGTGAAACATTGCGGCTCACGCGACAACTCACCTAGCCTGTTTCATTCCGCTGCGCTTTGTTTCTTTCGGAGTGGGGGGTAAATGGGGGGTAAGTTCGCTTCACTAACACCGGCAGACTGTGACCGCATCACCCGTCGTGGGCGACACCCGGATGCCGAGAGACTTTACCTCCTGGTTGCCAAAAGCGGCCAGTTAAAACTGGATCTATCGCTACCAGCACGACGGACGGCGGCGAGACGGTGCCACCGTGAAGTTCCTGCGCGTCGCCGAGGAGTTTATCGATAACAACGCGGCGGGTTGGACTGTATTCAGCGTTAGGTTGGTCACAGCTCGAATCCTCCAGGGAGCGCATGACGCGCCATTTGCGCGCTCAATCTGCTGTAGGGGCGGCGGCCGAACCCGCGAGAAGTCCGCCGTCAATCGTCAGCTCTGCACCGGTCATGTAGGCCGCCTCGTCTGAAGCAAGCAGTACTGCGATCGCCGCGACCTCTTCAGGCGTTCCGAACCGTTGCATAGGCGTGTCAGCAACAAAGGCTGCCATCCGGTCCTCGCGGTCCGGCCCGTCCCCCAGCATCGGCTCCCACATCGGGGTAAGGATCGCAGCAGGATGGATCGAGTTGCATCTGATTCTGAGTCCTTGCTCGGCACAGTAGAGCGCGACGGACTTGGTGTGGTTTCGCACCGCCGCCTTCGACGAAGCGTAGGCAGCTGCAGCGGGGATTCCGACGAGACCCGACCGTGACGAGATATTGATGATCGAACCGGCTCCACTGGCGCGCATGGCGCGAATCCCATAGCGGCAGCCAAGGAAGGTTCCATCGAGATTCACCGCATGGACCGCTCGCCAGTCCGTCAGCGCGGCGTGTTCGGGATCGTGCGGACGCAGGGACTCCTCGAAACCGGTGATACCGGCATTATTGACCAGCACATCACAGGCCGGCCAGACCGCAGCAAGCTCAGCCCAATCGGCCTCGGATGCGACGTCAAGGCGCAGATGATCACCGCCGATGTCGCTGGCAAGCGATGCGGCCAGGTCGCCGACCTTGTCGGTCACCACGACCCTGGCACCTTCGTCGGCAAACGCCCGCGCGATGGCCGCGCCAATGCCACGGCCGGCACCGGTGACAACGCACAGCTTCTGGCTCAGTCGCCCCAAAACAATACTCCTACTTATTGAACCCTGAAGGCGGACCGCGAGGTGAACGACATGTCCTTCCCGGGACTCGCTCCTCTTGGCGTTGGCAAAGGCCTCCCGGACCATGTCCGCAGCCACCGACTACGCCACCCTGCTCGTAGATGACGCCGATGAGCTTCATTAATGCTTCATTCGAGGCGACGTCAAACAGTGTGCCATACCCGCCCCCGACGTACACCGCTCGCTACTGGGCAGCATCCACCTGTCTCGGCATCAAGGTTCGGCCCGCTTTACCCTGGAAGCCTTCATATTCAAGGTAATCCTTCCACCGCCTGGGGGGTAGAACCCAAAGCAGTCGATACTGACTCGGTTCGTTTTCTCGTGCGCTGGCTTTACGCATTTCCCAAACAGGAAATTTCAGAGGAGAGCGCGGCGAAAGCACGGCTATGCATCGGCCAGCGCGGAAGGGGATTTGCAGCTCACGATCGCTGGTGCCTTGCGGATTAACGCGTCGTTGGTGAGCGCATGCACCATGAACAGGCCGAAATCCGTTCTCCGAGTGCGATTGCTCTTGAGTGCGGGATCGCCGACATGTTCGCGCCAGATGGGAAGGCCTTCACTTTTACCTTCCTCAAGATCACTGCCGCGAACTACAGTCCAGCGCTTGTTGCTCTGGAATACTCTGCGACACGCCTCGACCTGGTCGTCGATATCTACGAACCGGAGCATTCGAGCAATCCAGCCGCCG
>JAZBOZ010000229.1:0-12014 GCA_036351405.1 Halieaceae bacterium
CTACCAGCACGAATATTTTGATGTCACAACGCTCAAGCTGTCACTCGATGGCACCGTCGAGGCCAAGACGGCGGTGACGATCGAGCCTTACCTGCGTCCTGAAGGGCATGTGGCGACACCGTTGATGCCGACCGAGTCAGTCGCAAGCGTCGTGATCGAGGCGATGGGCTTGGGTATAGACCTCCACCTGCATGCGATTGGTGATGGCGCTGTGCGCAATGCGCTGGATGCGATTGAAGCTGGTCGCAAAGCCCATCCTGAATCGGACAGTCGCGCTGCCATTTGCCGTATTGAGGTGGTTAATCCTGCGGATATCCCGCGTTTTGCCGCGCTTGATGTGGTCGGTCAAACGACCCCGACGTGGTTTGAGTATGACAACGTCGCTCTGGAGTACTTGGGACGCGAGCGCTTCATGCAGTTGTATCCACTGGCGTCCATTCGGCGACATGGCGCCCGCGTCACGCTCGGCAGCGATTATCCGGTGACCTGGATCGGCGAAGACGCACTGAATCCGATGTTCAACATCGAGATGGCGGTGACGCGACAGCGCGCAGGAGACTCTGAATACCCCATCCAGCCGAAACTGGCGGAGCGGCTGAGTGTGGATCAGGCCATCCGCGCACACACCAGCGACGCAGCCTGGCAACTGCGGCTGGAAGATCAAATCGGTACTTTGGAAGTCGGTAAGCAGGCTGATCTGGTGGTACTGGATCGAGACCCCTATCGCACACCGCCTTCAGAGATCCACAGCATTCTGGTCGATCAAACCTATTCTGACGGCCGGTTGGTCTACTCGCGCCCCTGAGATAATTTGTAGTATTCTAAAGACCACTTAATTCCGGCGGTATCCCGGGAGGGCGGGGATGCAGGGTTTCTTTCAGGCGATGATGCGCACCGTGCTGGTGGGCAATGTGCCGAAACTGTTGTTTTTGCTGGGCTTGATCGCGGGCCTGTTGGCGCTGAAGTTCACCCCTCGCGAAGAGGAACCACAGATCGTCGTACCCATGGTCGACGTGGTGGTCTCTACGCCCGGTCTCAGCGCCCAGCAAACCGAACGCGAGGTCACGATCCCGCTGGAGCGTTTGCTGTCAGAGATCCCGGGCATCGAGCATATCTATTCAACGTCGACGCCCGGTGGTTTGAGCGTCACGCTGCGCTTCCATGTGGGCGAGGATCGCGAGGAAGCGCTGCTCAACACCTACAACAAGCTGTATGCCAATACCGGCCGTATCCCGCCGGTGGTAGAGCACTGGCAGGTTCACCCGATTGAGGTTGATGACGTACCGATTCTCTTGCTCGGGCTGTGGAGCAAGGACCCGCAGTACTCGGATCATGATCTCAGACGCATCGCGGGCGAGTTCGCAACGGCGCTGCAGACCGTGGATTCGGCAAGCAAGGTTGATGTCGTCGGCGGCAGGCCGCGGCGTGTCACGCTGTATCTCGATGCCGAGGCGATGTCTGCCCGTCGCACCTCAGCGAGCGATATTGTCGATGCTTTTCGTGCCTCAAGTCTGATACTGAGTGCTGGCCGTTGGGTCGTTGATGATCAGGCTATGGTGCTTGAGGCGGGGGATGTGCTGCGCACTGCCGATGAACTGCGCGAGCTGATTGTCAATGTGGTAGATGGCGCACCGGTGTATCTGCAAGACGTGGCCCGCATCGAGGACGGACCCGCCGAGGCCGAGTCTTACACCTGGATTCGCTTCGTTGATGACAGTGGTCTGAGTCAGTCCTATCCCATGGTGGCGGTGTCGGTTGCCAAGGAGTCAGGCACCAACGCGGTGGCGGTAGCCGCTGATACCCTGACGATGATGGAGGAGATTCGCGATCGTCTGCTGCCACCAGGAGTCGATGTCGCGGTGCTACGTGATTACGGTCAAACGGCTGACGACAAGGTCAATAACCTCACCTCTTCGTTAGTGTTCGCCATCGTTACCGTCGTTGTGTTCATCGCACTGTTCCTAGGTTGGCGCTCAGGGGTGGTTGTCGGACTCGCGGTGCCCGTTTGCTATGGGATCGCTTTCGCCTTTGACTACCTGTTGGGTTACACCATCAACCGGGTAACTTTGTTCGCGTTGATTTTGTCGCTCGGGCTTCTGGTCGATGATCCGATCACCGGTGTCGATAACATTGCCCGTTTTCTGGACCGGCGCGGCAAGCGTGTTGCCGACCGGGTAATCGATGCGATGGCGGAGATTACCGGTCCTCTTATTATGTCGACCATCACGATTGTGCTGGCATTTATTCCGCTGGCCTACATCACTGGCATGATGGGGCCTTATATGGCGCCCATGGCTTTCAACGTGCCGTTAGCGGTCATTGCGAGCACGGTCACGGCCTTTCTGTTAACGCCGTGGCTCGCCTTTAAATTGCTGGGTCATGTCAACGAAGCGCGCGACGAACAAGCCAGCGAGCACAAACACTTCTACGTGCGAATGTTGGGGCCGCTATTGGCGACCCGGCGTCGAGCTCGTTGGACATTATTGGCCGTTGTACTGCTGTTTCTCGCTGTCTGCCTGTTGCCAGCCTTCCGCGCGGTGCCTCTCAAACTACTGCCCTTTGATAATCGTACCGAGGTGCAGGTGCTGGTTGATATGCCCGAGGGCACCAGTCTCGAGCGCACGGCTGCGGTCACGCAGGAGGTCAGTCAGCGACTTGGCCGCCTCCCTGAAGTCGCCACGATGGCCGCCTTCGTCGGTGAGCCATCACCCATCGATTTCAACGGTATGGTCCGTCGTTATTACGCGCGGCAGGCACCCCACCTCGGGGAGTTACGCGTAGTGCTGCTACCGAAAGAGGCACGAGAGCAGCAGTCCCATGCGGTGGTACTGCGTATGCGCGAGTTGCTGGCGCCTATGCAGGCTGACGGTGTCTCCATTAAGGTCGTTGAAGTGCCGCCGGGCCCGCCTGTGCTGAGCACGATCGTTGCTGAAATATACGCAGACCTCATCACGCCCTATGAGACACAGCGGCAAGCCGCTCGGGAGGTCGTGGCGAGGCTTGAGTCCGAACCGCATGTTGTCGAAGTGGATTCCACGTTGGAAGCGCCTCACGCACGCCTGCGCTTTATCACCGACAAGCAGAAGGCTGCACTATCCGGCATATCGACCCACGACATTGCGCAGACATTGCGTATGAGCAATGCCGGTTACATCGCGGGTTATCTTCAGGCGGAACGTGAGCTCGAGCCGCTGGCGGTGGAGCTGCGCTTGCCGATGGCGCATCGCGCTACCGAGAGTGACCTCAAGCGCCTGATTGTTCGCGGTCGTGCAGGCATCACCAAGACCCTCACCGATCAAGGGCTCGAGGCGGCTGCGCAACCACAGGTACCGCTGGGGGAGCTGGGTGAGTTTGCGCGACAGGAAGTAGAGCCTGCGATCCATCGCAAAGACTTACGGCGCGTGGTGTATGTCACGGCGGAATTGAATGGCAGAACGCCTGCGGAGGTGATCGCCGATGTGGCAGCCGATCGCGATCGGGAAGAAGACGGCGCTGTTGCCTGGTCGGATCGCACGTACTTCGCCAACGGTGGCGGGGCGTCCTGGTCATTACCCGAGGGCACCGAAGTGACCTGGGCAGGGGAGGGCGAACTGCTCATCACGCTCGACGTGTTCCGCGACATGGGTCTGGGTTACCTGTTTGCCTTGATCGCCATCTTCGTGGTGTTGCGGCTGCAGACGCGCTCGGTCAGTTTGTCGCTGATTATCATGTCCGCGATCCCGCTCACGGTCATCGGTATCTTGCCCGGCTTCTGGCTGATGAATCAGATCGGTACCCGGGAGATAGCGGGAGCGCCAGAACCGGTACTGTTCACGGCCACTGCGATGATCGGCATGATCGCGTTGGCAGGCATCGTCGTCCGCAATTCGTTGATCCTGGTGGAGTTCATCCAGCAAGAGATTCGTGACGGGCGCGATATCAAGGATGCAGTGCTGGCGGCGGGCGCCGTGCGCATGCGGCCGGTGCTGCTGACGGCCGGCACGACCATGCTGGGCAATCTGGTAATTACGCTCGATCCGGTATTCAACGGACTCGCATTGGCCATCATCTTCGGCATCATCGCTTCGACCATCTTCAGTTTGGTGGTGGTGCCTGTTGTCTACTGGCTGGTGTACTCCACTCACCCTGAAGATGCGCTGTCGGATCCCGAAGCGGCGCTGGCAGATCAAGGAGAACCGTTATGACCAAAATGCCGCGGATTCTGGTGACGGCGCTGGCGGTCGCAGGTCTGATATTGGCTGTGGTTTACATGGCCGGTTGGTTATCCCCGCGCGTGGCGCCCGGCCTCAATGAGGCACCGGATACGGCTACTGAGGATCGATTTACGGCGCGCGAGATCGTTGTACAGCGGATAGAACAGGTGCCCGCATCGATTGAGGCCCGTGACACCACCATGATCGCGTCGCGTCTGCTTGCCAGAGTGACATCACTCAAGGTGCGGCCGGGGGAGACTGTGGCAGTGGGTCAGGTGCTGGCGACGCTGGAACAGCAGGATCTTGAAGCGCGGTTGGGTCAGGCACGAGAACAGCTCAAATCCCTCGAAGCGCGGCTGGAAGAGGCGCGGTTGGCACTAGCGCGAGCACAGGATCTTCGGGAACGTCAGTTGGTTGCACAGGCCGCACTCGATCAGGCTCGGGCTAACTATGCCACGCTGGACGCACAGCGTGGGGCAGCACAGCAAGCGGTCAGCGAGGCGGAAACCGCACTCGACTACGCCGAGATTCGTGCACCCATCTCCGGGCGCGTCGTCGAGCGCTTCGCTGAGCCTGGCGATACCGTAAGCCCGGGGCAGCCGCTGTTGTCACTGTATAACCCGGCCACACTACGCGTAGAGGCGTGGGTGCGCGAGTCTCTGGCAGTGGATCTTGATGTCGGCCAGTTCTTGTCGCTGTCGGTGCCTTCGGTCGGTACCGAAGCCAACGCGCAGATCGAGGAAATTGTACCTGCGGCTGATCCGGGTTCGAGGGCGTTCCTGGTGCGCTTGGTACTGCCACTACAGGGTCGGCTCGCTCCCGGGATGTATGCGCGTGTCGATGTCCCTGCGGGGGACGATCGCAGCCTGCGGTTGCCGCGGCGCTTTCTCAGGGAAGTAGGTCAGTTGAATGTGATCTGGGTCGACGGCCCTGCGGGCGTCGAGCGGCGTTTCGTGCGTATCGGTCGAACGATCGATACGGAAGTGGAGATCGTCTCGGGGCTCAGCGCCGGTGAAACGGTGGTATTGCCCGCAACGGCGAGCAATACCACGTCCTGAGTTACGCTTGCTCTGTGTCTTCCTCGGTCATGTAGGACTCGATACCGGGACATGCACAGAACAGGTTGCGGTCACCGTAGACATTGTCGACGCGCGCAACTGGCGGCCAATACTTATCGCTACGCAGCGAAGGCACTGGCCATGCAGCCTGCGCACGGGTGTAACTGTGCTTCCACTCGTCCGCTGTGACTTCCTGCACGGTGTGCGGCGCGTTGCACAGGGGGTTGTCCTCGGCGTTCAGCTCACCCCGTTGCACGGCTCTGATTTCCTCGCGGATGCTGATCATCGCATCACAGAAACGATCGATTTCTGCCAGTGACTCCGACTCGGTCGGCTCGATCATGAGCGTGCCCGCCACGGGGAAGGACATCGTCGGCGCGTGGAAGCCGTAGTCGATCAAACGCTTGGCCACATCTTCTTCGGTCACACCGCTCTCGGCTTTGATCGGACGAATATCGATGATGCACTCGTGAGCGACTGTGCCATTACGTCCCGTGTACAAGACGTTGTAGTGATCCTTGAGTCGGTGCGCGATGTAGTTGGCGCTCAAGATCGCAACCTTGCTGGCTTGCGTCAGGCCGTCGCCGCCCATCATCGCAATGTAGGCCCAAGAGATCGGCAGAATTGATGCCGAGCCGTAGGGCGCCGCTGAGACAACGTCGTTATCAAGGCTTAAGCCGGGGATGGGGGCCACGGGCGAGTTGGGCAGATAAGGCGCCAGATGCTCGCCAACGCCAATGGGGCCCATGCCGGGGCCACCGCCACCGTGCGGGATACAGAAGGTCTTGTGCAGGTTGAGGTGTGACACATCAGCACCGAACTTGCCGGGTGCCGCGATACCGATCAAGGCGTTCAGATTGGCGCCATCAACGTAGACCTGGCCACCCGCCTCGTGAATCAGCTCGCACAGCTCGACCACCGATTCTTCGAACACACCGTGGGTTGAGGGGTAAGTGATCATGATCGCGGCAAGGTGATCCCGGTGCGCATCGACCTTGCTACGCAGATCTGCCATATCGACGTTGCCGTCGTCGTCACAGGCAACGATGACCACCTTCATGCCCGCCATTACGGCACTGGCAGGGTTGGTGCCGTGCGCTGACGCCGGAATCAAACAGATGTTGCGCTGCCCCTCACCGCGAGCCTGTTGGTAGCGGCGAATGGCTAGGAGGCCCGCGTACTCGCCTTGTGAGCCTGCGTTGGGTTGCAGTGACATGGCGTCATAGCCGGTGCATTCCACCAGCCACGCCGACAGCTCGTCCAACAGCTGTCGATAGCCGTGTGATTGATCTGCCGGCGCAAACGGATGGATACGATTGAATTCTGGCCAGGTCACTGCGGCCATCTCGCTGGTGGCGTTGAGTTTCATGGTGCAGCTACCGAGCGGGATCATCGCGCGTGTCAGCGAGATGTCTTTATTCTCCAGACGCTTCAAATAGCGGAGCATTTCGGTTTCTGCGTGGTAATCGTTAAAGAGCGGGTGTTGCAGGTAGTCAACGCCGCGCTCAAGGCCGGCGGGAATACCGCTGCTAGCCGCCGCATTCGTGTCGCCGCCGAGCAGGCTCAGCAGAGTATCGACCTCAGCTTCAGTGGTGGTCTCGTCCAGCGAAATCCCAACGGCGTCGCTGCCGACTGTCCGCAGGTTGAAGCCAGCCTCCAGAGCGCCCGCAATGACCGCGGATTGATCGGCAACAGGCACGGTCAAGGTGTCAAACCAGGCGCTATTGCGGCTTTCCATACCGGCGGCAGCCAGGCCAGCTCGCAAGCGAGAGGTCAGGCCATGAACACGCTCGCCGATACTGCGCAGGCCTGCGGGTCCGTGGTACATCGCGTAAAGCGCGGCCATGATTGCCAGCAGCGCTTGGGCCGTGCAGATATTGCTGGTCGCCTTTTCGCGGCGAATATGTTGCTCACGAGTCTGCATCGCCATGCGCAGCGCCTGATCGCCGTGACGATCAATCGATACACCGATGATGCGGCCGGGGGTTGAGCGCTTGTAATCGTCACGGGTCGCAAAGAATGCGGCGTGGGGGCCACCGAAGCCCATCGGCACGCCAAAGCGCTGGCTGTTACCCACGACCACGTCGGCGCCCTGTGCACCCGGGCTTTTGAGTACGGTGAGTGCGAGTAGGTCGGTGGCAACGCAGACCAACTGCTGCTTGCCGTGGGCCGTGGCGCATAAGGTCTCGAGGCTGCGCACATCGCCGTAAGTGCCGGGGTATTGCACCAGAATGCCAAAGGCATCTTCGACGGCTTCCAGCGCTTCGGGTTCGACGACATCGATAATGATGTCGAGGGGTTCCGCGCGGGTGCGCAGCAGCGCAATCGTCTGCGGATGACAGTCAGTCGCCACTGCGAAACGCTGTGATTTGCTCTTGCGGTTGACGCGCTGCATCAGGGTCATCGCTTCGGCGGCGGCGGTTGCCTCATCCAGCAGCGACGCGTTAGCGAGATCCATGCCGGTGAGATCCATCACCATTTGCTGGAAGGTCAGCAGGACTTCCAGACGGCCCTGAGAAATCTCGGGTTGGTAGGGTGTATAGGCGGTGTACCAGCCCGGATTTTCCAGCACATTGCGCTGGATGACCCCGGGAGTGAAGGTGTCGTAGTACCCCATGCCAATCATCGAGCGTTTGACCACATTCTGATCGGCGTACGCGCGCAGCTTGTCGATCGCTTCCTGCTCGCTGAGTGCTGCGGGTAGATCGAGGCCATCACGACGGATTTTCTCTGGCACGGTGTCAGCAATCAGCGCGTCGACCGAGCTGTAGCCCAGTGTTTCCGCCATTTCTTGCTGCTGCTGTGCGGTGGGGCCGATGTGACGGTCTACAAAAGTCAGCTGACCGGCGGAAGTGGTGTCACTTGACGGGATAGTCGTGGCGCTCATTGCCCCTCCAGGGTGTGCCGCCCGGTGAGAATTCCGGGCTCGGAAAAGCGCGCGATTTTAGCAATGCCGCGGCGCCACAACAATTTCCCCCACGGGGGAGGGAGTGGCAAAAATGCAGGCGGGAAATTGCAGCTGCGCCGGCTCAGTGCTCGTAGCGCACCGCGACCACGTACCAGCACTGCTCGCCGTTTGGACTGTCCACCACCACTTCAGCGTCGAGAGGCTTGCCCAGCAGCGCTCTGGCGAGCGGCGCGTCGCAGCTGAGCTTGCCGGCGCTGACGTCAAACTCGTCGGGGCCGACGATCCGCCATTCCACGGTTTTGCCGCTCTCGTCTTCCAAGGTGACCCATGCGCCGAACCACACCTTGTCACGATCGCTCGGGGGGTGGTCGACGACTTTGAGTTCATCCAGTCGTTTGCGGAGGAAGCGAACTCGACTGTCGATCTCGCGAAGGCGCTTCTTGCCATAGATGTAATCGCCGTTTTCTGACCGGTCGCCGTTGGCCGCTGCGGCGGACACGTTCGCCGTGACCTCAGGGCGCTCGACTTTCCACAGCTGGTGAAGCTCCGCACGCAGCGCCGCCTCACCTTCGGGGGTGATGTAGGGCGAGCCGCGGGGGCGAGGTGGTCGATAGCGAGGCATGGCGGCGGAGTCTAGGAAAGCCCTGCATGATATGACAACCCCGATGACCTGTTAGGCTTACAAGTCTATGAGTTCAAAACGGCGGTGCAGCGAGGGTAATGCGGTGATCGGCAGGTGGTGGCAGGTGAGTATTAGCGCAGTGAAACGGGGCAGCTTTTTGCCCACATCGACGGTAGCTGCTGCGGTTTCTTCGGTTGTCCTGACCTTGCATACTCCATGGGCTTTGGCCGCCGATTGCGTGGCGCTGGAAGGACGCGCCGTTCAAGGTGGGCTGCTATTCGGCAAGACGGCACCTGGCACTGCGGTGGCGTTTGGCGGTCAGCAGGTGCCGGTGCTCGAAGACGGCAGTTTTTTGCTGGGTGTAGGGCGAGATGCTCCCAAGAGCCTGGTTCTTGAAATGGACGGCGATGAGCGCTGCACCCAAACCGTTGCGATTGAGCAGCGGGAATACCGAATCCAGCGTGTGAATGGCGTGCCGCAGCAAACGGTGACACCGCCACCCGAGCAACTTGAGCGAATTCGTCGGGAATCAGCACTGGTTCGGGCCGCCAAGGCCAAGCGATATTTTCGGCCTGACTGGTTTGCGCATGTCGCTCAGGGGATGTCGTGGCCTGCGGTGGGTCCGATCAGCGGCGTCTATGGCAGCCAGCGGATTTACAACGGCAAGCCGGGCAACCCGCATTACGGGGTCGATGTGGCAGTGCCCACCGGGACGCCGGTTCTGGCACCCGCGCCGGGTGTCGTGACGCTGGCAGAGCCCGACCTGTTCTACTCCGGGGGTACCGTGATTCTCGACCATGGGTATGGTTTGTCGTCCTCGTTCCTGCACATGAGCGCGGTGTCCGTGGCGGTAGGCGACGAGCTTGAGGTGGGTGATGTCATCGGCGAGGTCGGAGCCACCGGTCGTGCCACCGGGCCGCATCTCGACTGGCGCATGAGCTGGATGAACGAAAGGGTCGATCCGCAGCTGCTAGTACCGCCAATGTCACGCAGTCCCTGAGGTTCGGTGCACTGTTGGATGGGTTACCCGGCGTCAAAAGTTGCGTAATCCAACGGCGCTTGGCCGTGTATCCGGCTTCACAAACTCGTATACTTGCTCGCTTAAATTGTCAGGGAGCGACCCGTGCTGGATCAAAAGTTGCTGAGTATCCTTGTGTGCCCGGTCAGTAAGGCACCGCTTGAGTATGACGAGGAGAAAAACGAGCTGATTTGTCGTGCCTCGGGGCTGGCTTATCCGATTCGGGATGGCATTCCTGTGATGCTCGAGAGTGAGGCTCGGGCGCTGACCGCAGATGAAAAGCTGCGTTGAGGAGCGTAAGTCATGGAAGACACAATTTTTGGCAAAATCACGCGCGGTGAGATCCCCGCGGATTTTCTCTACGAAGATGACCAATGTGTGGTGATCAAGGATATTCACCCGCAGGCGCCCACCCATATTCTGATTATCCCCCGCAAGCCGATACCCAAGCTGGTCGATGCATCCGAGGAAGACCAAATGCTCCTTGGTCACTTAATGCTGGTCGCGGGCACCATGGCTCGAAAGCTGGGCGTTGAAGACGGCTGTCGACTGGTCGTTAATAACGGCGAAGCCGGTGGACAAACCGTATTCCATCTTCATCTGCACTTGCTGGCCGGGCGCGAGATGGATGAATCCGAGCTGGCGAGCGCGCTGGACTGATTATGCCAGCGCGCGGCCAGAGAGCTGCGCGGGCAAAAACAACGAGAGACACTGATGAAAACCGCTGAGATTCGCGAAGCGTTCCTGTCGTATTTTGAAAAGCACGGTCACACCCGGGTGCCCTCGAGTAGCCTGGTGCCTCACGACGATCCGACCCTGCTGTTTACCAACGCGGGCATGAACCAATTCAAGGATACGTTCCTTGGCTTGGAGAAGCGTGACTACGCCCGAGCCTGCTCGGCGCAAAAGTGCGTGCGCGCCGGCGGTAAGCACAATGACCTTGAAAATGTGGGCTATACCGCGCGCCACCATACGTTTTTCGAGATGCTGGGTAACTTCAGCTTCGGCGATTACTTCAAGCGCGAGGCGATTCAGTTCGGTTGGGAGTTCCTCACCGAGGTGCTCAAGCTGCCCAAAGAGAAGCTGTGGGTCACGGTGCACATCACCGACGACGAAGCGGCGGATATCTGGATCAATGAGATCGGCGTCCCCGCTGATCGACTGTCGCGACTCGATGAAGACAACTTCTGGCAGATGGGCGATACCGGCCCCTGCGGACCGAGCTCAGAAATTTTCTACGACCATGGCCCAGACGTCCCGGGTGGTCCTCCGGGTAGCGAAGACGATGATCTCGACCGCTACATTGAGATCTGGAATCTCGTGTTTATGCAGTACAACCGGGATGCCGAAGGCACTTTGCATCCATTGCCGGCACCATCGGTCGACACGGGCATGGGGCTCGAACGTATTGCAGCGGTACTGCAGGGCGTTCATTCCAATTACGAAATCGACCTCTTTCAGGCACTGATCAAAGCGGTCGCTGACAAACTGTCGGTCACCGATCTCGAGGAGAAGTCGCTGCGCGTGATCGCAGACCACCTGCGTTCAGCCGCTTTCCTGATTGACGACGGTGTACTGCCGGGTAATGAAGGTCGCGGCTACGTATTGCGTCGCATCATTCGGCGCGCGATTCGTCATGGCAACAAGCTCGGTGCCAGCGAGCCCTTCTTTGCAGCACTGATTCCCGCCCTGGTCGAGCAGATGGGCGCGGCTTATCCATCGCTGGCGAACAAGGCCGATGCCATCATTGAAGCCATTGCCGGCGAAGAGGTGCAGTTTGCGCGCACCCTCGACAAGGGCATGGCCATACTTGAGGAGGCGCTCGAAGGCCTTAGCAGCACGATCATTCCCGGTGATGTGGTGTTCCGTCTTTATGACACCTACGGATTCCCGGTTGATCTCACCAACGACATTGCCCGCGAGCGCGGTTTGACGCTGGATGTTGAAGGCTACGAGGCAGCCATGGCAGAGCAGCGCCAGCGCTCGCAAGAAAGCGGCGCCTTCAAGGTCGATTACAACGCGACCTTGAACCTCGAGGGCGAGACCGAGTTTCTGGGTTATCAGGAGACGGCGGCAAGCGGGAAAGTTGTTGCGTTGCTCAAAGACAACGCATCGGTTGAACAGCTGTCCGAGGGTGAGAGCGGTGTTGTCGTTCTTGATCGCACACCCTTCTATGGTGAGAGCGGTGGTCAGGTTGGAGACTGCGGCTATCTGC
>JAZBOZ010000230.1:0-11825 GCA_036351405.1 Halieaceae bacterium
CGGTCTGGGCATGGCGACGTTCTTTACCCTGTTCCTGACCCCGGTGGTTTATTTGGGTGTAGCGCGGTTTGCCAAGCCCCGTGCCCACTCGAGTGAACAGCTCGATCAGGAGTTGGCGGGGCTGTCAGCCGAGGAAGTTGCTCGCTAACACTGGGGCACAAAGCCCGCGACGGACAGCGCCAGCAAACATCATTGCGACGCAAAACTAGCGATAAAAAAGCGGGCTCAAGGCCCGCTTTTTCGTTTTTTGCAGCACTGATCTCTTCAGACGAACGTTTCGCCTGCCGCCAGCTTCTCGGCAACGATCGCTGGTGCCTTGAAGCGCTCACCATACTCCGCCGCCAATTCATCACAACGTGCGATGAATTTCTCCAGGCCATAAGTGTTCACGAACTGGATCAAACCACCTGTCCAGGCCGGTGCACCAATGCCCATAATCGAACCGATGTTGCCATCCGCCACCGAGCGCAGCACGTTAGTTTCCAGGCACTTAAGTGCCTCGATCACCTGACGGAACAGCAAACGGTCCTTGATGTCCTGCTCGGGGATGGAGACCTCGGGCTTGTAGAACTTCTCGAGCAGCGGCGGCCAAATCGTCTTGGTGCCGTCCTCGTGGTAAGTGTAATAACCGCCGCCATGGTGTCGACCACCGCGACCGTTCTCGACGGTCAGCCATTCGATCAGACTGCGCATAAGGCTCTGGTCGCCCCACTTATCGAGCACGCCCATGTCCTTCCAGGTCTCGGAGGCTTTGCGACCCAGCTCCTGAGAGACTTCATCGTGAACCGTCAGCGGCCCAACCGGCATACCAATCGCCTTGCCCAGATTATCGACCTTGATCGGGTTAATGCCTTCCATCATCACGCGCACACCCTCGTCGATGTAGGTGCCAAAGGTGCGCGAGGTAAAGAAGCCCAGCGAATCGTTGACCACGATCGGTGTCTTGCGAATCTGCTTGGTGTAGTCGAAGGCCTTGGCCAGGGCGAGATCGCTGGTCTTTTCACCCATGATGATTTCAACCAGCGGCATTTTGTCGACCGGCGAGAAGAAGTGAATACCGATGAAATTCTCGGCATTGGCACTGGCTTCTGCCAGCTGGGTAATCGGCAGCGTCGATGTGTTGGAACCCCACACACCACCCTCTGCCAGCATGGGCTCGAGTTCTCGGGTGATCTTGCCCTTGAGTTCGATGTTCTCGAAGACCGCCTCAATGATCAGATCGCAACCTTTGAGGTCGTCGTTCTCCGCTGTGGGCTTGATGAGATCCAGCACCGCCTGCATCTTCTCTTCGGTCATGCGGCCTTTTTCGACGCGCTTGCGCAGCAGTTTTTCAGAGTAAGCCTTGCCCTTCTCCGCCGCTTCCTGAGAGATGTCCTTGAGCACAACTTCGATACCGGCCATCGCCGAAACGTAGGCGATGCCCTGCCCCATCATGCCGGCGCCCAGTACGCCCACCTTCTTGGTCAGTTGTGGCTCGATGTCTTTCGGCCGTGAAGCGCCGCCATTGATCTTGTTTAGCTGGAAGAAGAACGTGGTGATCATGTTCTTCGCTTGCGGGGTCAACGCGAGCTCAGCCAGACCGCGGCTCTCGATGCGCATGGCGGTGTCGAAATCAACGCGCATGGCCTGCACGGCAACGTCGAGAATCTTGGCCGGCGCGGGCAGCAGACCACGGGTCTTTTGACGCAGCATCGGTGCTGCTACGGTGATCATCTGCGCGACCTGTGGGTGGGTAGCTGCGCCACCCGGGAACTTGTAACCCTTGGTGTCCCAGGGTTGTACCGCCGCGGCTTCGTTGTCTTTGTTCTCGAGAATCCAGGCTTTGGCTCGGGGCAGCAGCTCGTCGAGGCTGGCTACTGTCTCGTGGATTAGGCCTGATTCCTTGGCTTTAGCCGGTGTTACGCGTTTGCCTTCAAGGATGTACTCGTTGGCACCCAGAAGACCGAGCAAGTAAATGCTCTTCACCACACCGCCAGCACCGGGCAAAAGCCCCAGCGTCACCTCGGGGAAACCGATCTGTACTGACTTGTCGTCCCAGGCAATCCGGTGATTACAGGCCAACGCCAATTCCAAACCGCCACCCAGTGCAGCGCCATTGATGGCTGCAACAACAGGGACAGGCAACTTTTCCAGACGACGCATAGTCGCCTTGGACTCCTCGATACCGTTGAAAAAGGTTTCGATGCTGTCTTCGGTTACTGCCACAAGGCTATTGAGATCACCGCCGGCAAAGAAGGTTTTCTTGGCCGAGGCGAAGATCACGCCCGTAAGGTCCTCTTCCGCTTCCAGCTTTTCGATCGACTCGCGATACAGGGGCAGGAACGCCGGGCTCATCGAGTTAACCGGGCCTTCCATGTCCATGGTGATCGTGACGATACCGTCAGCGTCTTTCTCGTAATTGAATCCACTCATGATTTGACTCGCTTCCTTTATCCCTGCGTGTTCAAACGCGCTCGATGATCGTTGAAATACCCATACCGCCGCCGACACACAGTGACAGCATGGCGCGCTTGGCATTTCGACGTTCGAGCTCGTCAACCATGGTGCTGACCAGGCATCCGCCGGTCGCACCGAGGGGGTGGCCCATGGCAATCGCACCGCCGACCACGTTGGTGATCTCGTGACTAATGCCCAGGTCTTTCATGTAACGCAGCGCAACCGATGCAAAGGCCTCGTTAATTTCCCACAGGTCGATGTCATCGACAGTCAAACCGGCTTTCTGCAAGCATTTCTTGGCTGCGGGGCCAGGGCCGGTGAGCATGATGATGGGGTCGGTGGAAAGCACCGCCGTCGCAAGAATCCGTGCGCGCGGTGTCAGGCCGAGATCCTTGCCTGCCTTCTCACTGCCGATGAGCACTGCGCTGGAGCCATCCACAATGCCGGAAGAGTTACCGGGCGTGTGAACGTGATTCACTTTCTCGTAGTCGTTGTACTTGGCCAAAATCACGTCGTCGAAGCCCATGCTACCCGGCATCTCGAACGAGGCCTTCAGCTTGGCCAGACCTTCCATCGTGGTTTGCGGCTTGATGAAATCATCGCGCTCCAGAATGGTGATGCCGTTGGCGTCTTTGACCGGGACGACGGAGCGGTCGAACCAACCCGAATCCCGGGCGTGGGCTGCACGCTTCTGAGACTCAACTGCGTACGCGTCGACATCCTCTCGGCTGTAGCCCTCGATGGTAGCAATCATGTCCGCGCCAATGCCTTGAGGCACAAAGCCTGACTTCATCGAGAAGCCGGGATCACCACCCATCGGCCCGCCATTGGAGCCCATGGGGCAGCGCGACATGCATTCGATACCACCCGCAACCACCAAATCTTCCCAGCCGGAGGCGACCTTCTGGGCCGCCAGGTTGACTGCTTCGAGGCCAGACGCACAAAAGCGATCCAGCTGGACGCCGGGCACCGACTCATCCCACTCCGCGTTTTGCACGATCATCTTGGTGATGTCGGAGCCTTGCTCACCAATGGGCGTCACGCATCCCATTACGACATCGTCAACGTAACTGGTATCGAGATCATGACGCGACTGCAGCGCCTTCAAGAGACCGGCACCCAGGTCGATGGGCTTGACCTCGTGCAGCGAACCGTCCTTCTTTCCTTTGCTGCGCGGCGTGCGCACCGCGTCATAGATATAGGCTGTGTTGGGCATATAACCACCTGTCCGATTATTGGGCGCATGCATGGTGCCCAACTGCCCAGCCTGCGGCCATGACCCCAGCGATCACCGAAATGAACCGGATCGCCATAGCCAAAACCTCAAAAATGGCCACAGTGGTCAATCAGTGCTATGAATGGGCGCACGTCGGCCGAACGATGAGGAAGTCCGAGATGATCCAATTCACACTCAATGGTGAGCCCGTCACCGTCGATGTACCGCCAGACACTCCGCTGTTGTGGGTTGTCCGCGATGAGATAGGGCTCAAGGGCGCCAAATTTGGCTGCGGGGCCGGCCTGTGCGGGGCCTGCAGTATGCTGATCGACGGCGAATCGACCCGCACCTGCATTCTGCCGGTATCGGCAGCGAGTGGGCGCAACATCACCACCATTGAGGGCCTCGGCACGGCGGCGCAACCCAGCCCCGTTCAGCGAGCCTGGATCGAGCATTCAGTGGCGCAATGCGGTTACTGCCAGTCAGGGCAAATCATCTCCGCGACGGCGCTACTCGCCAAAAACCCCAATCCCGATGACGCCGCGATTGATGAGGCCATGCGCGGCAACATTTGTCGTTGCGGCACCTACAACGCGATCCGTGTTGCGATTAAGAGCGCCGCCGGTCAAATCGAACCCTCGCTGTTCGAGGAGGTGACCGCATGAACACCACACGACGCGAACTGCTAAAAATTCTCGGCTTATCGAGCGCTGGTCTTGTGGTCGGTTGCACCCTGCCGACCCCCGTCACCCATGCTGAGGACGGCAATGGCTGGCAGGTCGATGCCTTTTTACATCTGAGCCCTGAAGGCGTGCTGACGTTTGTCTTCCCACGTGCCGAGATGGGCCAAGGCATCATGCATGGGTTGACCACGCTGATAGCTGAAGAACTCACCTTGGCGCCGGAGCGTATCGTGGTGCTACAAGCTCCCGCCGACGAGGCTTACGGCAATCCGCTGTTCCCTGGCAGCCTGCAAGGTACCGGGGGCAGCACCAGCATGCTCGCGCATTTTGAAGGCCTCCGTCAGGCCGCCGCCAACATGCGTGCCGCACTGCTGAGCGCCGCGGGCCCAGTGCTGTCGACGACAGCGGATGCTTTAACACTCGACGAGGGCTATGTGGTCGCGGGTAACGACCACCACCCGTGGGGCCAATATGCTGTCGCGGCGGCAAGTCAGCCACTACCAGACGCAGCGCCACTGAAACCAGCAGCAGATTTCAAATACATCGGCCGGGATATCGAGCGCATCGATGCCACCGAGAAATCCGTGGGTACCGCCACCTTCGGGATCGATATCGATTTTGAAGGCCTCAAACGCGCAGTTGTGGTGCGTTGCCCCGTGATTGGTGGCAAACCGCTCACGCACAACGGGGGCGACATCGCCACTCAGCCGGGCGTTCGTGCCGTGGTCGATATTTATGATGGTGTCGCTGTCGTTGCCGACAAGCTCTGGCAGGCAAAAACAGCCGCTGCGAAACTTGAGGTGGAGTGGGAATATCCTGAAACCTTGCGCGCGGTCGACTCAGCGACCCTGAGGCTGGATATGGGGCTCGCGGCTGACGAGAACGAAGGCAAGAGCGCCCTTGATGAAGGCGATGTGGCCGCGGCGATGGCAGCCGCAGACGCCATCGTGGAGGGCGAATATTGGGCACCCTTCCTAGCCCACGCGACCATGGAACCCATGAACTGCACAGTCAAACTCGGCGATGATCGCTGTGATGTGTGGACGGGCAACCAGGCACCGGGGCTCATCCAGAAGACCGTGATGACGCTGGTCGATCTTGAAGCTGACCAGGTCTTCATCCACAACCAATACCTCGGTGGCGGCTTCGGACGCCGAACCACCACTGATATGGTGCAGGAAGCCGTGGAAATCGCCCGAGCCACTGGCATGCCAATTCAGGTGGTGTGGAGTCGCGAAGACGATATGCGCAATGACTATTATCGTCCGGCTTCACTGATGCGCTACCGCGGCGCCATTGCCGGCAGCAAGCTATCGGCCTTGACCGTGCAACGGACGGGGCCAAACATCATGCCGTACTTCCTGGCAGAAGTGATGGACGACATGACCATCGACATGCTGCCCGCGGGCATCGGTCGTTTCCTGGGTAGCACCGGTGCATGGCTACTCAACGCGGCCACCGTTGACGACAGCAGCGTGGAGGGTTTGGCAGAGGATTACCACGACATCCCTAACAAACAGGTCAATCACGTGCGCTACGACCCGGGGCTGCGGCTCGGTTTTTGGCGGTCGGTGGGGCACTCGTTCTCGGCATTCGGCAAAGAGAGCTTTATGGATGAGGCGGCAGTGGCCGCAGGTGTTGACCCGATCGCCTTCCGCGTTGCCCAGCTGGGTGACAACCCGAGAATGAAAGCCGCGCTCGAAAAAGTGGCAGAGATCTCCAACTGGAATTCGCGCCGGGCCAACGGTGAGGCCATCGGTGTCGCCTGTCACACCTCGTTTAATACAGCGGTCGCCGAAGTCGCGCGAGTTGAAATCTTAGGCGACGAAATTCATGTACGCGAGGTGTGGTGTGCCGTGGACTGCGGACTTGCGGTGAATCCCAATGTCGTACACGACCAAATGCAGAGCGGCATCATCTTCGGTCTCTCTGCGGCGCTCTGGGGTGAGATCACCCTGAAGGACGGCGTGGTTGAGCAAGGCAACTTCAACGATTATCGCGTTGTGCGCATGGATGAGGCGCCGCGTATCGAAGTGGCTATCGTCAACGCCACGGGTGCAGAGGCCCCCTTGGGTGGCGTGGGTGAGCCGGGCACGCCACCGATTGCACCGGCCGTTGCCAATGCGGTTTACGCCGCGACCAGCACGCGGCTTCGGGAATTACCGCTGCGCTTCCCTCGCGCTTGAGTGAACGTGGTGATGACGATCGACATACTCGGAAATCGGGTCATTCACTCGGCATGCGGGGCGCGACTCAGCAACCATGAGGTCTGATGATGAGCGCATACTAACCACCCTCGCGGATTCTCTGAGCGCGGGTGAGTCACCTTGGCTGTGTACTATCATCTCGGCTTACGGTTCTTCACCTCGACCGGTCGGATCGATGGTGGCGATCGCCGCTAACGGGGAGCAAACCGGGAGTATATCGGGCGGCTGCGTCGAGGAAGCCTTGATTGCCGACCTCCTCAACGGCCAATACCCCCATCGCGCGCCCACTTTCGTGGAGTACGGTGTGAGTGCCGAAGATAACGAGAAACTGGGGCTCCCCTGCGGTGGGCGGTTAAACATCGCCGTGCAACGGCTTACACCACTGGATCTGCCGTGGATCCAACAGGCGCTGGCGCGACTCGAGCGGCGCGCCGTATCCCGTCGCATCGTGGACCTCCAGCACGGCGAAACCACATTAGTAGAAGTCGAACAGTTTGAATCATTGCAACAAACGGCTGATACGTTACGGCACTGCTTCGGCCCTCGCTCTCGCTTGCTATTGGTTGGCGCAGGACAACTCGCCGCCTGCATTGCATCACTCGCTCTGGCGATGGATTACGAAGTCCTTCTGACCGATTCTCGCGATTGGGCTCTGAAGCAATGGCAGGGACCACCTGTCGAAAAAATTCTGGGGCTACCCGATGATGTGGTGCGCGAGCGGGCAGGTGATCGGCTATCGGCGGTGATGACCCTGAGCCATGATCCGCGGGTCGACGATATGGCACTGATGGAAGCGCTGGAGAGCGACGCGTGGTACGTGGGCGCGTTGGGCTCCCTGCGCACCACCGAGAAGCGCCGAGAACGCCTAGCCACCTTGGGCCTATCGCCGGAGGCCATCGCGAGGTTACACGCACCCATCGGCTTATCGATCGGCAGTAAAACGCCGATGGAAATTGCCGTGTCCGTGATGGCGGAAGTGACGCAATTGCGGCGGACTGTGTCCTAAGGGCTAGTATCCAAGGCGCGCACTAGGCGCCTTGGTGCGTTTGGTTTGTCTTGGTTTTGACCGCGTGTCAGTAGCGGTTTTCAGCGAAGCCGCAGATTCGTGCCGGTCACAGGCTACTGAAGCAGCACCCCGTTTTCTTCGAGCCACCGCTCATCCAAGACCCAACGGATCCGTTCGACATCGGGATGCTCGGTCACCAGCTTGCCGGCATAGGATTGATGTCGGGCGAGGTCTTCCTGCGCCGTCATCATCCGATCTGAAACCGCGCTCTCGTTGCGAAGCTCCGGATACATGATGCGCAAGCCCTGAATTGCCGACATGCTGGCTGATCGGGGGCTACTCATTCTGGCCACCCCATTCTCGATCGCAAGCACGCGGAATTGGTAGGGATAGTCTCGGAGGTACTGGTCGTCGGCCAGTTGGCGGTTCAAAGCGCTCACGCGTCCATCGATATTGGAAACCCACCAGATGGCGCCAATGGTGGCCAGCAAAGCGAGGCCCGTGAGATAACGGCGTGTGAAGCGATCCATGACTCAACTCCCCGTAATTGACCGAGGTCTGAGTATGCAAGATTGAGAGGGGCCGCGTCTTGCCTGTATCAGCGGCTCCTGATCAATCACTTTTGATATCTACCGGTCATTACTCGGGTCGCTAGCGCAATCGAGGGAGTAATCCCGGGTATTCAACAATCTCAGAAAAATTTGGCCTTGGGCTGCATCTCGAAGATGACCTCGAAGGTGTAGACGTCGCCCGTCATGACCGCATCGGAGAGGGGGAATGACCACACTACGCTGCCATCCTCGCGGGTCTCACCGTTGGTCTCGAGGATATTGGGCGCGCGCACCTCCCAGCTGATCTCAGCACCTTCCAAGGAGGCCATCACAGCAGCCCGGATGGCTTTCTCCAGACCTTTGGGCGTGTCCCGCAAATCCTCGTCGATGCTGTCGTCACTGAAATCGTATTGACCAACGAGCGCGAACTTGCCGTCACCCAAGTCCTGGATGAGAACAAAATCATTGCCCTCCTTCTTGGCGGTGTACTCCTCCATCACCGGGATCATGTCCACCAGTGGGCCAGCAACGATAACGTCACATAGGACATCGCCGTCTTCCGTGCGCGTGTTGCTGGTCTTCGTGAGCGTGGGGGGCAGGTCATCTTCGAAGCCAAAGTCAGTATCACAATCCGCAGCATCACCGGTGGCATCAGCGATATCAGCCATGTCTTCACTGACGGCAACCGTAAACATCAACTCAGCCTCCCCGTCTTCATGCACGGTGAGTTTTTGCTGCACTTCAAAGCAGCCGCTTAAACCAAAAGCAACCAAAGACAGCAGCAGAGTACGAACCAACAACCGCAGATTCATGACGACACTCCTTGTAATCCAATCTGCAAAGCAACACACCACCGATAGCCAAAGCCCGCCGGCGAACATTCAAGGCGATAAAAGCACCTTAATGCGCAGAAGTGAAGCGAAGCCCAGATCATTGCCGGTTTTTGATGAAAAACCGATCAAAGCGGGAAATATTTGCCTGTGGGCCGCACCCGCCCGATACTGCCCTACCCCCAAATGTCGATGCTTTACTTCACCCACTCCACTTCCCACTCCAATATGAGGATGCACCATGATCAACCTGAAACGCCTCACCATCGCCGCAACCCTATCGATGCTGGCGCTACAAGCCCACGCTGGTCCCGAGGCCTTCGAACCAGGCCCCGTCATCAAAGCCGCCGGGCGTATCGCGCCGGTGCCCAACGCTGCACTGATCCCCGCCGAGGGCGATATCAAGTTTTCCTATGACGCTGTCGATGGCGGCATTCAGGGGGAGATCAACAAAGTCTTCAGCGCTGCGGCTGGGCTCATGAATGTGTTTGTGGCCAACGGCGTGGAGAAAGAGCGCGTCAAACTGGCCATCGTCATTCATGGCACCGCCTACAAAGATGTGCTGACAGACAAGGCGTACGGCGGCACCAACCCCAACGGTCAACTCGTCAAGGAGCTGCTCGATAACGGCGTCAAGTTTTACTTCTGTGGTCAGGCCGCAGTCTACCGTGATGTCGCCCAGGAAGATCTGATTCCCGGCGTTGAGCTGTCGCTGTCGGCATCAGCGGCGCATGCCGTGCTGCAAATGCAGGGCTATGGCGTACGTCCCTATTGAATCGACAGGCTTGCACTGGCGGTTTGGCAACTCGATAGAGGGAAAGCGGAAACGCGACGAGCCAAGCTCGTAATAAATAACGCAACAAAAAAGCCGCGCGCTACATTAGCGGCGGCTTTTTCGATGACTTCTTCAGACTTTCGCGTGCAGGCCGTCTGGGCTGCGAGCTTATCAAGCGTTTTCTGACTGCTGATCCGCTGATTACCTTGGCGGCGATGGCTTGAATTCAGACATCAAAATCGCGTGACTCCGTTAATCATCCGCCACATGAAGTTGCACATCGCCGGACACGGTATTCACCTCTACACGCGCAGAGGCATCTCCGACAGTGAATCGCAATGAACGACCAAGGCTATAGCGACCTTTGTTCTGCTCGACGTCACTGATGTGATTGTCCAGATCGCCGCTCATCGACTCGGCCTCGACCCGTAGATTCAGGGGTTTGACCAGATAGAAATCAATGTCTCCCGAGACTGCGTTGGCTGAAACACGGCCATTGCTCTCAAGATGCAGTGTGCTGTTCACGTCGCCACTGACCGCATCAATCTCCAGCCTGTCCACCGACTCAAGCATCAGGTCGACATCACCCGATACGGCTTCAACCTCGACATCGCGGGCTGTGGATTCGACATTGATATCACCGTTCACCACATTCAGCGCCAAGCGCTCACCGCTCGCATCGCGAATCGTGATGGAGCCATTCACCGACCCAACCTCAAGATCATTGCGACTGGCCGTCACTTCAATGGGGCCGTTAACGGTTGTGAGCTCGGCGGCACCTTGCAGGCCAGTCGCTCGGATGCCGCCATTTACGGCCTCCAAGGCCACCGGACCTTCTATATTGATGAGCTCTGTCGACACATTGACCCCTTCGATGTCCAGCGAGCTGAGCGCTGGTACGTAGAGCGTCAGCGCCGTGTCGGAGCCGCCGCCCCAATCACCACCCCAATTGGTAGACCAAGCGCCACCGTGATCCTCTTCAATCACAATATCGACGGCATCGTCTCCCATGGCGCGAAACTCAAAGTCCTCAACCTCGTCGTCGAGCGTCCCTTCCAGCCGGACTTCTGACTTATCCCAAGCCTCGACCCGCAGCAAACCGCTGTCGATTTTTATCGCGACTGACGGTCTGCTTGATGTTTCTGTCGATCGCTGAACTGACTCCGCTGCCAACGCCGACTGACTCATGAGCGCCGCAGCGCCCAACATGGCTATCCACTTCATATGTACTCCTTTACCTTCATGGACTGATTGATCAAACCCAGTTGCTGGTGGTGGACGTGGGCCAGCATCCTCAACAACGCCGGGTTGTCGCTGCCCGCATCGATCGCATCGCGAATCTCTTGCTCAGCGGAAAGTAAGCCTTCCATGGCTTGATCCACCCCCGTTCCCTGGACTGCGCGAGTCACACCATCGAGCTCCGCTCGCTGCTGTGCCTGCATTTGTTGCGCCACCTGCTGCAGCGGCGAAGGCGGCTGCTCAGACGGCGGATTCATTGTGATCAGCAGCGCCACCAAACCCGCTGCGGCAAAACTCGCAGGTGCCATCCAGCGTCTGCGACGACGCGGTGCGATCTGCGCCTCAATACCCGGCCACAAATCTCTTGCGGGCGTCATCGGCCCGAACTGAATGGCTTCTGATGCCTGCTCATCACGCTCACTCATCATCAAACTCCCGATACAACTTTCTGGCGCGAAACAGCTGGGCCTTGCTGGTGCCCGGGGCGATATCCAACTGTTCGCCAATTTCCTCGTGGGTCATGCCGACCATGTCATGCAGCAATAACACCACCCGCGCGCGCTCTGGCAGCCGCGTGAGTTGTTGCTCCAACTCTCGCTGCAGCGCCGGTTGGGGCGCGGTATCCGGGACATCCGTGTCGCCGGCTACCGCCATGATCGGCTGTTTGCGGCGCATGGCATCCAAAACCACGTTGGTCGCCACCCGATATAACCACGTCGAAAATCGACTCTCTCCCCGAAAACGATCCAATCGCTGCCAGACCTTGATAAACACCTCCTGCGTCAGATCCTCGGCGAGATGTGTATCTAGCGTGAGCCTCGCGGCGAGCCCGTAGACCATCGGCAAGTGCTGGCGATAGAGCTGCTCGAAAGCGGCAATATC
>JAZBOZ010000231.1:0-27828 GCA_036351405.1 Halieaceae bacterium
ATGATTTGGTCTCTGGTGGCGTTAACAGGTATTGATATCGACACTCAGCTGTTGCCCGATAGCATCACCCTCCCGCTACTGTGGCTGGGATTGCTGATCAACCTGAATGGCGTATTCGTCGATTTGGAGTCAGCGGTCATCGGCGCTATGGCGGGCTATCTCATACTCTGGAGCATTTACTGGGCCTTCAAACTGATCACCGGCAAAGAGGGGATGGGCTACGGCGATTTCAAATTGTTGGCAGCCCTAGGGGCCTGGTTTGGCTGGCAGGCGTTGCCCGTCATTATTTTGCTGTCGAGCCTGGTCGGCGCGGTAATCGGTATTGCGCTCATGATCATGGCCAATCGCGGACGTGAAGTACCCATGCCGTTTGGGCCTTACCTCGCGGGTGCCGGCCTACTGTGGCTATTTTTCGGCGAGCAGATCAATCAGCACTACATCGCCTTTTTGGGTGTTTGATGCCGCTCGTTGTTGGCGTCACTGGCGGTATTGGTAGCGGCAAGTCTGCGCTGACCGACCGCCTCGCACAGCACAACATTGCCATCGTCGATGCCGACCAAGCCGCAAGGGTCATCGTCGAGCCGGGGCAGCCCGCACTCGAGGAAATTGCCGCTCGCTTTGGTTCAGAAATCCTGCAGGCTGACGGCGCCCTTAATCGTGCAGCACTCCGCCAGATCGTATTCGAAGATGCCGACGCCCGGCGCGATCTCGAGGCCATTACCCACCCCAGAATCAGGGATGAGCTGATCCGGCAACTCGACGCGGCAAACAGTCCCTACGTGATACTCAGCTCGCCCCTGTTACTCGAATCCGGGCAGGTGGAGATGGTCGACAGGGTGGTAGTGGTCGACGTGCCCGAAGCAGTACAAGTGCAAAGAACGATGCAACGGGACGGCAATGATGAGGCGCTGGTTAAGCGCATTCTCGCAGCGCAGATATCCCGTGAAAAGCGGCTCGCGGCAGCCGATATCGTGATCGATAACACAGGAGAGCTCGCGGACTTGCAGCGAGCGGCCGACGAATTACATCAACAGCTACTGGCTGAGACGCTGTAGGCACTCAATAAAGGCGCTGTAGGCACTTAACAAAGGCGCTGTAGGCACTCAACTATTGCTGCATTGGCGTCGGGAAATCGATAGCGCTCGAGTCCACTCACATTCACCCACGCCAGCGGCTGGCCCTCAGCACCATAGGGTTCACCGCACCAAGCAGTCACCAGGTGTACCAAGAGGCGAACACGCTTGTCGCCATAATCATGGACGATCTCAAGCAGAAATTTGCTCTGCTCTACCTTCGCGCCCAGTTCCTCGGCCAGTTCGCGCGCCAGTGCCTGATGAACGCTTTCCCCCGACTCGATCTTCCCACCGGGGAACTCCCATAAGCCGCCCTGATGCGCGTCATCGGCGCGCCGGGTAATCAGCACTCGGCTCTCATCGTCGATCAGCACACCGACAGCTACAGCGACATCACTCGCCATCGGGCGACCTCAAGTTCGGTAGTCCGCGTTAATGCGGACATACTCATAGGAAAGGTCGCTGGTCCATACCGTGGCGCTCGCCTCGCCACGCGCCAATAAAACACGAATGGTGATGTCTTCAGGCGCCATCGCCGCCACACCTTGCTCCTCGGTATAGCTGGCTGCCCTCGCGCCACCTTCAGCGATCAGGCAATCGTTGATCAACAGGGTCACCCGGCTCACATCGAGATCATCAACTCCAGCTCGGCCGATCGCCGCGAGTAGCCGCCCCCAGTTGGGGTCCTGGGCAAACAAGGCTGTTTTCACCAGCGGAGAGTGCGCAATGGTCCGCGCGATTTGGTCGCACTCTTCGCAGCTTTCACCCTGCTCGACACTGACCGCAACAAACTTGGTAGCGCCCTCGCCATCACGGACAATGTCGTGTGCCAGTTCTGTCGCCAGTTTCAGGAGTGCCGCCCGAAAAGGCCCATAGGCCGGCGCGATTTCATCGGCGACTTCCAGCGCGCCGCGGCCTGTTGCGCAAACGAGTGCCGCATCATTGGTCGACGTATCACCATCGACAGTGATGCGGTTAAAGCTGTCTTTGACCACTTCGCGCCACAATTTCTGGAGCACCGGGCGGCGCACTTTGGCGTCAGTCGCGATAAAAGCGAGCATGGTCGCCATGTTGGGGCAGATCATGCCCGACCCTTTGGACATGCCTGTGATGACACACGGCACGCCCTCCACCTCGACCATGACGCTGCGTAACTTCGGCCGAGTATCCGTTGTGAGGATTGCCGCGGCAGCACGCTCCCAACCCATTGGCGACAAATTACCAAACGCCGATTGGACCGCATCGACAATCTTCTGCGCAGGCAGCGGCTCACCGATCACACCGGTTGAAAAAGGCAGCACTTGGGTTGCCTCAGTCGAACCATGCCAGGCCACAGCATCACACACCATCCGAGCAGCCTGCATGCCCGGTTCGCCGGTGCCCGCGTTCGCATTACCCGTATTGATGACAAGATAAGCAGGCTTGCCCGCATTGACGTCGAGGTGTTGCTCAGCAACCAACACCGGCGCCGCTCGGAATGCATTTGTGGTGAAGACTGCGCTGGTTACGGTACCAGCGGCCAGTTCCATCACCGTCAGATCGTCGTGATCCGGCTTTTTGATACCTGCTTGAGCAACCCCCAGCCTCACGCCATCAACGGGCAGACCGGGCGCCGCGGGGCTCGAACTCACTTCAGCGCCCCGTGACACTGCTTGTATTTTTTGCCGCTGCCGCAAGGGCATGGGTCGTTACGCCCCACTTTCGGAGTATCGCGAACCACCGTTTGCGGTCGGGCAGCCGACTCATCATCGGCCGCTGCCTCAGCGTCAGACGGCGCTGCTACGGCGGACGCCTGTGCATGCTCGAACGCCATCTTCTGGCGCGCGGCCTGCTCGCGCCGCTGACGCTCCATTTCCTCGGCCTCATCGGTGCGCTGCACCTGCACATGGCTTAGGAAGCGAACCACTTCATACTTCAGGCGGCGTAACAATTCCTGGAACAGTTCGAACGACTCACGCTTGTATTCTTGTTTGGGGTTTTTATTGGCGTACGCACGCAGATGAATACCCTGCCGCAACTGATCCATCGTCTGCAGGTGTTCTTTCCACAGCGTGTCCAAGACCTGCAACATGATTTGTCGCTCGAGCTGTCGCATACCCGGCCCGACGGATGCCGCCTTGGCATCGTAAGCCTGCTGGATCGCCTCAAGAATCCGCTCACGCAAGCTCTCTTCATGCAGACTGTCGTCAGCTGCGAGCCATTCAGATACGGGCAAGGTGATGCCAAACTCTGCTTCCAACTGGCGCTCAAGGCCGGGAATGTCCCACTGCTCCTCAACACTCATCGGCGGCACAAAGCCGTCGATCGCCTCCATCACCACGTCTCGACGGATGGTGCTGATCATTTCGCTGATGTCGTCTTCTTCCAACAACTGATCACGCTGCTTATAAATGATCTGGCGTTGATCATTGGCGACATCATCGTACTCGAGCAGCTGCTTGCGAATATCGAAGTTACGCCCCTCGACCTTGCGTTGCGCCTTCTCGATGGCATTGGTCACCATGCGATGCTCAATGGCCTCGCCCTTCTCCATACCCAATGCCTGCATGAAGCCCTTAACACGATCCGAAGCGAAGATACGCATCAGATTGTCTTCCAAAGACAGGTAGAAACGAGACACGCCGGGGTCACCCTGACGGCCCGCACGGCCGCGAAGCTGGTTGTCGATACGGCGCGATTCGTGACGTTCGGTGCCGAGAATATGCAGACCGCCCGCGGCCTTCACCTGATCTTGTCGAGCCTGCCATTCGGCTCTACGCGCTTCAATCTCGGCCTCGCTCAATTCCCCGGCCTCAGCGAGCTCCGCTTCGAAATTACCCCCGAGAACAATGTCCGTACCTCGACCCGCCATGTTGGTTGCAATGGTCACAACACCCGGACGCCCCGCCTGCGCGATGATCTCCGCTTCCTGAGCGTGGTACTTGGCGTTGAGCACCTTGTGTTCGATGCCCTCCTTGCGGAATCTCGCCGAGAGCTCCTCTGAGGTCTCCACCGACGCGGTACCCACCAGTGCCGGCGCACCGTTTTCGATGCAGCTGCGCACATCCGCGACAATCGCGTCGTACTTCTCTTCGCTGGTCAGATACACCAGATCATTGAGATCTTTGCGCTGCATGGGCTTGTTGGTCGGAATAACGATGACTTCGAGACCATAAATCTGTCGGAATTCGAAAGCCTCGGTATCAGCCGTACCCGTCATGCCCGCCAGCTTGTCATAGAGACGGAAGTAGTTCTGGAACGTGGTCGAGGCGAGGGTTTGACTCTCGCTCTGAATACGCACGCCCTCTTTGGCTTCCAGCGCCTGATGCAACCCCTCTGACAGACGGCGACCCTGCATAGTACGGCCAGTATGCTCGTCGATGAGCACCACCTGTCCGTCCTGAACGATATATTCCACATCACGCTGGAACAGCACGTGGGCGCGCAAACCGGAGTGGACGTGGTGCAGAAGCCCCAGGTTAGTCGCGGCATACAAACTGTCATCGGCCGCCAGCAGACCCGCATCAATCAGCATCTGCTCGACTTTTTCGTGGCCTGCCTCGGTTAACTCAATGTGACGCTGCTTTTCATCAACCGTGTAATCACCTTCGGCGGCTTCGGTCTCCATGGTGAGTTTGGGAATGAGCTTGTTTACCTGCCGGTAAAGTTCGGAGCTGTCCTCTGCGGCACCCGAGATGATAAGCGGCGTGCGGGCCTCGTCGATCAAAATGGAGTCCACTTCGTCAACGATGGCAAAGGCCAGCTTGCCCTGCGCTTTATCGTTGGCGCTAAAGGCCATGTTGTCGCGAAGATAGTCGAAGCCGAACTCGTTGTTGGTGCCGTAGACCACGTCGCAGGCGTAGGCCGCGCGTTTTTCTTCAGAGGTTTGACCGGCACGGACAACACCCACTTTCAGGCCTAAAAATTCATACAGCGGGCCCATCCACCCGGCATCACGGGTCGCGAGATAATCGTTCACCGTGACTAGATGTACGCTGCTCTCCCCCAATGCATTGAGGTAAGCCGGCAAGGTCGCAACCAACGTCTTACCCTCACCCGTACGCATCTCGGCAATCTTGCCCTCGTGCAGCGCGATACCGCCGATCAGCTGGACATCGAAATGCCGCATACCCATGACTCGTGAGCCTGCCTCCCGCGCCACGGCAAAAGCCTCAGGCAGCAAATTGTCGAGACTCTCGCCTTCGCGGATACGGCGACGGAACTCCTCGGTCTTGGCCTGCAGCGCCGCGTCATCGAGCTGCTTGAGGTCCTCTTCAAGCGCGTTAATACGCGTTACGGTGCGTCGAATGCGCTTGAGCTCCCGGTCATTACGGGTGCCAAAGATTTTTTTCAGGGTGTTAACGATCATGGTGATATCTGCGTTGGTTAAACCAGAATGCGGGTAGACCACCCGCGAAGAGTGACCCCTGATGGGTCGCAAGCCGAATCAGCGTTCAGCGGCGGGTACGTCGGATATAGCTCGCAGGATCGACCGGGCGGCCGTGCTTGAAGACTTCGAAGTGGACATGGGGGCCCGTTGAGCGCCCGGTATTACCCATCAGTGCGATGGTTTCACCGCGCCTGACCAGATCGCCGATCTCAACCAGATTTTTCTGGTTGTGGGCGTAGCGAGTCACCAAACCGTCCCCGTGGGACACCTCTACCATGGTGCCGTAACCGGAGCGCTCGCCGCTCCAACTCACCACACCGCTGGCGACCGCAACAATGTCAGAACCCTCACGACCCGCAAAATCAATCCCCTGATGCCATGTCTTGCGGCCGTTGAAGGGGTCTGTGCGGTACCCATAGTGGGACGAGAGCCAACCGGAAGTGATAGGCCGCCCCGCCGGACTGGCCTCTTCACGCACCTGTCGATCAGACAGTAGCTCAGACAGCACGTCGAGTTGGGTTTCGCGATCAGCGAGTGCCAGTGCCAACGCATCAAACTCGTCCTTCACTGCGTCGGGACCCATGAATGCAGAAGCGTCGGTATCAGGTGTAGGTCCACCCAATGCGGGCAGCGCATCGAAGTTGAACTCTCCCTCATCGAGACCGGCTACTTCAGTCAGGTGCGTGCCGAGGGCGTCGAGACGTGTCACCCGCGCCTGTAACTCAGCGAGGGTCACCGTCATCGCTTCCAGTTGCCGCTGCGCATCGGCACCCATTTGGGCCAATTCCTCTGCGCGAGCGCTGGCCTCCTGCTCGGCGGCGGAGATTCGCGCGGATTCGGCGGTCTCAGCGCCATGTCGCTGCCCCAATTCGTAGCTGGCCATCACCAGCCCCAGCGGCAGCCCCATGAAACAGACCGAAAGCAGCGCCCACGACCATCGCCCGAACTCAAAAGTCCGGGACGCGGAGGAACGTTGAACGAGAATCAGTTTCACAAATGGCCGTGGAATTTTTGAGGGCCGTGAATCATGCCATGCCAGTGAGCTTCGTGGAAGCCATCGAATCTGGCCCCGTTATTGGGACCAAGGGCGTGTTAAGCAGTGGCGAGTGCGCTGCCGAGGCCGTAGGAAATTGGAGCCTCGTCCGCGTCCTCGTAGGTCACCATCTCCCATGCATCCGATTCCGCCATCAAAGTGCGCAGGACTCGGTTGTTCAGTGCGTGACCCGATTTGTGCGCTCGGAATTCGCCAATCAGGCTGTGTCCCAGAAGATACAGGTCACCGATCGCGTCAAGTACCTTATGGCGAACGAATTCGTCTTCATAGCGCAGACCGTCTTCGTTGAGGATGCGGAATTCGTCAACCACGATAGCGTTGTCGACGCTGCCGCCGCGAGCGAGCCCTTGTGACCGCAAATACTCAATTTCATGCATAAACCCGAACGTACGAGCGCGACTCACCTCTTTAACAAAAGAAGTGGCAGAAAAATCAATTTCTGCATGAGCCGCACGATCGCGGAAAACCGGGTGGTCAAAATCGATCGAGAAAGACACTTTGAAGCCATCAAAAGGCAGCAGGCTGGCTTCTTTATCGCCATCGCGCACAGTCACAGGGCGCTTAATGCGAATAAATTTCTTGGCGGCCGGCTGCTCTTCGATGCCTGCCGACTGAAGCAGGAATACAAAAGGTCCGGCACTACCGTCCATGATCGGCACCTCGGGTGCCGTCACGTCGATGTAGGCGTTGTCGATGCCGAGACCGGCCATCGCAGACAACAGGTGTTCGACGGTTGAGACCCGGACATCGCCCAGGCCAAGACTGGTTGAAAGAGTGGTGTCACCGACCATTTCCGCTCGGGCAGGGATTTCCGCGACCGGAGAAAGGTCGGTGCGACGAAAGACGATGCCAGTGTCGACCGGCGCAGGGCTCAGCGTGAGAAATACCTTCTCACCGGTGTGCAAGCCCACACCTGTCGCCTTGATAGCGTTACGCAACGTCCTTTGTCGAATCATACTCACACCTCTGTGTCGTCCCGCCGGGGCATAGGGGTGCCCGTCGGGTATCGCATTTGTGCCGAGCCCCCACTCAGGGAGAAGCTCAACCCCAGCGGCAGACGACTCAGGGTTGTGTCAGTCTGCCTGGCGGCGCAAAAACGCGGGAATATCGAAATACTCCTCGCCACCGGTGTCTACCGCAGCAGCACCCGCCACTGCTTGACCCCTACCGGCCGAAGCGCCTCGACGACGCGTCGGATGAAGGTCAAAATCATCGTAGTTGGGGACGCCTCCCGTCGTGCCCGTCGCCGCCGGACGCACTGTCTCGACAGGCTTGAGTACCGGACGGTCGCTGGCCGACGACAAACCGGTCGCCACCACAGTCACCTTGAGGGTGTCAGTGACACTCGGGTCAATGACAGTCCCCACAACCACAGTCGCGTCTTCGGACGCGATATCTTCAATAATTTCGCCGACTTCCTGGAACTCACCCAGCGAGAGATCGTTACCCGCCGTGATGTTCACGAGAATGCCGCGAGCGCCGCTCAAATCGATGTCATCCAGCAGCGGGCTGTTGACCGCGCGCTCCGCGGCTTCACGTGCGCGCGCTTCGCCCGTCGCGATGCCTGTACCCATCATGGCGGATCCCATCTCTGACATCACAGTACGTACGTCAGCGAAATCCACATTGATCATGCCGGGCCGGATGATCAGGTCGGCGATACCCTGAACCGCGCCTAACAGTACATCATTGGCCTCCTTGAAGGCATGTAAGAGGCTGGTATTTTTCCCCAGAACTTCCAGCAACTTTTCGTTCGGAATGGTAATCAGACTGTCGCAATGCTCAGCAAGTTCCATCAAACCTTGCTCGGCAATTTTGAGGCGTTTCTTGCCCTCAAATCCGAACGGACGGGTCACCACGGCAACGGTCAAAATACCCATCTCCCGGGCCACCTCTGCCACAATCGGCGCACCACCGGTGCCAGTGCCGCCACCCATGCCTGCTGTCACAAACACCATATCGGCGCCGTGAAGCGCGTCGGCGATGCGATCACGATCCTCAAGGGCAGCCGCGCGACCAATATCGGGATTCGCACCTGCGCCGAGGCCCTTGGTAATCCCTGTGCCCAACTGCAGCACCGTCCGTGACTCAATGTCAGCCAGCGCCTGGGCGTCAGTGTTGGCACAAATAAAATCGACGCCATCGACATCGTTTTCGATCATATGCCGGACGGCATTGCCACCACCGCCACCGACACCGATGACCTTGATAACCGCGTTCTGCGGTGCGTTATCTACCAGTTCAAACATGGTCTTTCTCCCCTTAATTGCGATACCCGGTCAGACCGGCTTTCTGCTTGGTACTTCACGGAACAAGCCATCCCTGAATGGATTGCTCCCTGAATTCGTTACAACTTAAAAATGTTTGCTAAACCACTGCTTGACGGCCTCGGTCCAGCCCAGCGCCGGCAGGCGAAACTCTCGCCGACCCGATGGCACTTCCTCCTGATCCGCGCCGTACAAGAGCAACCCGATTGAAGTGGCATAAATCGGATTACGAACAATGTCGTTCAACCCATGCGTCCGTTGGGGCGCACCCAAGCGCACGGGCATGTGGAATATCTCTTCGGCGAGGTCGACGGCACCTTCCATCTTCGAGGTACCGCCGGTCAGCACGATGCCTGCCGGGACCAACTCCTCGAAGCCGGACCGACGTATCTCCGCCTGTATCAATGTGAACAATTCGTCGTAACGCGGCTCAACGACCTCTGCCAAAGACTGTCGCGACAAGTCACGCGGCGGGCGATCGCCGACGCTGGGCACCTTGATCGTTTCGTCAGGCCCCGCGAGTTGGGTCAGTGCGCACGCGTAACGAATTTTGATTTCCTCGGCATGCTGGGTCGGGGTTCGCAGGGCCATAGCGATATCGTTAGTCACCTGATCGCCGGCGATCGGAATGACCCCCGTGTGGCGAATGGACCCATCCGTGAAGATCGCGATGTCCGACGTGCCGCCGCCAATGTCGACCATACAAACGCCGAGGTCGCGCTCGTCGTCGGTAACCACTGAGTAGCTGGACGCGAGCTGCTCTAGGATGATGCCGTCCACTTCAAGGCCGCAGCGGTGAATACACTTCTCGATGTTTTGGGCGGCGTTGACCGCGCAAGTGACGAGGTGGACTTTCGCTTCCAGACGTACGCCTGACATACCCAGGGGCTCTCGAATCCCGCCCTGGTTATCGATCACGTACTCCTGAGGCAACACATGCAGCACTTTTTGGTCTGCCGGGATTGCCACCGCCTGCGCGGCATCAATCACCCGATCCACATCGTGTTGCTGCACTTCACGGTCTTTCACAGCTACTATCCCGTGCGAGTTCATCGAACGGATGTGACTGCCGGCGATGCCTACGTAGACCGAATGAATCTGGCAGCCCGCCATCAATTCAGCCTCTTCCACCGCGCGCTGAATGGCCGTGACCGTCGATTCGATATCGACCACCACGCCTTTCTTCATACCGCGGCTGGGGTGGGAACCAATACCGACAATTTCCAGGCCACCGTCAGCGTCAATCTCTCCTACGACTGCCACAACCTTGGATGTGCCAATATCCAGTCCGACGATCATCCGCCGCTCCGCTGCACCCACCATCACCGATCTCCCTGCAGCATGTTCTCAGTCATTGCCAACCGTGCATCCCACTCGCTAACAGCCGCGCCGTGTTCGTAACGCATGTCCACACGTGCGACAGCCAGTCCCTGAAGCTCGCGCTCCCAAAGGCGAGCAAACCGGCGAAGCCGCGGTACAAAATCATGATTCCCCAGCAGCAAAGTGGTGCCGCTCTCAAAGGCCACCACCAATTGGCCCAGTGAATCCTGCGATAGCCGCTGTATCTCAATCCCCAGCGGCGTCAACACCGACTCGAGTCGCAGATAACGCTGCATCAGAACCACCGCACTGCCCTCTGGCCCTTCAAGCAACGGTAGGTCTGCGTAGGCAGAGACCGTTCCATCAACCGGGAAGTAATCCCCTTCATGGTTCAAAAAACCTGCGCGCCCCCAGCGAGCGATCGGCTGCTGTTCGGTGATATGAATACCGATTGTGTTCGGCCAGTGCCTGCGAACTTGCGCAAAATGCACCCAGGGCATCGACTCAAGCCGACGACGAACTCGCTCGAGATCAGCAAACAAAAATCCTACTGTCAGCTCTTGCGCTACCTGCGCCTCGATCTCGGCTGCACTGGTGTGGTTCAACACACCACTGACGGCAATGCGCTCTACCTCCAGATCCATGAGGTAATCGACAGCGCGCACCGTGCCCGCCACCAAAATCACACCGCAAACACTGACCAGTAGCCGGTTGAGCCAAATAGCAATAGGCTTGGGCGGCTGTGGAGCAACCGCTGCATGACGTCGACGCGCGCCGCGCTGGGGCGATGTCTGCTTACGAGCCATTGGGTCGCACCTCCAGGCTCTGCTCATAAATAACGGCCAACAGTTCAGGCATGCTCATGCCGGCCGCACGCGCAGACATGGGCACGAGACTGTGCGAGGTCATACCGGGGACGGTATTCACCTCAAGCAACTGCCAACCGCCATCCGCTTCGCGGATAACGTCAACACGACCCCAAACTTCTGCACCCACCACAGAAAAAGCACGCTCTGCCAGGGCACCCAGCTCAGCCTCAGTATCGGCATCGAGGCCTGATGGACAGTGGAATCGCGTGGTCTCGGCGATGTACTTGGCGTCGTAGTCGTAAAAATCACTGGCGGCTTCAATACGAATAGAGGGCAGTGCTCGGCCGCCGAGAATCGTCACGGTGAACTCATCCCCTGCGACAAAACGTTCAGCGAGCACCCGCTGACCATAGCGGGCAGCCTCCTGCCATGCGACTTGCAGTGCTGCGGCGTTATCGACTCGGGACATACCCAGTGAGGAGCCCTCGCGCGCAGGTTTGACGAATAAGCAACCGTATTCAGCGATCAAAGCTTCCCAATCGCTCTGTTCGTCGAGCACCACAAACGGCGCAGTCGGCAATCCAGCCTGAGACCAAATACGCTTGGTGTTGACCTTATCCATGGTCAATGCAGCACCGGCAACGCCCGTACCGCTATAGGGAATCCCCAAAGTCTCGCAGAATCCCTGAATGCAACCGTCTTCACCGCCAGGACCATGGAGCAGGTTGAAAACGAATTCGACATCCAACAGAGACTCTGACCAGCCTGGTATTGCAGGATCCAGCTCAACAACCGTGGCGCCAGCCTCTCGCAGTGCTGCCGCCACCGCTGCGCCGCTATTCAGAGAGACCTCACGCTCGGCGGCAGTGCCTCCCAGCAGTACAGCCAATTTGCGACCCGCGAGTACGCTCACGACAAATCCTCCAGGCGGGCCGCGGCGTTCAGCTGTGCGGCGAGGCGCCCGATGTTGCCGGCCCCCTGCATGATCACCAGATCTCCATCGCGGAGGACATCACACATTACCCGCGACAGCTGTCCGCTATCGTCGACAAATACCGGGTCTACTGCGCCACGCTGCCGAATAGATCGACTCAGGGCACGGCCATCGGCACCAGCGATCGGATCCTCGCCCGCCGGATAAACATCCAACAGCAGCAGCACCTCGGCACGAGAAAGCACCGCCACAAAGTCTTCATAAAGATCGCGAGTGCGGCTGAATCGGTGCGGCTGGAACACCAGCACGATCCGACGATCCGGAAACGCTCGGCTCGCCGCGTCCAACGTCGCAGCCACTTCGGTCGGGTGATGACCGTAGTCATCGATCAAAGTCGCAGTTCCACCCGCCCAGTGAAGATCACCCAGGTAACTGAAACGCCGCCCCACCCCGGCGAATGTCGATAAGCCATGCTCGATGGCCTGATCTTCCACCTCCAACTCACTGCAGATAGCGGCCGCCGCCGACGCATTGAGCACGTTGTGATGGCCGGGCATATTAAGCGTCAGCTCGAGGGGCGATTTACCCGCGGGGCGAGTGAGTCTGAACCGCGTTTGCAGCACGTCTGCACGCTCGTTCTCCACGCGATAGTCAGCATCCGCATTGGCTCCATAGGTGATGGTCTGCCGCATCACACGCGGTAAAACCTCACGCACGCCCGCGTCGTCACTACACATTACAGCGAGACCGTAAAACGGCATGTTGTGTAAGAAATCCAGGAAAGCTTTTTCGTAGTGTCCGTAATCGCCGCCGTAATGGTCCATGTGATCGGCTTCGATATTGGTCACGACCGCCATCATCGGCAGCAAATGCAGGAATGAGGCGTCGCTCTCGTCCGCCTCAACCACCAGATACTCGCCAGCGCCCAGCTGCGCATGACTCCCCGCCTTGTTAAGCAAGCCACCAATCACAAAAGTAGGATCTTCACCCGCCTCACCAAGGATGGACGCGATCAAGCTCGTGGTTGTGGTTTTTCCATGCGTGCCTGCCACCGCAATCCCATAGCGATAACGCATCAATTCCGCCAGCATCTCCGCTCGCGGGACAATCGGGATACGTCGTTCGCGCGCAGCGCGAAGCTCGGGGTTTTCCGGATCAATAGCCGAGGACACAACCAACACATCGGCGTCGGCAACGTGCTCAGCACGGTGGCCGATATGCACAACCACACCGAGCGTACGCAGCCGGGCAAGCACACCGCTCTCCTGCATATCCGACCCGGAAACCGCATAGCCCAAACCACAGAGCACTTCGGCAATACCACTCATACCAGAGCCGCCGACACCCACCATGTGTATGTGCTGCACACGTCCCATACGTCGGGTGGCACTAAGCACCATTGGCCACCTCCTCGATCACATCGGCGACGGTTTCTGTCGCGGTCACCCGCGCCACAATGCGAGCCGCTCGTGACATGCGCTGCAGATCAGCTGGCTTATCGAGCAAGTCCTGTATGTGTTGTGCGAGCGAAGCGGGTGTCATCGTCGCTTGCGGCAACAAAATTCCCGCACCCGCCCGGCTCAGTATTTCAGCGTTGCGTGTTTGATGGTCATCGATGGCATGGGGCAACGGCACCAGGATCGCAGGCGTGCCTGTCACTGCAAGCTCTGACACAGTGAGCGCACCTGCACGACAAACCACCAGATCCGCCCAGGCATACGCTGCGGCCATATCTTCAATAAACGGCAGCACCTCGACGCGAGCGTCGACGACGTGTGACCAAGCACTTTGAGCGGCTTCCGCATGCCGTTCGCCGCATTGGTGACGAACCTCCAGACGCGCACCTTCACCGGCCTCGACGAGCACGACGACCGCCTGCGGCAAAAGATCATTGATCGGCGCCGCACCGAGGCTGCCTCCCAGCACTAACAGCCGTAGCGGGCGCGTTGCGTCGAAACAATCGTGCAGATCACCGCGCTCGAAGTGCACCGCAGCGATCTCCGCACGAACGGGATTACCAACCACTTGCACGACACGCTTGCCATTAAAAGCACCCGGCAGTCCGCTGAGCACACGTCGCGCCAATGGCGCCAAAAGTCGGTTGGTGGTACCCGCAACCGCGTTCTGTTCGTGAATCACGAGGGGTATTCGCAATAGCGCAGCCGCGAGGCCAGCCGGTCCCGCTGCGTATCCGCCCATACCGAGCACGACGTCGGGTCGGACGCGTCGCACCAGACGCAACGCCTGGACGCCAGACCAGAGCAGGTACAGCAATCCCTTGAATCGAGAGACCAGCCCTTTGCCACGGATCCCGAGCACCGCGAGCTTATGGAGCAAGAACCCCGCCGCCGGCACGACTCGCGACTCGATACCCCGATCAGTGCCGACCCAGTCAACCTGCCAACCGCGTTGTGCGAGGCAATCGGCGACCGCGAGCGCCGGATAGACGTGACCACCAGTGCCGCCGGCCATGATCAATACCCGACCCGGCTTCATTGGCCACCTCCGGCCGACCGCGGGATCGTACGCTCAATACGCAGAACCAACGCCAACATGACAGCGCTGACCAGCAGACTGCTGCCCCCGTAGCTGATGAAAGGCAGGGTCAGCCCTTTAGTCGGCAGCAGCCCGGAGCTCATCCCGATATTTACAAAGACCTGCCCCGAGAAAACCAAACTGACGCCAAAACACACGTAAGCCGCAAATTCGTCACCATGCTGAAGTGCCCGAATACCCACTTGGATGATTCGGGTGACCAAGGCGACGAACAGGCCGATCACTACCAGCGCACCGACGAAGCCCGTTTCTTCCGCCCAGATCGAGAAGACGAAATCGGTATGAGCGAGCGGCAGATAAAACAGCTTTTGGATGCTGTTACCCAAACCCACGCCAAACCATTCGCCCCGGCCAATTGCAATCAAGGATTGGGTCAACTGGAAACCGTCACCAAATGGATCTTCCCAGGGGTCGCGATACGCCGTGAGACGCCGCATACGGTAAGGCGCTGCAAAGACCAACAACACCATGCCAGCCAAGGCAGCACCAATCAGGCCGGCGACATAAATCAGTCGCGCTCCTGCGATGAACAGCAGCCCGAATACAGTACCCACTACGATGACGGTGGCCCCAAAATCCGGCTCGGACAGCAGCAGCGATCCAATCACCGCCAGTATGGCGATGGGCTTCGCCAAGCCGCTCCAGTGCTGTCGCAGTAATTCGCCGTGTCGAACCAGATAGCCGGCGACGTAGAGCAGCATCGCCAGCTTCACCACTTCCGAAGGCTGTAGTGTGAGTGGTCCCAGCGGCAACCAGCGCTGGCTGCCGTTGATGTTACGACCGATACCGGGAATGAGCACTAGAAGCAACAAGGCTGTAGCGCCCAGCAACCACCAGGGCGATGAGCGACGCCAGAAATCTGTCGGCATCAAATAGGCGAGGATGCCAGCCGTCGTTGCCAGCATGAGATAAAAGCCGTGACGAAGCGCCAAATGCCACGGGTTGCCGTAGTGGCGAGCACCGTAGTCCATGCCTGCCGAACTAATCGCCACCAAACCGACTGCGGCCAGCGCCACTCCCAGAATGATCAGTGCCATATCGGGCTGCAGCGTCACGGTTGAAGTCCGGCGCGTCATGCCGATACCTCCAAAAGCCGGGCAACAGCCTGGCTGAACGCGCGACCCCGGGCTGCGTAGCCGTCGAACATATCGAAGCTAGCACATGCGGGAGACAGCAATACCGTATCTCCGGGCTCAGCCACGCCTGCCGCCTTGGCGACCGCATCTTCCATCGACTCCGCGACGATAACAGGGGAACTGCCTGCCAAAACGGTCGCAAGGGCCTCGCTCGCCTCGCCCAGCAATACCACCGCACGGCAGTAGCGAGCGACCAGATCACACAGCGGCGCGAAATCCTGCCCCTTGGGTTGCCCTCCAGCTATCAGCACTAGTGAGCCTTCCGGGGCGAGGCCATTAAGCGCGGCTTGCGTCGCGCCGACATTGGTCGCCTTGCTGTCATCGACGAAACGCACACCAGCGTCATCGCCAACCACCATAGTGCGATGAGGCAGACCCTTGAATGTGGATAAGCCAGCCACTAACTCCTCGGCGGCAACACCGGCTGCGTGGCCAATGGCCAGTGCAGCCAAAGCGTTCGCGATATTGTGCTCACCTGCCAGCGGGAAATCGCTGACCGGTGCCAGCATCTCAAAACCATGGCTAAACCAGCGGGCGCCCGCCTGCGAGCGAATGCCAAACTCACCCAAATCGGGTTCACCCAAGCGCCAATTCACGGCGCGTGTCCCCACCGCAAGCAGTGGCGCAGTCAATGGATCCTGACTATTACTGACCACCGAGCGCGCACCACGGAAAATGCGATGTTTAGCTTGCTGATACGTGGCCATCGAGCCGTGCCGGTCCAAGTGGTCGGGCGTTAGATTCAATACCGTTGCCACCGCGAGACCCAGCGGCTCAGCGCGTTCCAACTGAAAGCTCGATAGCTCCAGGACGTAGCACGCAACCGCATCATCCAACAAATCCAGCGCAGGCTTTCCAAGGTTGCCGCCAATAGCAACCGCAACCCCAGAGGTAGTCAGCAAATGTCCCACCAGGGCCGTGACGGTGGATTTGCCATTGGATCCGGTGATCCCGATGACCGGCGCATTGGCCTGCTCCATGAACAGATCAATGTCGCCGCGGATGCGCACGCCGTTTTCGGCAGCACGAAGCAACAGTGGGTGATCTAACGGTACGCCCGGACTGGCAATAATTTCTTCTACATCGTCTGCCAGATCCAATGGCAAGTCGCCGAAGAACGCGTCTACGCCCGATAGCAATTCAGACAGTCCTGCATCCTCTTGCAGCGAGGCGCGACTATCCGCAGCAACACAAGGAATGCCGTGCGTTTGAAAATGTCTCACCACCGAGCGACCAGTCTCACCCAGACCCAGCACCAGCCGACGATGGCTTGAGGCGATCAGATTGGCTGTCATCACCTCCATCCTCAACGCAGCTTGAGCGTGGCCAGGCCGAACAGCACCAGCATCACGGTAATAATCCAGAAACGAACAATGACCCGAGGCTCGGGCCATCCCTTCAACTCAAAGTGGTGATGGATGGGCGCCATGCGGAATACGCGTTTGCCGGTGAGCTTGAAGGAAGCCACCTGAATCATCACCGACACAGTCTCCAACACGAAGATCCCGCCCATAATGAACAGCACGATTTCGTGCCGCGTAATCACCGCCACAATGCCGAGCGCAGCGCCGAGGGCCAGCGCTCCCACATCTCCCATAAAGACCATGGCTGGGTAGGTGTTGAACCACAGGAAACCGAGGCCGGCGCCGGCGATAGCACCGCAAAAGATCACGAGTTCACCGCTACCCGCGAGATAGGGAATGTGCAAATAAGCCGCAAAATCCACATGCCCGGTGAGGTAGGCGATCGTGCCCAATCCCGTTGCCACCATCACGGTCGGCAGGATGGCAAGACCGTCCAGACCATCGGTGAGGTTCACGGCATTGCTTGAGCCGACGATGACAAAATAGGTGAAGGGTATAAACAGCACGCCCATCGACAGCGCGACGTCTTTGAAGAAGGGCACATAAAGCGCCGTCTCCGGGAGACTCTCCGCGGTTTGGTATAGATAAACGGCAGCACCCAGACCGATGACCGACTGCCAAAAATATTTCCAACGGGCGGGCAATCCTCGCGGGTCTTTTTCCACCACTTTTCGATAGTCATCCACCCAGCCAACTGCGCCAAAAGCGAGCGTCGTGAGCAACACGACCCAAACGTAACGACTGCTCAAGTCACCCCACAGCAATGTCGCAACCGCAATCGCGACCAGGATAAGCGTGCCACCCATTGTCGGCGTGCCCGACTTGGACAGATGACTCTGGGGACCATCCGTGCGCACGGTCTGCCCGATCTGCAAGAGATTCAGCCTGCGGATCATCCACGGGCCTACCAGCAAAGACACCAGCAGCGCGGTTGCAGCCGCGAGAATGCCTCGCAACGTGATGTACTGGAAAACAGCAAAACCACTGTCCACGACAACCAGTTGTTCAAGCAGCCACTTCAGCACGCGATGTCCTCCCGCGAGCCAATCCATTCGGCGACTGCGCGCTCCAGCGCGATCCCGCGCGAGCCTTTAACCAGCACAACATCATCGGCGCCAAACACATGATCAGCGGCCATCAAATCAGCCGTTCTGGCGAACACTGCTTTCCGCCCCGGAAACACTGCTGCAGCCTCACTGGCCAATTCGCCAACAGCGATCAAACAATCGATCTTTCGTGCCGCCGCGTGCTCAACAACCTGACGATGCAAGGCTGCCGAACCTGCGCCCAGTTCAAGCATATCGCCCAAAACCAAGGTCTTTTTGCCGGAACACTGAGCCAGGGAGTCGATCGCAGCTCTCACAGCCTCAGGATTGGCGTTGTAAGTATCATCGACAATGGTGGCGCCGCATGGCGTGCGGTGAACACGACCTCGACCCGCTGCAGGCGCGACCTTCGCAATACCGCGATCGATAGCGCTGTCACTGAGCCCCAGCTCGGTGGCCACCGCGATCGCAGCGAGGACGTTATAGACACCGGGCATACCGGGCACATGCGACGCAATACGACGAGTGTGCTCACGAACAGTGAGATCAAAGCTCACACCCTCGAACCCATGGCTTTCAATATTGCTGGCTCTGTAGGTCGCGTTTTTCGTCAAGCCAAAAGATACGCAGCGCGCGGAGGCGGCGCGGGCGGACCAACCTGCCGACCAGTCCTGATCGGCATTGATGACGGCGAGATCGTCGACGTCGAGACCATCGAGAATCTGGGCTTTGGTGTCAGCGAGCGCCTCCAAGTCCGGATAACCCGCCAAATGCGCGGAGCCCACATTGAGAAGTACCGACACTGTGGGCCGCGCGATCTCGCACAGGTAGCGAATATCGTCGGGCTTTGCTGCGCCCATTTCGACCACTGCAAACTCAGTATCCGAACTTAACCTCGCCAACGTCAGAGGCACGCCGATTTCGTTATTGAGGTTACCCTCGGTGGCGAGGGTCGACCCAGCCTCACCCAAAATCGCAGCGAGTAGATTTTTTGCCGTGGTCTTACCCGCACTGCCCGTCACACCGACGAGCACGCCTTCGTAATCATCTCTAAGCAGCTGACCCAAAGTGCCCAGCGCCCGCACCGTATTAGGGACTCGCAACGCACAGACATTGTCTACCGCACAATCACGCTCGATAAGGGCAGCCACTGCACCCCGGTCTGCCGCGGCGGACAGGTAATCGTGGCCATCGGAGCGCTGCCCGGGAATCGCAACAAACAGATCGCCAGGCTCAACAGCACGGCTATCAATCGCAATGCCTGTGAATGCGGCATCCTCGCCAGACAGCACTAAACCCAAGGCTCGTGCCAGGCGGCTCATCAGCACCGGCTTAATCACGACCCGACCTCTGAGCTAAACATGCCTCTGCTTCAGTCGCGTCTGAGAATGGATGGCGCACACCATCAATCTCTTGATATTCCTCGTGCCCCTTACCGGCAAGAAGCACAACGTCACCAGGCTGTGCTTGCATGATCGCAAACTCAATCGCGGCACGACGCTCAGCGAAAACGTCCGCAGGTCGACTCAAGCCGGCGCGGATATCGCGAATAATGGCCTCAGGATCTTCGCTGCGAGGGTTATCACTGGTCACCACTACGCGATCGGCAAGCTCATCGGCAATTGCCCCCATTTGCGGCCGTTTGCCACGATCTCGGTCTCCGCCACAACCAAACACAACCCACAATCTGCCCGCGGTTTGCGGGCGCAGCGCAACGAGAGCCCGACGCAGTGCATCGGGCGTGTGGGCGTAATCGACAATCACATCGATATCAGCGTCCTGGGGCAAGCGCTGCATGCGCCCGACAACCGGTCGCAGCGATTCTGCGGAATGGACAACGTCTGCGAAGCGATAGCCAAGCCCCGTAACCGCCAACACGGCGGCGACCATGTTGAACGCATTGAAAGTGCCACTCAGTTGGGAGGCGATATCACCTGTGCCCCAAGGCGTGTGCAACCGCACTTTCATACCTTGCGGCTGCTGCGCTACTTGTACGAACACATCGGCTTCTGCCGATGTCAGCGACACGCCTAACGACGGCGACTGACTGGCTCCGCGTGCCTGCTGGGCAATCGGGTCATCCGCGTTGTAGATCACCCGCTTGAGGGGGAAATCGCTGAACAGCCGTAGCTTAGCGGCGGCGTAAGAGGCCTCGCTGCCGTGGTAATCGAGATGATCGCGAGACAGGTTCGTGAAAATGCCAGTGTGCAGACTAATCCCCGCTAGACGCCCTTGATCCAATGCATGACTAGAGGCCTCCAGCGCCACATGGTCGACGCCCTCACCCAGCCATTGCGCGAGCTGTCGGGTTAGCGATAGCACATCGGGCGTCGTGTGCCGCGCAACACCTGCAGCAGGACCCAACCTCGCACCCAGCGTCCCTATCGACCCCGCCGCTACACCCTGATGCCGAAGCAGCTGGGCGACAAAGTCAGCCACGGAAGTTTTTCCATTGGTACCGGTCACCGCGACCAGCGCCATACTCGCAGAGGGATCGCCGAAAAATCGCTGCGCCAAATCAGGCAGTAGCTGCTGCAGATGAGTGACAGGCACAACTCTTGGGTCTCGGATATCGCCCAAACCTTGCGCCTCTGCTAGCACCGCGGCCGCGCCTTGCGCCAAGGCGTCAGCGATGTAATCGCGACCATCAAACGCGCGCCCGGGCAATGCAATAAAAACACTGCCGTCGACGACCTCGCGACTGTCGAGTGTAATACCCGCAGGCACGACATCATTACTGACACCGCAGTCTGCTGCCACAAGATCGCGCAATGTCAGCGCTTCGCGACTACGGGCGAGGGCCGTCATTGTCCACCCCCTAATCCAGCCAACTGCGTGCTGTCATCGATGGCTGGCAGATCCGGCACTTCGTTACGCAGCCGGAGCACGCCTTCTGTAATTCGCGAATAAACAGGTGCCGCAGCAGAGCCACCACCGTGGGACTCCCCTTGAGGCTGGTCGATCATGATCGCTGTGACGTAGCGCGGACGCTCTACCGGCGCAACACCAACAAACAGCGCCATGTGCTCCGTGTCGAGATAACCATTAGCACCCAACTTACGCACGGTGCCCGTCTTGCCGCCTACCTGATAGCCCGCGACCTGAGCCAAAGTGCCCGTGCCCTCATTCGCTGTCACCCGATGCAAAACCTTGACCACTTGCGCAGCGATCTCAGGATCTATGACGCGCTCACCGTCTGGCAGCGACCGGTGATCAACCTCGAGGAAGGTCAGCGGCATACGGCGCCCTTCATTGGCGAATACTGAATAAGCGGCTGCCAGCTGCAACAACGTGGCATCCAGGCCATAGCCGTAGGCCGGCGTCACTTTTTCGATGTCGCTCCAGCGCTCCCGATTAGGGAGATAACCCGAGCGCTCTCCAGGGAAACCAGAGTTCGTGAGCGATCCGAGACCAAACCGGGAAAACACATCGAGTATGGGTTCGTGACCAATATGCTGCGCAATCTTGATCACACCTACCTGACTGGATTTTTCTATCACACGCGATACGGTGATGGGGCCGTAATTAATCGGGTCGTTGAGCAACTTGCGGCCCACGCGAATACGCCCTGGCGACGTATCGATGACAGTATCCAGGGTGTATTCACCTGATTCGAGTGCGGCGACCAGCGTCAAAGCCTTCATCACCGACCCCGGCTCAATGACATCGGTGAGGGCGCGATTCCGGGTGGTTTTTCTGGCTCGGCTGTTAGGATTAAACACCGGGTAACTGCTGACCGCGAGAACCTCGCCGGTCCATGCGTCCAGCGTGACGGCAGTGCCTGCGACGGCACCCGTATCCGCGATGGCCTGCTGCAGCTCTCGATGCTGCAGATATTGCAACCTCAGGTCGATACTCAAACGCAGATCGTTGCCGGGCTCAGCCGCCTTGATGACACCAACATCCCTCACCGCTTCGCCATAGAGATCCTTGATGTAGCGCTTGCGACCCGGCGTACCCTGCAGCCAGTCATCGAAAGCCATCTCAAGACCCGCAATACCCTTACCGTCGACGTTGGTCACGCCGACCAGCTGCGCCGCCACTTCGCCGGCGGGGTAAAAGCGCCGATATTCACGCTCGCCGTGTACACCCGGCAGATTGAGCGCCAGCACTTTGCGAGCCTGCTCGGGCGTCCAGTGACGAGCCAAGTACATGAACTGCTTGTCTGCGTACTGATCGATGCGCTGCTGCAGCACATCTGGAGAAATCTCCATAGCCGCTGCAAGTGCCGCCAATTGATTGCTATCACGCAGGTGCTGGGGATTGGCAACCAGCGACACCACGGGCGTACTCACGGCTAACGGGGAACCGCGACGATCCGTGATCAATCCCCGGTATGCCGGTATTTCTGCACTCCGTACTGCGCGCATGGCGCCCTGTTTTTGCAGGAAGCTGGCACCTTGCTCATTATCAAGAACCTGCAGATCCACCAACCGCCAAACCAGCATCAGCGGCAGCACAGCGAGCAGCGCGGCCACGCTGTAGATACGCCACATTGGTACCGCTTTTGGCTTGCGACGACGACTCATGGCCGCACCACGCGATAGCGTTTGAGATCAGGCTTTGTCATACCCAGCTCTTCCATCGCAAAGCGATGAACGCGATGCGGTGCTGCGCGCGTGGAATACTCAAGCAACAAACGACTGTAGTGCTCCTGAAGATTCCACCGCCGCAACTCGAGCTGCTGCAACTCGGCGTACTGGGAGCGCGCCCGATGAGTCGTACCGAGGACTCCCAGCGCTGACAACAGAGCCGCCACAGCCAACAAGGCCACCCAGCGCCGCTGATTGACAAAGCGCACCATCACGCCAGCTTCTCCGCAACACGCATGATCGCTGAACGAGCTCGCGGATTCGCCGCCACCTCAGCCTCACTGGCACGCACAGCCTTGCCAATCAAACGCAGTGTTTGCCCGCGCTCGATATCCATCACAGGGAGCCCTCTCGGCAACTCTCTCCCACGACTGGCGTCACGCATAAAGCGCTTGACGATGCGATCCTCCAGCGAGTGGAAGCTAATCACGACGAGACGCCCGCCAGCATCGAGACACTCCAGAACGCGACCGAGCAGCCGCTCTAGATCCTCGAGTTCCCGGTTGATAAAGATGCGTATGGCCTGGAAAGAGCGTGTCGCCGGGTGCTTGTGCTTTTCCCAGCGAGGATTCGCCTCAGCGATGACCGATGCCAGCTTGCCAGTTCTTTCAAATGGCCGCTGCCCGACAATGGCCGCCGCGATGCGCTTGGCAAAGCGCTCTTCACCATACTCCTTGAGCACCGCGGCAATATCAGATTCGTCGGCAGTATTGATCCATTCAGCCGCCGTCATGCCACTGCGCGTATCCATGCGCATATCGAGAGGGCCATCCTCACGAAAGCTGAACCCCCGCTCCGCATCGTCGAGCTGCGGCGATGACACCCCAAGGTCCAACAAGACGCCCTGTACAGGCCCATCAATACAATCTGGCAACTCAGCAAAACTGCGATGATAAAAAGTGAAGCGCTGGTCCTGTTCGACGAACTGCGCAGCTACGCTTGCCGCCGCCGGGTCTTTATCGAAGCCGATCAAACGCCCACCGGCTGAAAGCGATTGCAAGATGCGCGCACTGTGCCCCCCTCGACCGAAGGTGCCATCCACATACACCCCGTCAGTCGCCGTCATCAGTGCCGCAACCGCCTCCTGGAGTAGTACCGTTTCATGGACATTCGTCATCAGAGCTTCAGTGACAACAAATCTGCGGGCAGCTCATCGCCCACATCCTCTGCCAGCGCAGCATCGCGCTCGGCCAACCACAGCTGCTCAGACCAGAGCTCAAGCTTGTTGCCCTGCCCCACCAACACCACTTTTTTCTCGAGATGGGCGTACTCGCGCAGCGCGGGGGGCAGCAAAATTCGGCCATTGCTATCCAGCTCGACATCACTGGCATAGCCCAGCACTAAGCGCTGAAAGCGCTTTACCGCCGGCTTCAATGCGGGCAGCCCCTGAACTTCGCGCTCGATGCGCTCCCATTCAGGCAAGGGATACAGCGCCAGACAGGCCGTTTGGGTATCGATAGTGATGACAATCTGCCCGTCACACTCCGCTAGCAGCGCTTCACGCTGGCGCGCGGGGATCGCCATGCGCCCCTTTGCGTCCATATTGATGTGCTGCACTCCACGGAACACGGCGATTACCCACTTGAATCCGCTCAAATCCACAAAATGGATTGAAATATCCACTTTGCCCCACTTTTCGCCACTATATGCTCGACGAAACCCAGCGTCAACGTCAGGCACCGAAAATTTCTATGGTTTTCAGCGTGTTACAAGCACCGCACCCAAGGGGATCTCAAGGAAAAATATGCAGCATAGGCATGGCAACAAGTAAAAACGAAACAGAGAGTTAGCCGCGTCTGGCAGAGCTGGCTTGAAGATAAAGAACAAAACGGAATAACGAAGAGTGAAATCTATTAATAGATGATTCTGGAACGGCGCTTTACGAAAGCACTTTCGAGAAAGCACATCTGAGAGAAAAAGCGAGTTGGTCGATAAGCCGGGTTCTGTCTTGGACGATCATTCATCTGCGACGGGCGTCACCGCCCGCCTGTAGCGACCTACCCGGATCCGCCGAGGGTCACGGCACACGAATCCCTATTTGGTCTTGCTCCGAGTGGGGTTTACCATCGCCACGCCTGTTACCAGCCGCGCGGTGCGCTCTTACCGCACCTTTTCACCCTTACCTGGCAAAGCCAGGCGGTTTCCTTTCTGCTGCACTTTCCGTGGGCTCGCGCCCCCCAGGCGTTACCTGGCACTCTGACCCGTTGGAGCCCGGACTTTCCTCCACCGGCTATGCCGGCAGCGATCGCCTGACCAACTCAGCGGCGAAAGCTAACACCGCCCCGACACCCAGACAAGCCGATCATTATTCAGCCTGCTGGCTCAGGCCAAGCAGCTCCTGGTAAACGTCTCTGGCTTTACGACCTGTCAGCTCGGCCACTACCGCGGCGGCACGGCGCGGCGGCAACTCCTCAGCCAATCGACGCAACAGCAGCGCCGCATCGACTTGCTCAGTCGGTTTTTCAACGGCCCCAGCCACCAGCAGGACGATTTCGCCACGCTGCTGATTCGGATCCCCAGCGACCCACGCCAACAGCGCCTCCAGAGGCGCTCTGCGGATCGTCTCGAAGGCCTTGGTCAGCTCACGACCCAGTGTAGCCTCGCGCTGGGGCCCAAAGATCGACACCAAATCCTCAAGCAAAGACACAATCCGATGCGGGGCTTCATAAAAGATGGTGGTCGTCGTGCTGTCCACCAGGCTCTCAAGACGCGCTCTCCGCGGCCCACGCTTGGCCGGCAGGAACCCCTCAAACACAAAGCGGTCAGTCGGGAGCCCGCTGGCACACAAGGCCGTTGTCGCCGCGCAAGGCCCGGGTAGCGGGATAACGGGCAAGTCCAGTGCCTGGACTTGTCTGACCAGATCAAAGCCAGGATCAGAAATCAGCGGCGTGCCAGCGTCGCTGACCAGTGCAATCGAGTCTCCTGCCGCAATACGATCGCAAAGTCGCGCTGCGGCGGAGGCCTGACTATGCTCGTGAAAGGCCACCACCTGAGCCTCGATGCCAAAATGCTGCAGCAGTTGTCGACAGTGGCGGGTATCCTCTGCCGCAATCAACGTCGCCTGACTCAGCACTTCCAGAGCGCGCCGACTGATATCGCCCAAATTACCGATTGGGGTAGGGACAATGTACAAACCACGTTCCATTGGCAGCGCTCCACTTTATACTGCCTACATGATCGCAAACCTGACCGCTGCCTGCTCGCTACTTTCGCAATGGATCCACCAGACCGCGTGGCATCGCGTGCTGCCTGCTGTGGCTATCGCGCTGCTGGTCACCGGCTGCAGCGCACCCGCACCGATTCCCCAACCACCCGTCACCAAGGGCACTATCAATCAACCGCCTCCGGCACTGCCCGCCAAGCCCGAACAGGCTTTTGATACCTCAGCGCTGGAATCGGTAACCACAACAGCACTCACCGAGGGAACACTCGCTGCAAAAATTCAGCGCAATGAATTCCTTTCGCGTGGTTTGGATGCCACCACACTGGCACTGATCAACGCCCGACTTGCCTGGCTCGATGGCGACGTGGCGCGCGCCCACGACTTGCTGGACGAGGCATCCACGGCCAACGCGGAGGGCCGGGAACTGTTACTGGCAGAGCGCCAGAGCATGGCGCATGCACAAAGGCAATGGCTACGTGCAGCCCAACTGGCTTGGCAGCGCATCAAGCTGAGCAAGCCCGAGGATATTGCCGCGCGACGCGAGGAGATCTTCGCCAACCTGGCACGGCTTAATGTGCAGCAATTACGCCGCGCCGCAATGACCGGCTCGGATGAAGAGTGGTCTGGATGGGTAACACTGGTCGAGGCCTACCAGAAGGGGCGTGACAGCGTTCTGGACTGGATAGCGAATAATCCTGCGCACCCTGCCATCGAGGCGCCACCCGCCGGACTGAGCCTATGGCTCACTCAACGGGCACCGCGAAAAGTCGCCGTGCTGCTCCCGCTCAGTGGGCGCCTACAGCAAGCAGGCGAGGCGGTACTGGACGGCTTGGTACAGGGAATGTACGGGCTATACCGTGACCCAACGGCTCGCCCGCAACTGATGACATTGGATACCGAATCCGAGGCAGACGCCATCACCGCCTATCAAAAGGCAGTGACAGCGGGCGCCGACTTCGTTATCGGACCACTCACCCGCGAGCAAGTACAGACCGCCATTCAAGCCGGTAGTCGTCCCGTTCCGCAGCTGGCGCTCAACAGGCCGGCCGCCGCCTTCCCGGGTGATGCAGCAAACTGGGCGGCGCTTAGCCTCTCTCCCGAAGACGAGGCGGCACAAATCGCCGAGCTGGCTTTTGGTGATGGCCGACGGCGAGCGATGATCGTTCGCCCAGCCACCGAGTGGGGCCAACGACTGGAAGCAGCGTTGATTAACCGCTGGCGCAGCCTCGGCGGCCAATTGATCGACGTAGCAGAAATCGATTCGCAGTCTCCAGCCTCGACAGTGATCAGTGAAACACTGGGCGCTGCCGACAGTGAAGCTCGTATCGAAGCGGTAGAGGAGGCTTTTGTCGCCCCCGTTAGTGCGCGTGCGCGGCGACGGGAAGATTTCGATGTGCTCTTCCTGCTCGCTCCTGATCCCGCCACAGCTCGAGAGCTGCGACCTTTGCTCGTGTTTCATTACGCGGGGGATGTGCCTGTTTACAGCCCCGCTTCGGTATACAGCGGCAATCGTCAGGCACGCAATCAGGATCTCAACGGGCTGAATTTTGTTGAAACTCCCGCAGTGCTGGAAGCAGCGAGCATCGATCGCTTCACGCGTCTGCGCGCTCTGGGGCGGGATGCCGTCACGCTGCTCGATCACTGGCAGCAAGTCCAGCAAAGCACGGTGGCGCCCGTCTTCGGTGAAACCGGTTTACTACAGAGACAGCTGGACGGGAATGTTCAGCGAGAACTGATTCCGACTTTATTTGATGGCGACACCATCCGCCGCGCACCGCTACGCTGACGAGCCCGTTTGTGTTGAGCGAAGCAATGAAAGCCGATGGTGATGTCTGGGAGCAGCGCGCTTTGTACTATCTGGAACAGCAAGGCTTGACGCTGTTCACCCGAAACTTCATGGCCCGCACCGGTGAGCTCGATCTGGTCATGATCGAAAACCATCGCGTGGTCTTTGTCGAAGTCAGGAAACGCCGGGTATCGAGATTCAGCAATGCGGCGGCGAGCGTCGACGCGAAAAAGCTCGCCCGCCTGCGCAGAACCGCCATGCTTTTGCTGAAACGATACCCCGAACTAGCAGGCAAGCCTTGCCGGTTTGATGTGATCGCCTTCGACCCTGGGCAGACCAACGAAGTGGCACCGCGATGG
>JAZBOZ010000232.1:0-17372 GCA_036351405.1 Halieaceae bacterium
AGAGAGCTCAACCATATCGAGACGCGCAACGACCTTGGCATCGGACCAAGGCCATGGCGATAACGGCTCACCCGCCTGCACACCTGCCTCCCAGCTGCGTGCCACCAGCCACTGAGCTACTTGCGCTTTGGCCTGCATCACACCAACCCCCATCAGCGCGCAGACACCCGCAATAAACCAGGCCGCCGCGATACCACGAAGCACCCACTGCCGAACTCTCATCGCCAAATCCTCATTGCTCGCGCTCCCCTGACATCGCCCAAATCAGCGCCCCCAGTAACACCGACACCAAACCCAGATACAACCAGAGCTCAATGCCCAAAGCGGTTTGTGCGAAATGCATCGCTCCGTGTGGTGGCGCGTTGGGCACTCGATAGGTGCCTGCATCCCGCGTCGGCGGACGACTGATCCACTCCTCGATGGCGACAAAACTGGTGAACGGCGTCACCAACGCGTATTCGAGACCGAGCGAGAGCACTTCATCTCGCAGAGCGTCGACTGGCACCCCCGAGACGTAAGCGTTGTCCAGTAGCCAATCGATATGCTCCTGAGCCCAGCGACCCGCCATTACCCGCCCAGTGACGCCCAAAGTGCGGGCTGAGTTGAGAGGCACAGCCACCTGCCATGGCTGCCCATTACGCAGCCCACTCACCACCACATCCCCAAGAGGATTGACCGCCAGCAACCGGACGCGTTGACGCACGGGTTCGCCCAGATAAAGATCTCCCGGCTCGCTCCCCGCGAGCTCCACTGCGGCCGGCCATTCAACCTGCAAGTCGGTGAGGACCGGTTGGGACATCTGCGCCAACAGTTCCGTCATCACCGTCGTCACAGAAGCGCCATCGACATGCCGATAAAGCCCTTTGCCCAGCTGCGCGGCACGCCGCATAAATCGCGTGTTGGGCGCAGCGCCAATCGCCAGCGTGAACAAGCGGCTCTGACCGAGATGGCGCTCAATGTGCTTGAACAGCGATGACTCGCCGGTAACAGCGCCGTCAGTAATGAATAAGACTTGCCGCACCGTGCCGGTCGACGGGAGCCCGTAATCCAGTGCTCGGGTGAGGGCGGGCAACATCTCGGTACCCCCTTCCGCCTCCAAGTCGTCGAGGAAATCCTGCGCTTCGGCCAAGGTGTCGGGCGCTGCTGGCAGCAAGTCGCCGAACAGGGCCTCAGTCTCGCTCTCAAACACCACCAGATCAAAACGATCCATGGGACGCAGCTCAGCGAGCGCCCGGCTGACTGCAGCAATGGCTTGCTCTATCGGCTCACCCGCCATAGAGCCGGACACGTCGAGCACCAACACCAGCTCTCTGGGCATCGGCGCAGGCAGGTATTCGGGTTGCGGGGGTAGTACCGCCAACTCGGCATATAACTCGCCGCGGTGTTCACTCAATAGCAGGCTGGGTATCGGCGCTGCAGAGGGTTTTAGGCGCCAACGGATGACCCAGTCACGATCCATCTCTGCCGGACCAAACCGTGGAGACACGATTAAGGACTTCCCCCGCTGCCGTACTTTACCGTTGTGTTGAGGCGTGATCACACGCGCAACGTCGCCGTGGCTGCGCAACGTCACCTGCCACATCAACGGATGTGACAGCGTGTCGGACGCTGGCAGCACCGGGCCATAGTTCACATCGATCGGGGATTCACTGGTGCTCGGCTGCCAACTCACCCAGCGCGCAAGCAAAGTGTTATCGCCGGGATTGTGCTTCGGCAGATCCGCGGTTTCCTCTCGGAGAGCGTACTTAGGGGTCACCGTCGTTGGAAATCGTAACGACAGCCAATCGCCCTGCCGCTGAACACTGAGGCTGATCTCGACAATAACCTTGATCTCACCGTTCGGCGGAATGTTGGCCACCTTGAGATGAAACAAATCAGCAGAGATTTGTTCCAGCAGGCTCGCGCGCCTGCCGGCTTGTGCCGCCGCCTGATACTGCTGCCTCGCTGCGGCCCGTTCATTGATCTGCCCGACGATACGCCGCCCATCGAGCTCAATGACAAGACCGTGAACCGCAGCCTGATCTGGAACTGGCAGGGCATAAACCCCATTCACCCACTCGTCTTGAGGGTTGATGAAACGCTGCTCCAATACCGCTTCGGCGGCCTCACCCACGATATCGATGCTGAGCGAAGTCTCGCTAAGCAACGCCGGTTGTAAATCACCCTGCGGATCGAGGATAAGTTGAGGTGCGCCGAGATCCTCCAACAGCACCGCGCGCGACGGCACCGCGAACACCAACAGGCACAGTGCCAGCAGAATAATCCGCGATATCCACAACAGCCATTGCGCCGCCTGCTCATGATTGTTCATCGATGGGTACTCCCGTTTGGCATCGACGAACAGTGAAGCCTGCAAGTGTGGCGGGAGACGGGAGAATGCTGCTGAACTGCTGCGCAATTCTGTCGAATTGTGTCAGCGGCTTGAGCCTGCGCGATGGCGGTGTACTCTCCGAGGTCGTTAAAAGGCACACGGAACACGTCATGTCTGCGCACATACTGATTATTGAGGACGAGCCTCTGTTGGCGGCCAACTACCGGGATTTGCTGTCTCGCGCGGGCTACAGCGTCTCCGTGGCCCTCGATGCCGACGCTGCACGCGACCGATGGCAGACGGCTGCACCTGATTTACTGCTGCTGGACATTGGGCTCAACGGCGACCCGGAAGCGGGTTTTGAACTCTGCCGCGAACTTCGCAGCCAGGCACCGACCCTGCCCATCGTTTTTCTGACGGCACGCGATGATGAGGTCGATGTGATTTCTGGCCTCCGCTTGGGCGCCGACGACTATCTCACCAAAGACATTTCACAAGCGCAGTTGCTCGCACGTATCACCGCTCTGTTGCGCCGCATCCGCGCCATGAGCGCCCCGGAACAAATCGAGCATGTGCTAAAGCGAGGCGCGCTGTCGCTGAATCAGGAAAGACTCACTACGCACTGGCGGGACGCACTGGTACCGCTCACCTTCACCGAGTTTTGGATGGTCCATGCCCTCGCCAAGCATCCGGGACATATCAAAAGTAGAGACCAGCTGATGACCGCCGCCAATGTGGTGTTGGACGATAGCACCGTGACGTCGCACATCCGGCGCATACGAGCCAAGTTCCAGGAGGCTGACCCGGCGTTTGACCGCATCGAAACCGCCTATGGTCTCGGTTACCGCTGGCTGGCTGACGCTGCCTGAACCGATAGCGCCGGAACCCGATGAAACTCCGCTTACAACTCGGCTTGGTCAGTCTCACCTTGCTACTGGTGCCCTGGGCTGGCTGCGCGTTCCTCGCTGAGAACGAGCGTGCACTGCAGCAGGCCCAGTCGCAGGCAGCGATCGCCGTTGCTGCCACCACAGCGGCGGCGCTAAGCGAGCGCATCGAGTTGCTCTACCCGTACCCAGAAGTCTACCCGGAGGCGACCGAAGGCAGCTTGCTGACGCACCCGCTGGTTGAAGCGCCCAGAATCGACGGTTGGTTCGATGATTGGGAGGCGATACCTGCACGCCGCTTCGGACATCGGCACCGATCGATCAGCGTGCGAGCCGGTCATTTTGGGCAGCGTCTCTACCTGGCAGTCGCGGTAGAAGAGCCCGCGCCGCGATATCGAAGCCCACAACAAACCGAACAATTCCACAGCGACCAGCTGCACATTCGCTGGGCCGATGAACGTGCCAACTATCTGAGCATCGCGCCTGAGGGACCAGGCCGCGTGCCGGTACGTGTAGCCCGCAGCGATGGCACCGTCGCCGGCAGCGCAGAAGGCACGCAGGCTTGGTGGCAGGAAGTCGCGGGCGGCTACCACATCGAGCTGGCTCTGGATGCTTCACTGTTGCGAGGTCGGCTAGCGATTGAATACCTCGGCATCGACGACACGGGCCGTGATGTCCTGACCAACCAGCCCACCGCCGCCAACCTGCCACCTCGCCTGATTGCCGCGGACCCCCAACTCAATCGATGGCTGGATCAGGTCGTACAGCCCGGGATGCAGTTGCAGGTGTTCGATCGCTGGCAGTGGCCACTGGGCAGTGCAGGCAGCCACGAGCTGACCGAGCCCTCATCAACCTTCTGGTTGTTGCGCTGGCTGTATCGCGCACTGCTCCCCGAGCCCGCTCTCTCCCACGCACCCGAAACGGACGAAAGTGGACGCATTGTCTCCCCACTACTCGTGGACCAACGGGGCTCGGCGTCACTGATTAAAGAACGAGGCAGCCCAATACTGACGGCCACAGCGCCAGTCAGCTATCGGGGAGACATTGCCGGGGTCGTCATGGTGTCTCAATCGGCCGAGCAGTTTCTATCACTCACCGATGGCGCTTTTGCGAGCCTGCTGGGTCGGGGACTGTTGATGCTCGGTGTCAGCGCAACGGCCTTACTCGGCTTCGCCGCGCTCACTAGCTGGCGCATTCGCCGCCTGATACTGCCCCTCTCCCACCAGCGTGGTCGCCATGAGCAGGCACCCAAGCTACCTATCACGCTGCTCAACGATGAAATCGATGCGCTGGCATCCAAGTTCAATCAGCAGCTCGCAGAACTGGCCGACTATCAGCGCTACCTGACCTCTCTCAATCAAACGCTGGCCCACGAACTGCGCACCCCAGTCGCCATCGTCGCCTCGTCTTTGGACAACCTGGATTCGGCTGATCTCTCCTCGCAGGAACAAGCGTCGCTGCTGTCGCGAGCCCGCGAGGGCATCAGCCGACTGCAGGCCCTGTTCGCCGCGCTGCAAGAGGCCCGGCGGTTAGAACAGGCGATAACAGCAGAATCGATGGTCGATACAGATCTCTGTGCTCTGCTCAAGACGCTGATCGACGCCTACAGCCAAACCTATCGGCAGCGTCATTTCGAACTGGACACTGCACTGCAGCACGCACCTGCTAACGTGGCTCCGGAACAGATCGTTCAGGCGCTCGACAAACTAGTGGACAACGCGAGGTCCTATGCGCCAGAGGACACGGTGATAAGTCTACGACTGGAGGGTCGCGGGATCTGGTGGAGACTGTCGGTCGCTAACGAGGGGCCACTGCTACCGGAGGTGGAATCCCGAGCACTGTTCGAGCCGCTGATCAGCCACCGCGGCCATCAAGATCGCACTCAACACATGGGGCTCGGCCTGCATATCGTTCGCTTGATTGCGCAAAATCACGGTGGTGAACCGTTTGCCAACAACCTGCCCGACGGGTCGGGGGTTGTTATTGGATTTTCCGTGAGAGCCGATATCAACCCACAAAAGCCATCTGTTTAATTTCCGCGACCTGGTCGCGTAATGCTGCGGCTTCCTCGAATTCCAGGTTCTTGGCGTGCTCAACCATCTTGGCTTCGAGCGCTGCGAGCTTGCGCGACAGTGCCGCTGGCGTGAGATGCGCAATCTCCGCGCTATAGGCCGCGCGATCCTCGGCCACCTTGCGCTCACGCGCGCTCTTCGGCTTGGTCGGCATCCGACGCGCACCTTCGAGAATATCCTGTACGGACTTTTCGATACCTTTGGGGGTAATGCCGTGCTCAGCGTTAAATTCGAGCTGCTTCTCACGACGCCGGGCCGTTTCATTCATAGCGCGCTCCATCGACCCCGTGATTTTGTCCGCATAGAGTATGGCCCGGCCGCGCAGGTTTCGAGCGGCGCGACCAATGGTCTGGATCAGCGAACGATCTGATCGCAGGAAGCCTTCCTTGTCAGCATCGAGGATTGCCACCAGTGAGACCTCGGGCATATCAAGACCTTCACGCAGCAGGTTAATCCCCACCAGTACGTCGAAATTACCCAGACGTAGATCTCGGATGATCTCCACCCGCTCCACCGTATCGATGTCCGAGTGCAGATAGCGCACGCGCACGTTGTGCTCGCTGAGGAACTCCGTCAAATCCTCCGCCATTCGCTTGGTCAGCGTCGTCACCAGCACACGGTCCCCCACCTCAACCGTTGCGTGGATTTCACCGAGCAGATCATCAACCTGCGTCCTGGCTGGGCGCACCTCAACTTCGGGGTCCACCAGCCCGGTAGGACGGACAACCTGCTCAACGGTCTGACCGGCGTGTTCGATCTCATAAGGGCCGGGCGTCGCTGAGACATAAATTGCCTGCGGGCACATCGCCTCCCACTCCTCAAACTTCATCGGGCGGTTATCGAGTGCCGACGGCAATCGGAATCCGTATTCGACCAGCGTTTCCTTCCTTGAGCGGTCTCCTCGGTACATGCCGCCGATCTGCGGAATCGTGACGTGAGATTCATCGATCAGAATCAGCGAATTCTGCGGGAGATATTCGAACAGTGTCGGCGGCGGCTCGCCGGGGGCACGACCCGACAAGTAGCGCGAGTAGTTCTCGATGCCCTGGCAATAGCCCAGCTCGCGGATCATCTCGATGTCGTAGCGCGTGCGCTGCTGGATACGCTGGGCTTCCAACAGCTTGTCCATTTCCTTGAACTGCTTCACTCGCTGCTCGAGCTCCTCTTCGATCAAGTCCACCGCCCCCAGCATCGTGTCTCGCGATGCGACGTAGTGGGTCTTGGGGAAGATCGTAATGCGCGGCAGCTTCTCGGCGATTTCGCCGGTCAACGGGTCAAAGGTCGCAATGTTCTCAATCTCTTCGTCAAACAGCTCAACCCGAACCGCCAGCTCCTCAGAATCCGCGGGAAAGATATCGATCACATCACCCCGAACGCGATAGGTACCGCGCCGAAAATCGATATCGTTGCGGGTGTACTGCAGCTCAGCTAACTGCCTCAGTACACCGCGCTGGTCGATCAACTCTCCCCGCGACAGGTGCATCACCATTTTGAAATAGCTCTCTGGGTCGCCAAGACCATAGATCGAGGAGACGGTAGACACGACCAGACAGTCCTCCCGCTCGATCAGCGCCTTGGTGGCAGACAAGCGCATCTGCTCAATGTGGTCGTTTACCTGCGCGTCTTTTTCGATGAAGGTATCCGACGAGGGCACATAGGCCTCAGGCTGGTAGTAATCGTAATAAGAGACGAAATACTCGACGGCGTTCTTGGGAAAGAACTCTTTAAACTCGCCATAAAGCTGTGCTGCGAGCGTTTTATTATGGGCCATCACGATGGTTGGCCGCTGCACCTTTTCGATGACATTCGCCATCGTGAAGGTCTTGCCCGAGCCGGTCACACCGAGCAGGATCTGCGAGGCGAGACCCGCTTCAATACCCTCCACGAGCCGACGAATGGCCTCCGGCTGATCGCCGGCGGGTTGGTAGCTGGAATTGACTTCGAAACGTCGCGCCATGCTGGGCACCAGTCTCCGGAGCTTGCTGATCAGAACCCAACAGTATTGCGGTTTCGTGATCTTTTTACAGCCTCAGTAAGAGGAGTTGACGAGAAAATTCTTCCTCCTGTATATTGCGCGCCTCCCTCGCGGGAGCCCTATTCCGCCTTAGCTCAGTTGGTAGAGCAATTGACTGTTAATCAATGGGTCGCTGGTTCGAGCCCAGCAGGCGGAGCCAATTTCAGAAAGGGGTTGCAGCGATGTAACCCCTTTTCTTTATCCGGCAGTATCGCAGCACAGCAACGCGAAGTGCCAACCGCACGGCCTGATAACTGAGCCACCCAAAAACATCACTGACCCAGCAAGGACACTATGCTTACAGCCTCTCGCCTAGAAAAAATCATCGAACTCGAAAACGATCTCCGCGCTCAGTATCAGGAGCAGTTGGATAATCAGCAGGCGGAAATTGACCGCCTGAAAAAGCAAAACGAGGAGATGGAGGCGAAGCAGGCCAAGCTGCAAGACACCATCAATACGCAGCTGGAGCAGATCAAGGAGTTGTCGGCAAAAGCGACTGCCAACGAGCGTGTGGAGCAGCTGAATCGCGAGCTGAGCAACCGCTCAGAGAAGCAGGTTGCCGAAATTGCCGAGCAGAAGAAGCGCATTAAGACGCTGCAGAAGGACCTTGCAGCCGTTCGCGAAGAGAACAAAACCCTCACTCAGTACGATCCCGTGCGCATGCGGAAGAATCTCGATGCCAACAAGAAAAAGCTGGCAGAGAAGACCAAGGCTAATGATCTGCTGCAGAAGACTTTGAAAGAAGTCCGCCACGAGAATGCGGAACTCAAAGCCAAGACTGCTGAACTCGAGGCGAAGCTGCCGACCGACGCTGAAGTCGAAGAAGTGCAGGCAGATGAGAAGAACGCTGCTTAATCTTGCCGCCTGATGGTATCTAAAAAAGCCCGGCCAACAGCCGGGCTTTTTTTTGATATGGGCTTAACGCAGGCTAGCCTGTATAGCCCCCAGCATGACCAGAGATCGCCCACTTGACTGAGACAACCACTGACATCGCATCCCTCGCAATGCGTATCGCGTCGATCCTGTCGCCCATCGTCCTGATTGTGATCGCTGGGTTTTGGTACGGCCGCAAGCACAACCCTGAAATGTCGGTAGCCAATCGCCTGAATATGGATATCTTCGTACCCGCGCTGATCTTGGGCGCGATGGCCGGCAAGGGCTTCGAGCCCACGCGCTATATTGGGCTCGCCACTGCGGCAGCGCTGCTATTGCTCACTTGTGGTGCATTCGCCTGGCTCGCTTTCCGCGGGAAAGCCCTGGACTGGCGGGTTTATGTGCCCCCCATGATGTTCAATAACTCAGCGAATATCGGTATCCCGCTTGCGGTACTCGCTTGGGGCGATCAGGCACTACCTGCCGCTATAGTGCTCTACACCGTATCCAATGTGCTGCACTTTTCGATCGGTCTACGCATGCTCGACGAGCACGCGAGATTCCTCACCTTATGGCGAAATCCCACGCTGATGGCAGCGGCGGCAGGCCTCACGATCTCGCTGCTGGATCTCTCCATCTGGACGCCTTTGGTACAGGCCTTACAAATGCTGGGTAATGTCGCCGTGCCGCTACTGCTCTTCGCTCTCGGCGTGCGACTCAAGCACGTTGAATTTAATGATCTGACGCTGCCACTGTTGGGCGCGCTGCTGAGGCCGGCACTCGGTATGGCGCTGGCTTGGCTACTGGCCCAGTGGCTGTCGCTAGGCGCACAGGATAGCGCCATGCTGATCGTCTTTGGGGCGCTACCGCCTGCCGTGATGAACTTCCTGTTCGCAGAACGCTACGGTCGAGACCCGCATCGCGTAGCGACGATCGTATTGATTGGCAATCTCGCTTCAATCATCGTGCTACCGATCGCGCTAGCATGGGTACTTTAATGCTGCACTCGCTACGCACATGCCCGGCGTAGACGATCCCAAACTCCCTCCCACTCGGGATCAGACGGGGGCGCTTCAATCAAAATCGTCTCCAACGCAGTATCGTCGAGCTGGCGCAGTGCTGCATAAAGCTGCTGGGCCGCTACTTCTGGTTGTAGCGCCAATAACTGCTGCGCCTCAACGGGAAACGGTGGGGAGTGGAATCCCAAAAAGCCCGCTCGAACCTCAGAGCCCGCCCAAATCGACGTCTTGCCGTGGGGCAACAGCTGCGTGGGCGTCACCGGTGCGTAATGAGAGGCGACTTGCCCAGGCACCACCACATGCGTGTCGCCCGCACCTGACAGCACCGGCACGCCGGCGGCCTGAGACAAAGCCATCGCACTGATAGAGCCCGGCCGCAAAATTCGCGGCGTATCATCGAGACACGACACAATTGTCGATTCGATACCCACACGGCAGGGCCCACCATCAAGTATCAATGGTGCTTCGCTGCCGAATTCATCTCGCACGTGCGCTGCTGTCGTGGGGCTGATTCGTCCGTAACGGTTCGCCGAGGGTGCGGCCAAACCGCCACCAAAGGCTTCAAGCAATGCCAGCGTTAGCGGGTGATCGGGAACACGCAGCGCCACCGTGTCCTGGCCGCCGGTCACTTCATTCAGCACACCGCTTTGTCGCGGCAGCACCATCGCCAGCGGGCCTGGCCAGAAGACCGATGCCCAACGACGCGCATAGTCGGGCACCCAGGACGCCCAGCGATCGATTGCCTCTGCGTAAGGCAGATGAACGATCAGGGGGCGGCTCGGCGGCCGGCCTTTGAGTGCAAAGATCTTGCGCACCGCGGTGGGGCTGGAGGCGTCGGCTGCCAGGCCGTAAACCGTCTCTGTGGGTATCGCTACCAACTCGCCCGCGTTGAGTGCCGCAATGGCTTTTTCGATATCGGGGGTCATGTCTGTCATCGCCGATCCTTGCTGAGGTACTGCGTGAGAGGCGGCTCGTTAACAGCGGGTGTTCATGAAAACCGCCACGACTGACTCACTGTCTGGCGTAGGGCTGCAGTGGCATTCGAGCCGCCTATTGTACGTGTCCCGACGCTCCAATGACGCCTAAGATCGTACATAGGTCACCGTATTATTTGCCCCATCTGGAGTAACCGAGAGCAGGCTAAACAAACCGGGGGCACCCAGGATTAGCAAACTCTCCCTGCGCCCGCCCCCCTTATGTGCGGCCGCCTCATTGAGATCACTTATCGTGCGATAGTCTTTGACTATCCATAATGAGATCTGTGATAGTTGATAACTATTCTCATTCAGTAGCTTGTAAGGTCAATCCTATGGCCAACGAAGTGTTCATCAACGTCGGGGTAATCCTCGGTATCGCAACCGTCAGCGGCCTGATAGCACGACTGCTCAAGCAACCGCTACTCGTCGCCTTTATCATTATCGGCATCTTGGTCGGCCCCTCCGCACTGGGCATCGTGGTTCCCAGCGGCGAAATCGAACTCTTCGCCAGGCTTGGCATCGCACTGCTGCTATTTGTGGTGGGGCTCAAGCTCGACCTACAGGTCATCAGGACCGTGGGCCCCGTCGCATTGGCCTCAGGTTTAGGGCAGGTTTTCTTCACCACCGTGATTGGTTTTGCGCTGGCTCTGTTGCTGGGTATGGGAACGACTGAAGCACTCTATGTGGCGGTCGCGCTCACTTTTTCCAGCACGATCATCATCGTCAAACTGCTCTCGGATAAGCGAGAGGTCGATGCGCTACACGGCAGAATCGCCATCGGCTTTCTGATTGTTCAGGACATCGTCGTAGTGTTGGTGATGATCATGCTGACCGCGTTTGGCAGCACGTCGGGCAGCGTCAATATCGGTGCGGAGGTCTTGAGCATCGCCGGCAAAGGTTTGCTGATGGTGCTCACCGTCTATTTGATGATGCGCTGGGTCCTGCCCGCGTTGTTACCGCGTTTAGCCGCGTCATCCGAGTTACTCGTACTGTTTGCGATCGCCATGGCTGTCCTCGGCGGCGCCGCTGGCGCCGCTCTAGGCTTCAGCAAGGAAGTCGGCGCTTTTCTTGCCGGCGTGAGTCTGGCGTCCACACCCTATCGTGAGCAGATTGCCGCGAGGCTCGTCACTCTGCGTGACTTTCTACTGCTGTTCTTCTTCATCGAACTTGGCGCCACCATCAACCTCGACTATCTAGGCGCGCAATTACCCAGCGCCCTGCTGCTCTCTATTTTCGTATTAATAGGTAACCCCATCATCGTTATGACAATCATGGGTTGGATGGGCTATCGCAAACGAACCGGGTTCCTCGCAGGCCTGACGGTGGCGCAAATCAGTGAGTTCTCGCTGGTTTTGGCGGCACTGGGTTATAGCCTCGGCCACCTTTCCGAGGAAATCGTCGGTTTGATCGCGCTAGTCGGCTTGATCACAATCAGCGGCTCAACCTACATGATTCTGTACTCACATGTCCTATTCGAACGACTATCCCCCTACCTATCGCTATTCGAACGCAACACGCCTTTTCGCGAGCAAGTGGCGGGCGGCGAACCGGTAAAAGCGCCGGACATCATTTTGGTAGGACATGGTCGATATGGACGCAGTATCGCCCATCAACTGCACCAACAGGGTTACCAACTTCTGGTCGTGGAGATGGATGCCGACAAGGTCAAGCTCCACCAGGAAAATGCGTACAGCATTGCCTACGGCGACGCCTCTGACGAGGAGTTTCTCTCCACGCTGCCACTGGATGAAGCGAAGTGGCTGGTCTGTACGATCCGTGAAGGGTCCGTAACCAAACTCATGAGAGCAAGCCTTGATCGATTGGGACACAGATGCAAACTTGCGATGACATCGCCAAGTGAGATGCTGGCAACAAAGCAATCTGAGGAGGGTATCGATTTGATACTCACGCCCTATACCGATGCAGCGTCCGCGGCGACAAAGCACGTGGCCAACATGATCAGGGCCAACTGATCACCCTGCATAACAACGTTGAGGGAGACGAAGGATGCGTTTTTTTAATAAAGGGCTTTACCTGGTCGATAACGATCTTAGGGAAGAGCCAATCGCACGCGTGATCAATCTCGCACAGCAAAATCAATCCGAGATCGTCATGCTCGACATCTTTCCAGAACCCCGTATCGACAGCAGCGCCGCCGCATTACTCGGCGGCAAGCAACAGGTAATCGACCAGATCTGCAAAGGCCGCCAAGACAAAATCCTCGAGATTGTGAGGCGCCACGACGGCGATCCGAAAACAACGGTGCAGTCTCGTCCTGGCAGGCGATATCTGGATGCCATTAAAACGGTGATCACAGGTGGCTACGATATGGTGCTGAAAATGGCCGACAACCCGCCATGGAGTGGGCAAGTTCTGGCCAGCGACGATCTGCACCTGCTGAGAAAGTGCCCCTGCCCCGTGTATTTGATGCACCCTAACACCAGTGCCTCTGACGGCCCGGTTATCGCCGCCATCGATCTGAATACCGATGACTATGATGAAGACCTGGCGGCTCTAAACGAACGGTTACTGGAAATGGCATCCGCAGCCGCGGCTTTCGGTGAAACCGAACTCCACGTCGTGCACGCCTGGCAATCCGGTGTGGCTGGGTTTGTCTCCATTTGGGCAGACATGCCGGCACAGGCCGAACAAGCGGCTTATGACGGAGAGCATCGGCGACGTCAGGACGCGCTGTCAGCAGCGATGCAGACGCTGCGCAAACAGCTCGACGATAACACCAACAGTGTCATCAAGCCCCGAGGTCGCCTGCTCAATGGACCGCCGGAGTCCGTCATTCCCGAGCAAGCTCAAAAACTCAATGCCTCGACCGTGGTCATGGGCACGGTCGCGAGAACCGGCATTCCGGGTCTCATCATGGGCAACACCGCAGAGGATATTCTCCACCAATTGCGCTGTGACGTGGTCGCACTCAAACCTGAAGGTTTCGTTTGCCCGGTGAAACCATGAACCAAGAACCGAGAGACCAACCCAGCGCGACCCGGGCCAATCTCAGTCAACCGGCCCATGCGCTGACCGCGGAGTCAGTACTCAACCAACAGGATGTCCATCCCGACGAAGGATTATCTGCCGAGGAGGTTACTGAGCGGCATGAGAAATTCGGCCGCAACCAGCTACCCTCAGCACCGCGCCCCAGTTCACTCAAAAGGCTATTGCTGCAATTCGATAATTTACTGATCTACGTGCTAATTGGCGCTGCCGTCATGACAGCGGCGCTGCAGCACTGGGTCGATACCATCGTCATTCTGGCAGTAGTCGTGGTCAACGCGATTATCGGCTTTGTACAGGAAGGCAAAGCCGAGAGCGCACTGGCTGCCATCCGCGACATGCTGTCCCCAACCACCAGTGTAATCCGTGATGGACAGCGTATTGAGATAGACAGTGCAGACTTGGTACCAGGAGACATCGTGGTACTCGAAGCCGGCGACCGCGTCGCGGCAGATCTCAGATTGTTCGAAGCCCGCGGTGCCAAAATCGACGAGTCGCCGCTCACAGGAGAATCGGTACCGGTCGAGAAGACCACAGCTGCAGTCACGGCAGACGCGCCCCTCGCTGAGCGGACCTGTATCGCGCATAGCGGTACCATGCTCACGGCAGGCTATTGTCGCGGTGTTGTCGTGGCGACGGGCTGTCAGTCTGAGCTGGGTCGCATCAGCGGCATGATTGCTGAAGTCGAAGCGGTAGAGACGCCACTTCTCAGTCAGATGCGGCAGTTTGCCAAAGTGCTCACCATCGTCATTCTGGGTATCGGAGCAGTGCTGCTACTGCTGGGGCTGGCATACAGCGATTACCCCGTATCTGAACTGTTCATGATGCTGGTAGGTCTCTCTGTGGCGGCAATCCCCGAGGGCTTGCCGGCCATTCTCACCGTAACGCTTGCGATCGGGGTGCAGAGCATGGCCCGAAGAAACGCCATTGTTCGCAGGCTCCCGGCGATTGAGGCACTGGGATCAGTCTCGGTGATTTGCTCCGATAAAACCGGCACGCTGACGCGCAACGAAATGACGGTGCGCGATGTCATCACACCCAAGGGCGAGTACAGAGTCTCGGGAGAGGGTTACACGCCCCATGGCGGGTTCTCGAAAGCTGACCACGACATCTCAACCAGCGAACATCAGGACCTACTACAACTCGCCCGCGGAGCACTGCTCTGTAACGACGCCGATGCCTGGCTGGCAGAAGGAGAATGGCGCCATACGGGTGATCCGATGGAAGCGGCACTATTGGCGATGGCAGGCAAAGCGGGCTTTGACCCCAAGTCCGAGCGACGCCAATACCCACGCAACGATGCCATCCCCTTCGACGCCACTCATAAATTCATGGCGACGCTGCATCACGACCATATGGGATCCTCCATCGTTTTCATGAAAGGGGCTCCCGAAGTCGTCATCGACCGCTGCGCTGCATGCTACGGGGAAAACGAGGAAACCCCTCTCGACAAAGCACATTGGCACGAGGCCGCCGAAAAACTGGCCGCAAGTGGAAGGCGCGTGTTGGCACTGGCCTGCAAACCCCGAACCGAAAGCGGCCCGCTATCTTTTGACGAACTCGACGAGGGATTGAGTCTATTGGGCCTGGTGGGTCTGATTGATCCACCTCGAGAGGAGGCCATTACCGCAGTGGCGCTATGCCAACAGGCAGGCATCCGCGTAAAAATGATTACCGGCGATCACGCCGCGACCGCCGCCGCCATCGGCCAGCAGCTTGGGCTTAAAGCAACGTCGCAGGTGCTGTCGGGGAAGGACATCGAGGCGATGGACGACCAGGCACTGGCATCCCAACTTGCTCGCGTCGACGTGTTTGCAAGAACAAGCCCCGAGCACAAGCTCCGCCTGGTGAGGGCGCTGCAAGCGCAGGGTGAAGTGGTGGCGATGACCGGCGATGGCGTCAATGACGCGCCGGCGTTGAAGCGCGCCGATATCGGTATCGCGATGGGTGGCAAGGGCACCGAGGCCGCCAAAGATGCCTCGGAAATCGTACTGGCAGATGACAACTTCGCCACGATCGCGGCTGCGGTAGAAGCGGGACGAACCGTTTACGACAACCTTAAAAAAGCGATTGTTTTCCTGTTGCCTGTCAACGGAGGGGAGTCGCTGACTTTGATCGCGGCACTCGCGCTTGGTATCACCCCGCCCATCACGCCCGTGCAACTTTTGTGGGTCAACATGGTGTCTTCCGTGGTGCTGGCGATGACGCTCGCGTTCGAGCGCACAGAACCTGAAACGATGCGCCGCCCGCCCAGACCCGCAAGCGAACCCATCATCTCGCGATTCATTCTCTGGCGAGTGGGCTTTGTCTCCCTGCTGTTTATGCTGGGCATCTTCGGCAACTTCACGCTAGCCCAGCAAAATGGCGCTTCCATTGAGGAGGCTCGTACCATGGCGGTGAACACCCTCATCGCGATGGAGATTTTCTATCTCTTTGCGGTCCGCTTCCTGCACGGACGCTCGCTGTCTTTGCGGGGCGCTCTTGGCACAAAGCCCGTACTGATCGCTATCGGCGTGGTTTTATCGCTTCAGGCCATGTTCACCTACGCGCCGTTCATGGAAGCCTTCTTTCACACTGCAGCACTTTCCCTACGAGAATTGGGCTACATCACCCTCACCGGCGTGGGCGTATTACTGATTCTCGAGGCGGAGAAAGGCCTGCTGAAACGCTTTATGCGTTAGCGCTCGGCAGGTCCCTGCTTATCGCTGCTTCTCCTGCGCGGCTGCAAAGGCGGCCGCAAGCGCCCCTGCGGGTTTAGCGTTGTCACCCGATTGAGTCTTGCGTTGCTGGCCGGACCGCTTACCCGAGTGTCGCGCGCCCCTTTTGGCATCACCGCTACGCTCGCCCCTTTCACTGGCTCTCTCGCTCGCTTGATCATCAAGCCTCATGCTGAGAGCAATACGCTTACGCTGGACATCGACTTCCATCACTTTGACGCGAACGATGTCACCGGCTTTCACCACGTCTCTGGGATCTTTAACGAACTTATCCGCGAGCGCCGAGATATGCACCAGTCCGTCCTGGTGGACACCGACATCCACAAAGGCACCGAAGTTGGTCACGTTGGTGACGACGCCTTCCAGCACCATGTCTTCTCGCAGATCTGAGAGTTTCTCGACACCCTCCTTGAAGCTCGCAGTCTTAAATTCCGGGCGCGGATCGCGGCCGGGTTTTTCAAGCTCTGCGAGAATATCTTTGATAGTGGGCAACCCCACCTGATCATCGACAAACGCCTCGGGCTTGAGTCCGCGCAGGGTTGTCGCGTCACCGACCAACTGCTCGACCGGCCGCTTCGACTGTTGCGCGATCCGGTCGACAACGTGATAAGACTCGGGATGCACCGCCGATCGATCCAGCGGGTTATCGCCATTCATAACCCGCAAAAACCCGGCAGCAAGTTCAAAAGTCTTATTGCCGATACGCGGCACCGATAACAAGGCCTGCCTGTTGGGTAGCATCCCGTTCTCCTCGCGATACTGCACGAGGTGTTCAGCGGTGCTGCTGTTAAGCCCGGAGATGCGACTCAGCAAAGCGCTAGAGGCCGTGTTCACATCGACACCCACGGCGTTGACACAATCCTCAATCACAGCATCGAGCGCCCGCGACAACGCCACCTGCGAGACATCGTGCTGATACTGACCCACACCGATTGATTTGGGTTCGATTTTCACAAGCTCTGCCAGTGGATCCTGCAACCGTCGCGCGATCGACACTGCGCCGCGAATCGTGACGTCAAGATCCGGAAGCTCACGCGACGCATATTCAGAAGCCGAGTAAATCGATGCCCCCGATTCATTGACCATCACCTTGGTCACCCGAAGGTCTTTGTGTTGGGCGAGTAAGTCAGCGACAAAGCGCTCGGTTTCCCGGCTGGCCGTGCCATTACCAATCGCAATCAGCTCTACCCCATGGCGCTGGATCAGTGAGAGCAGTGTGGCCTCGGCCTCGGCAATACGACGCTGCGGTGCATTCGGGAAGATAGCCGTGTGCTCCAGCACTTTGGCGGTCGCGTCAACCACTGCGACTTTGACACCGGTCCGCAGACCCGGATCCAACCCTATCGTTGGCCGCGGCCCGGCGGGTGCAGCCAGCAACAAATCTTTGAGATTGGCGGCAAACACATCGATGGCTTCCGTCTCCGCGCGCTCGCGCAATTGCGCAAAGAGATCCATTTCCAGATGCGTGTAGAGCTTGACGCGCCATGTCCAGCGAACCA
>JAZBOZ010000233.1:0-10844 GCA_036351405.1 Halieaceae bacterium
GGACATCCCGCAACACGGAAAATTTGCCTCCCGGTGGCAGGCCGTTCACGCGTCTTGCTCATCCCGCCAGCGCGCGTAAGCCCACTCCAACCAGACCGAAGCGGCATTGAGATAGTGACTCGTGCGCGGCGAATGGAAAAACTCAAACGCATGCTGGGCACCCGGCACCTCCGCATAAACCAGCGGGTGCGTGGCCTGAGGCGCGAGCTCGGCCACAAACTGCCGCGCTTCTTCGACCCAGATCATGGTGTCATGGGTGCCTTGCACCACGCATAAAGGCGGCGCTGCAGCAGCGACACCGTCGCGGTGAATCCAGTCCACCGGAGAGCCGTCGTGGTACAGCTGCTCATTACCCTCGCGCTCCCGCTGCACCACTTTTTTGGAGATAAAGCTGTCCATACTGTTGCGCTGGCGAATGCCGTGCCGGTTGGTGAAGTCGACGGCGGGGTAGAGCGCCAGTGCCGCTTGCACCCGGGTGTCGGCGCCCTCAAAACCGGGCTGCCAGTCTTCAAAGCCCGGCGTCAGCGCCGACAGTAAGGTCATGTGGCCGCCCGCTGAGCCACCGGTCACCGCAATAAAGTTGGGGTCACCACCGTAGTCCGCAATATTTTCGCGAATCCAGGCAATCGCGCGCTTCACGTCGATAATTTGTGCCGGCCAGGCATCCTTGGGCGCGAGCCGATAGTTGATCGCCACACCGACCCAACCCAGCTCCGCCATACGGTGCAACAACGGCTGACCCTGCTCGCCTTTGTGGCCCAGAATCCAGGCACCGCCGTGAACCTGAAGTAGGACCGGCCTACCGCTGCCCTCGGTCACCGGTGTAAATACATCGAGCAGATTGCGCTTGCCCGCACCGCCGTAGCTGATATTGCGCGCCACGCGCGCGCCGGGTCTTGAGAACGCGAAAGGCTTGAACCACTCGTCGCTGTGAATTTGAGTCGTCAAACGCGCGCGACGTGCAGGGGGAATGGTGTCGCGGAAATCCTCGCCCAGCCCGACTCGCAGGGCATGCTCGAAGGCACTACCGCTATCAAAACCGCGCCTTAACGCGGTCAATAACATCAACCAGGAAGCGACAAACAACAGCGTGCCCAGCCACAAGTTCCCGCCGTCGACGCCAAAGATCAGGATCGATGCGGCATAGAACAGGATTTGCAGGAAGAGACCCCACGCCGCCAACTCACTGGTCAACCACCCCAGCAGAAAATAGAAAGGCACCAGCCAACCGATCGCCCGTGCCTTCACCACTGCCGTCAACGAGGTGAGGCAGCAGAACACCGCCATGCCGACGAAAAACCCTTCAAAGCTCATATGGCCCCCTGCAAAAGCCGTAGATGAAGTGGACGCTTGCGGCGCCCCGACAAGGCCCGTAAGTTACCTGCTCGACGCCTAGGAGGATAGCGCCATGAGTCGCCGGATTGGTGTCCTGATGGACCCCATCGATAGTATTAACTACAAGAAAGACACCACGCTTGGGCTGCTGTGGGCCGCCCGTGATCGCGGCTGGTCCTTGTTCTATTTCGAGCAAGCCGATCTCTATAGCGCCTCTGGAGAAACCCGGGTGACCGCGAAGCCACTCGAGGTGTTTGAGGATCCCAACCGTTGGTATGCACTGGGCGATTCGACCGATATGTCACTGGCGGAGCTGGATATCGTGCTGATGCGCAAGGATCCACCCTTCGATATGGAATTCGTCTACAGCACGCACCTGCTCGAGGATGCGGAGCGGCGAGGCACACTCGTTGTCAATCGCTGCCAAAGCCTGCGTGACTGCAACGAGAAGCTGTTCGCCACACAATTTCCGCAGTGCTGCCCAACGTTGATTGTCAGCAGAGATATGGGGCAGCTGCGCGCCTTCCATCAACAGCACGGTGATGTGGTGTTCAAACCTCTCGACGGTATGGGCGGTAGCTCGATCTTTCGGGTGGGTAAAAACGACCCCAACCTTGGCGTGATTCTGGAGACGCTCACCGCACATGGCGCGCGCACCATCATGGGCCAGGTTTATCTCCCCGAGATCGTCGACGGTGACAAACGCATTCTCATGATCAACGGGGAGCCGGTGGACTTCGCGCTCGCACGAGTCCCCCTGGCCGGCGAAACACGCGGCAACCTCGCCGCTGGTGGCACAGGTAGAGTGCAACCGTTAACCGAGCGAGATCGCTGGATTGCCGCCCAGGTTGGGCCAACACTGCGCAAGCTCGGTCTGTGGTTTGTGGGCCTAGACGTTATTGGTGACTACCTCACCGAGATCAATGTCACGAGCCCCACCTGTCTCCGGGAAATCAGCAAGGAAACGGGCATTGATGTCGCTGGCCAACTGATGGAATGCCTGGAGCAGGAACGGGTGGCCAGTGGCCGTTAAATCGCCAACGAGCATCAAAGATGACCGCATGCTGCAGGCGCTACTGCTCGCAATCGGCATTCATCTGGTCATCATTTTTGGACTCGGGTTTAGCATCGATTTTCCGACGGACATCACGCGCGCGACCGCGGTCACCTTTGCGCTGACACCGGCGGACCAGGTGCCCGACGAAGCCGTGCACGTGGCGGCCTTCAATCAGCAGGGTGATCGCGAGGAGTCCGCAACGGAGCTGCTCTACCCCGGCGCATCGCTGTCGATCATGGAGGCGCCTCAAGAGAACGCGGATACACGCGAAAACCCGATGGCGAAACAACTCGCCGAGCAGCTTGAATCGCTGCAGCGAGAGGTCGATGCGCTGTCCGGGGAGCAACAGCCCCGAGGGAACCCGCGGGCAGGTGCGGTACCTGCGCGTCGGGCACTGGATGCGGATTACCTACTGCGCTGGCGACGTCGAGTGGAGCAAGTCGGCAATGCCCTGTACCGCCGGGTGACGGCGCGCCACGGCAGCGGAGATGTCCGACTATTGGTCGTGGTGGCAGCGGATGGCACGCTCGAACGCACCCGAGTGATCACGACCTCCGGCAAACCCGAACTCGATCAAGCTGCGATCGACACCGTGCGCCGGGCGGCACCGTTCCCCGCATTCTCACCAGAACTGCGCGCGCAAACGGAGCGTCTGGAGATTATTCGCACCTGGCAGTTCCGCCATCAGGAAGACGGCTGAGGATGTGTCCAAGCTCATGAAGGAACGTTATCCAAGAACATCGGACTGTCTGCGCGACCACTTTCTGATCGCGACACCCGCGCTCAATGAAGGGTTTTTCGCTCGCAGTGTGACCTACATCTGCGAACACGGTGAATCCGGGGCGATGGGCGTGGTGATCAACCACCCCCTCGAAGTGGAACTGCCGGAAATTCTTGAGCATCTGGAACTTGAGGTGACAAGCACACCCAAGGATCCGCTGGTTTTGGCCGGAGGGCCCGTGCAGATTGATCATGGGTTTGTACTGCATCGTGGACCAACCGGTTGGGAATCTTCGATGCGCGTCGGCCGGGACGTGCTGCTCACGACCTCTCGAGACGTACTGGCGGCCATTGCCCGCGGAGAAGGGCCCAAGGATTATCTCGTGGCGCTGGGATACGCAGGCTGGGATGCCGGGCAGCTGGAGGAAGAACTCACGCAGAACAGCTGGCTCACGGTGCCCGCAGACAATGACATTCTTTTCAATACGCCTGTGGAGCGGCGACTTGCCGCGGCCGGTCAGAAAATCGGTATCGACATCGATCTGATGTCGGGAGAGGCGGGACACGCGTGAAGCGCAACAACACCGCATTGCTGGCCTTTGACTACGGACTCCGGCAGATTGGCGTCGCTGTAGGCAACAGCGAACTCGGCACCTGCCAACCGCTGGCTATTATCCGGGCGAAAGACGGCACGCCCGACTGGGATGCAGTCGCGCGCTGCTTAAAGGAGTGGCAGCCGGGACATGTTTTGGTCGGCGAGCCGCTCAACATGGACGGCTCAGCCAGTGAAATGAGCCGGCGAGCCCAGCGCTTCGCCCGCCAAATCGAAGGCCGCTATAGCGTCAAAGTGACGATGGTGGATGAACGTCTCAGCTCACGAGAAGCGAAAAGCCGCGCCAAAGAACAGGGGCATCGCGGCGACTATCACGAGGATCCGATCGATGCGGAGGCGGCCGCACTGATCATGGAAAGCTGGCTCGCCAGCCGCTAACGCCTGATCGGGGAGGTGGTTTCCACCTCGAGACCCATATTGTCCTCGTTGAACGCAGTATTTCCTCGCTGGTGCATCTTGATATTGAGCCGAACGTCGTTGGCAGAGTCAGCATGCCGGATCGCATCATCAGCGGTAATCAAATTGGCTTTGTAGGCGGCGAACAGGCTCTGATCGAAGGTTTGCATGCCGAGCTCGGTCGAGCGTTCCATCACTTCCTTGATCAAATGGACTTCGCCCTTGCGGATGTGGTCCTGGATCAAACTGGTAGCAAGCAGCACCTCCACCACCGGCGTGCGCCCCTTACCATCGCGGCGCGGCAGTAACTGTTGCGCCACCATGGCCTTCATATTCAGCGACAAGTCCATCCACACCTGATTGTGCTTGGAGGGCGGGAAGAAACTCTGGATGCGATCCAATGCCTGGTTGGCGTTGTTGGCGTGCAGCGTGCTCAGACACAGGTGCCCGGTTTCCGCAAAGGCGAGCGCCGCCTCCATGGTTTCGGCGGTGCGGATCTCACCGATCATGATGACGTCGGGTGCTTGGCGCAGGGTGTTCTTGAGGGCGACATCGTAGGAATCTGTATCGAGCCCAACTTCACGCTGGCTGATCAGACAGCCCTTGTGGTTGTGCACATATTCGATAGGGTCTTCCACGGTAATGATGTGGCCGCGGCTATGGGTATTCCGATAATCGATCATTGAGGCCAACGAGGTGGACTTACCGGTGCCGGTACCGCCGACGAATATCACCAGCCCCCGCTTGAGCATCGCCAGCTGTTCGATGACATTGGGCAGGCCCAGTTCAGCGAGCGAGGGGATATCGGCGCTGATCCGCCGCATCACCAACCCGGGCAAAGCGCGCTGCACATAGGCACTTGCACGGAAACGGCCAAATTCGGGGTGATTGATCGCGTAGTTGCTCTCATTCTCACGGTTAAATTCAGCCACCTGCGCATCGCTCATGGTGCTCTCGATTAACCGATGCACTTCCTCCTCATCGCAGGCCGGAAAATCCATCGCCACCAGATCGCCATTGATCTTGATGGTTGGGCGCGCGCCCACCGTCACAAATCCGTCGGAGGCGCCGCCATCCACCATGGCTTTTAGCATCGCTTCGATCTGCATACCTGTCCTCCGACGTAGGGTCTAACCAGAATTAGCCCGTAATACTCTCCGGTGAACGGGCCTTCTCGCGGGCAGTTTCGAGAGTAATGATTCGCTTCTCAACCAGGGTTTGCAGGCTCTGATCCATCGTGGTCATGCCGATCGACTGCCCGGTCTGAATCGCCGAATACATCTGCGCGACCTTGTCTTCGCGAATAAGGTTTCTGATTGCGGGTGTCCCCCGCATGATCTCGTGAGCAGCCACGCGGCCACCCGTGCGTCGCTTGAGCAGGGTTTGGGAAATCACCGCCTGTAGCGATTCCGACAGCATCGACCGCACCATCGCTTTCTCAGCAGCAGGGAACACATCAATCACGCGGTCGATCGTCTTGGCGGCTGAAGTGGTGTGCAGGGTGCCGAACACCAGGTGACCTGTCTCGGCAGCCGTCAGTGCCAGCCGAATGGTCTCCAGATCCCGCATTTCGCCCACCAGGATGATATCCGGGTCCTCACGCAGCGCAGAGCGCAATGCCTCGGAGAAGCCCAGCGTGTCGCGGTGCACTTCACGCTGATTCACGAGGCAGCGCTTACTCTCGTGGACAAATTCGATCGGATCCTCAATCGTGAGAATGTGGTCGTACCGGTTGTCGTTGATGTAATCGACCATCGCGGCGAGCGTCGTGGACTTGCCCGAACCCGTCGGCCCGGTAACCAACACCAAGCCTCTGGGCAGCAGCGACACATCCCGAAATACCTGACCCATCCCCAAGTCATCCATGGTCAGCACCTTGGAAGGAATGGTTCGGAATACGGCGCCGGCACCGCGATTCTGGTTGAACGCGTTGACCCGGAAACGGGCCACACCAGGGACTTCGAACGAAAAGTCAGTCTCGAGGAACTCCTCGAAATCCTTGCGCTGCTTGTCATTCATGATGTCGTAGATCAGCGAATGCACCTGCGCGTGCTCCATCGGCGGCACGTTGATGCGACGGACATCGCCATCGACCCGAATCATTGGCGGTAGACCCGCCGATAGGTGTAGATCCGAAGCACCCTGCTTGGCACTGAAAGCGAGAAGTTCGGTGATATCCATGACGCCCCTCTAAGTGTTGATGGCTACCGTCGTCTGTCGCGACTCGCGTACTATTCAAGCATGGATGAGATCGATGTGGCAGACAATTTATCAACAGTGCGCCGGCGTATTATCGACGCGGAGCAATGCTTTGGCCGCACCAAAGGGTCTGTGAACCTGTTGGCGGTCAGTAAAACCAAGCCCGAGGCGATGATTCGGGAGGCTTACGCCGCCGGGCAGCGGGCTTTCGGGGAGAACTATGTGCAGGAAGGTGTGGAAAAAGCCATCGCACTCTCAGACCTCGACATCGACTGGCACTTCATCGGGCCGCTCCAATCCAACAAAACGCGGGTCGTTGCCGAGCACTTCGCCTGGGTGCACAGTATCGACCGGGAAAAAATCGCCCGCCGCCTTGGAGAACAGCGGCCCGGCCACCTACCGGACCTCAATGTGTGCCTGCAGGTCAATATTTCGGGCGAAGCCAGCAAGTCCGGCATCCATACCGACGAGGTACCTGCTCTCGCACGGGCTATCGCGGCACTACCGGGCATCCGGCTGCGCGGCTTAATGGCGATTCCCGCGCCCACCAAAGACCCGGCGGCGCAACGACTGCCGTTTGCCGCGCTGCGGGCATTGCTCAGCGAGCTGCAGTCAGAGCACCCGTCGATGGATACGCTCTCCATGGGTATGTCGGGTGATCTGGAGGCTGCGATCGCCGAGGGTGCGACCATCGTCCGTATCGGTACCGATATCTTCGGCGCTCGCGCACCGGCTTGAGCCGCGATCAGCCGGCCAGCGCGTTATACTCGCGTCCTCAACTCCAAACGGGCTTCACGGAATGAGTGCCACACAGGAAATAGGCGTCTATCTGGTTCAAGCGCTGTCATCACTGCTGCTGATTTTGATCGTGCTGCGCGGCGTCCTGCACGCCGTCCGTGCGGATTTTTACAATCCCGTCACGCAATTCGTGGTGAAAGTCACCAACCCAATTATTGCGCCACTTCGAAAACTCATACCGTTCTCCGGCCGCATTGATCCCGCCACTGTGTTGTTGGCGCTCGTCGTGCAGGCGCTGGGTATCGCGCTGGTGCTCTGGTTTTCCGGTTTCATGCCGCCCAACCCGCTGCTACTGCTGGCCTGGTCCGCCGTCGGTGTGATCTCGCTACTGGTGAACCTGTATTTCATCGCCCTGATCGCCATGATCGTCGTGAGCTGGGTGGCACCGGGCAGTCACAACCCGGCCATTTATTTGCTCTACCAAATCACCGAACCCGTGATGGCGCCGGTGCGTTCACTGCTGCCCAATATGGGCGGGATCGATTTTTCACCGATTCTCTTGTTCATCCTGATCAATGTGGTGCAGATCGCGCTGCGGCACATGGCGGTCTCGATCGGGCTCCCCGCAAGCCTGGTCATCGGGCTGTAACCACTTGGCAAACCCAACCGCCTCCAGCGTTGGCGTTGTCACACCGCAACGGGCCACGTTTGCGAGCCCGCTGCACTTGGCCTGTGGCCGATCTCTGCCGGGGTTTGAGTTGGTATACGAGACTTACGGAGAGCTACGATCCGACGGCAGCAATGCGGTACTGATCTGTCACGCACTGTCTGGCAATCACCATGCCGCGGGGCTGCATCACCCTGACGATCGAAAGCCGGGCTGGTGGGATGTGATGATTGGTCCCGGCAAGCCCATCGACACCAACCGTTTGTTTGTCGTGAGCCTCAATAACCTCGGCGGCTGCGATGGTTCAACAGGGCCTGGCAGCATCAATCCGGAGACGGGCAAACCTTGGGGGTCAACATTCCCGCGGCTGGAAGTCAGTGACTGGGTACAAAGTCAGAAACTGCTGGCGGAGCACCTCGGTATTGAGCGTTGGGCCGCCGTCGTGGGTGGCAGTCTCGGCGGCATGCAAGCGCTGCAATGGGCGGTGATGTTCCCAGATTGGGTGGAGCACTGTGTCGCGCTGGCCGCAGCGCCAGGGCTCACGGCGCAGAACATCGCGTTCAATGAAATCGCACGCCACGCGATTCTCTCTGACCCAGCGTGGCAGCAAGGTGACTATCACGCCCACGATACCGTACCCGAGAAAGGCCTCGCCTTAGCACGCATGGTCGGACATCTGACCTATATGTCCGCCGACGGTATGAGTGACCGATTCGGCCGGGAGCTGCGTTCCGGGGCGCTGGATGCCGAAGATGAGGTGGTGTTTCAGGTCGAGAGTTACCTGCGGTATCAAGGTCACCAGTTCTCCAACCGCTTCGATGCGAACACTTACCTGCTGATGACTCGGGCGCTCGATCGCTTTGATTTGTCAGCGGCACAGGATGGCGATTTAGTAGCGGCCTTTGCCCAAACACAGGCGCGCTTCTTGATTGGCTCTTTTAGTTCGGACTGGCGGTTTTCACCCGCTCGTTCGCGGGAAATCGTCGATGCCCTGTTAGCGTCAAGGCGGCCTGTCAGTTACACCAACATTGAAACAGACGCGGGGCACGACGGCTTTTTGCTGCCGATTCCGCACTATCTAGACGTCATGCATCAGTGGATGCAGCGAGTTGCCGCCTGATGCGCGTTGATCTGACCACCATTGAGGACTGGATTCCGGAGGGCAGTCGCGTGCTTGACCTCGGCTGTGCCGACGGTGAGTTCCTGGAGTTACTCGCTCGGCAACGGGGCGTCACCGGCGTGGGCGTTGAGATCGATACCGATTTGTTGGCGCGGGCCTTGGGGCGAGGCCTCGACGTTATTCAGCTCGATATGGACGAGGGGCTTGAGAGCTTCAGCCGGGACAGCTTCGACGTGGTGGTCATGGCCCATGCGTTGCAAGCCCTGCAGCGTCCCCATGAGGTGCTGCGGCGGATGGTCGATATCGGCCGCGAGGCCGTGGTCACCTTCCCCAACTTCGGACATTGGCAGTGCCGGCTGTATCTCGGCGCAAAGGGTCAGATGCCCGTATCAAAGGTCATGCCCTACAACTGGTATGACACGCCGAACATTCACTTCTGTACGCTGAAAGACTTCGAGGCCCTATGCGACGAGCTCGACATCGAGATCCTCGATCATGATGTCGTCGGCGCACAAGCGGGTGCGCTGCTACCCAAACTTTGGCCGAATCTGTTTGCAGTGACGGCAATTTACAGAATCCGCCGCCGGGAAATCCGTCTCTGAGGGATCACAGGGATACGATCTCAATCAGGCAGGAGTGGTGTTGTTGAGCGCGAGGATCATGACCTCTTCCAGTGTTTCCGGTGTGTAGGGCTTGGCCAGTACACCATCGAAACCGTGTTCAACACGCTTTTCTTCGGTAGCGAGATTGGCGTAACCGGTGAGTAGCACCACCGGAATATCGTCGCGAATCTTGCGCAGATGTCCGAGCAGCTCAAGTCCTGTCAGCTCCGGCATCTCATAGTCTGTAAGCACGATATCGAACTGGTCGGGATGCTTGGAAAATTCCGCCAAAGCAGTCCAACCATCGGCGAAAGACGTAACCGACAGCCCCAACTGCTCCAGCATCGATTCGCCCAACTCGCGGACCATCGCCTCATCTTCTATCAGCATGACTCGGGCGTCCGCCAGCACTACTTTACCGTCAACTGCAGGACCCTCGGTGGTATCGGGTCGTGAGGTCGCCGGTAGATGGATCGTGAATCGCGTACCCACGCCTGGCTCACTGACCACGTCAACGGAGCCGTCGTGGTCTTTAATCACGCTGTCCACGATTGAAAGACCCAGCCCGGTACCGCGCTGCTCGCCTTTAAGTTTGGTTGTGAAGAAAGGGTCAAAAATCTGAGTAAGCACCTCGGGAGGAATTCCGCTGCCGTTGTCCTCCACCGTCATCATCAAATAGCCCTCGGCTGCCTGCTGATGCTCAGGAATTGAAGGGGCATGTTCCACATAATCAATGCCGATAATCAAATGTCCTTGCGGAGGCATCGCCTGGACAGCATTCGTGCACAGATTAAGGACCACCTGATAAATCTTGTCAGGGTCCGCATTGATACTGGGCAGATTTTCAGACCATTGCTTATCGATGATCAGACCTTTCGAAGATGAGGCCTTGATAATCACCAGCACCTCTTCAATCAGATTCACCAGCGATACGGGCTGTTTGTCAGAAGCACCTTGCCGACTGATGAGCAGAATATTCAGTACCAACTGTTTGGCGCGTTCTGCCGCCTTGCGAATGTGATCGATGTAGCCTCGCTCCTTGCTTTCCCCGGGCAGACTGCGTTTCGCAAGTTCCGCATAGCCCAACATGGGGGTGAGTAGATTGTTAAAATCGTGGGCAATACCGCCGGCCAGCGTACCGAGGGCCTCCAATTTCTGATTGCGCAGCAGCGCGGTTTCCAGATCTTTTCGTTCAGTGATGTCGATCAACACCCCAACACAATGCATTGGCGCGCCGTTTTCATCACGTTCCAGCACCTTGCTGCGATTTTCCACCCAGACCCAATGCCCATCCCAATGTTTGAGTCGCGCGGTATTTTGGTAGGTCGAGATATCACCGCGGATCAGTGCCTGCAGACCTCGAGATCGTTTCCTGATATCACTGGGATAAGAGAGCC
>JAZBOZ010000234.1:0-3257 GCA_036351405.1 Halieaceae bacterium
CGAAAGCATCCCAGAGAAATTGGTCGATGCTGATCTGATGAGCAAGCACCACGCTGTGCCGCTCTACCGACGTGGTAATCGCTTATTTATCGCCATGTCAGACCCGACCAATCTGGCAGCGCTGGATGAGATCAAATTTGCGACTGGCATAAGCACAGATGCAGTGCTGGTGGAAGAGCAGGCACTGGCAAAACTGCTGACCACCCTGGTCGAAGAACAAGACGCCTTTGACGCGGGCATGGACGATCTAGGCGGTGACGGTGAATTCGATCTGGAAATCACCGACGGCGGCCCCGCCGATGCCGAGGACGACGATCGCGATGCGGCAGACGATACGCCGATCGTCCGCTTCGTGAACAAAGTGCTTTTGGATGCCATCAAGCAAGGCGCCTCCGATATTCACTTCGAGCCCTATGAAAAAGATTACCGGGTCCGCTTCCGGACCGATGGCATCCTGAAAGAGGTCGTGCGGCCACCACGCAATTTGGCGCCAAAGCTGTCGGCGCGCCTCAAAGTGATGTCGCAAATGGATATCTCTGAGCGTCGCGTGCCGCAAGACGGCCGCATCCAGATGAAGCTATCCAAAAACCGGGCTATCGATTTCCGTGTTAACACACTGCCAACGATGTTCGGCGAGAAAATCGTGCTGCGAATTTTGGATCCGAGCTCGGCTCATATGGGCATTGACGCCTTGGGTTACGAGCCCGACCAGCAAGCGATGTACATGGAGGCGCTGGGGCGCCCACAAGGCATGATTCTGGTAACTGGCCCGACCGGTTCTGGCAAGACCGTTTCTCTTTACACAGGCCTTGGCATACTGAATCAGCCCGAGCGCAACATCTCCACCGCGGAGGACCCCGTTGAAATCAATATGAGCGGCATCAACCAGTGCCATGTGAATCCGAAAGTCGGGCTCAACTTTGCAGAGGCGCTCCGCTCATTTCTTCGCCAGGACCCGGATGTGATCATGGTGGGAGAGATTCGCGACCTCGAGACCGCCGAAATTGCCATCAAAGCCGCACAGACCGGTCACTTGGTGCTATCAACCCTTCACACCAACAGTGCGGCCGAGACAATCACCCGCATGTTGAACATGGGTGTACCCGCATTCAACATTGCAGCATCCGTCTCACTCATCATTGCGCAGCGGCTAGGTCGTAGACTTTGCAAAATCTGCAAAGTGCCTGCAGATGACATCCCCAAAGAAGCACTGTACGAGCTTGGGTTTGATGACGAATTGCTTGAGGGCGCAACGATTATGAAGCCAGTGGGCTGCGAAGCCTGTGGTGATGGCCATAAAGGTCGCGTGGGGATTTATGAAGTAGTGAAGATCACCAAGGAAATTGCCACCCAGATTATGGATGGCGCCAATTCACTACAAATCGATAAGGCTGCGCGCGAGGCCGGATTTAACGATCTTCGGCGTTCGGCGCTGGTGAAGTGCGCCCAAGGCTTGATCAGCTTGGAAGAAGTCAACCGCGTCACGACAGACTGATCCGCAGAGGTAAACGACTATGGCCACCGCCTCCACCTTCATCTGGAAAGGCACCGACAGAAACGGTCGTCAAACCACTGGGGAAATCAACGCACTCAGCTCTGCGATGGCGAAGGCGACGCTGCGCAAGCAAGGCGTTATCCCCAAGTCGGTCAAGAAGAAACCCAAGCCGCTGTTCGGCAGCGGTGGCAAGAAAATCAAACCCGCGGATATCGCCGTATTCACCCGTCAACTGGCGACAATGATCAAGGCGGGCGTACCACTGGTGCAAAGTTTCGAGATTGTGGCCGAGGGCACCGACAATGAAACCATGCGAAAGCTCATAGAAGACATTCGCACTGAAGTATCAGCCGGTGGCGGACTGGCTACTTCACTCAGCCACCACCCGAAATACTTCGACGAACTCTTCTGCAGTCTGGTGGGGTCAGGGGAAGACTCGGGAACACTCGAGGTCATGCTCGACCGCATCGCCACCTACAAGGAAAAGACCGAAGCCCTCAAAGCCAAGATCAAGAAGGCACTGACCTATCCCATCGCCGTCGTGGTGGTAGCTATCGTCGTGACCGGAATTTTGTTGGTAAAGGTCGTACCGCAGTTCGCCGAGACATTCTCCAGCTTTGGTTCGGACCTGCCAGGGTTCACGCTGTTCGTGCTGGGCATTTCTGAGTTCGTGCAAGCTTGGTGGTTCATCATTATCATCGCGATGGTGGCAGCGAGTTTTGTCTTTGGCCAAGCCAAACAACGCTCCAAAAAATTTGCCGATTGGTTAGACAGCGTAGCCCTCAAGATGCCCATCATCGGCACCATCACTCACGATGCCGTTGTCGCTCGTTTCGCGCGGACGCTCTCTACCACCTTTGCCGCAGGTGTGCCGCTTGTTGAAGCCCTTGAATCGACGGCAGGTGCAGCAGGCAACTCCATCTACGCCGCCGGCATCCGGCAAATCCGTGATGACGTCACCTCGGGCACATCGTTGTACCAAGCGATCAAATCGACGGGGTTATTCCCCACCATGCTGCTGCAGATGACATCCATCGGTGAAGAGTCTGGTTCACTCGATGAAATGCTGGGCAAAGTGGCGGATCAATATGAAGCCCAGGTCGATAATGCGGTTGATAGCCTCAGCTCACTCATGGAGCCGATCATCATGTCCATTCTCGGCGTGCTGGTCGGCGGCTTGATGGTCGCGATGTATATGCCCATCTTCATGCTGGGTTCGGTCGTTTAATCACGCATGAATCCTCTGGAAAATTTGCTGAGCGACCCCAGCGTACTGGTCGTGCTCGTCCCGCTGCTGGGTCTGATCGTTGGCAGCTTCTTGAACGTCGTGATCCTCAGACTGCCCGTCATGATGGAGCAGGGCTGGCGCAGGGAATGCTGCGAGCTGCTTGAGCAGCCCGCACCCGAGAATGAGCCTCATATCGGGTTGGTCACCCCCAACTCACGCTGCCCTCACTGCGGGGTTGCTATCAAACCCTGGCATAACATCCCGGTCATAAGCTGGCTTTTGCTGCGAGGGCGTTGCGCGGCTTGCCAGGCGCCTATATCGGCACGATACCCCATCGTGGAACTGGTAACGGGACTGCTATCGCTGGCAGCCGTACTGGCCTTTGGCACCAGCAGCCAAATGATGGCCGCGCTGCTGATGATTTGGTCTCTGGTGGCGTTAACAGGTATTGATATCGACACTCAGCTGTTGCCCGATAGCATCACCCTCCCGCTACTGTGGCTGGGATTGCTGATCAACCTGAATGGCGTATTC
>JAZBOZ010000235.1:0-4562 GCA_036351405.1 Halieaceae bacterium
CCGGCACCGCCGGGAGAACCAGTTCACCGCGCCGCGCTCGACCACGCCACTCTGACAGGTGATTGGCCCGCAACCCGTATCGGCGCGCAACTTCATTTACCGTAGCACCCGGCTCCAGCGTCTCCGCCACAATCCGCGCTTTCACCTCATCCGGCCAGCGCCGCTGACCATTCGTGCGGATATCTACCCCATAGTCACGGAGAAACTCATCCGTAGTCGCCATCGCGAAACTCCATCCCAATCTGAATCAGGCGGGAGATCGCAGCTCAGGGCAAAGACTGGAAGGTGGGTGCCAGAACACGCTTACAATGCGAGCGGCCCCCGCCGAGAAGACTGGGGGCCGTCGTTTGGCTTCTGAGAGGAAGGCTTAGAAGCCGGTATTCCTATCATGGGTGTCAGATCAAAACCTGTAGTTCAGTGAGAGTGAAAAGATGGTAGCGTTAGCGCCGACATCTAAACGCTGTTCAGAAAACCCAGTGTTTAGTACAATGGAGTGCGTCTTCTCATTGAAATCATAATATGTAACATCGCCACCAATGGACCAATTCTCATCGATAGCACGCTCGACACCTAAGCCTACATAGTACCCATGCTGCCGTTCTGATGAGTCGATAGGTGGTACTTGACTAGTAAAACTCGGATCAGAACCGGGTCTTGACGTTGTCGAAATTTCCGCACTTGCCAATCCTGCTTTGCCGTATAGCAGAAAACCATTTGTGACCGCGCCGATACGCGCACCTGCCGTCAATACGTTATCAACTCCCATCGCACAATCTCGACGGCCTATCTGACCGCCGCGTGCCGCCCTGCAATTGCTGGCACCATCCCCGCCCAGCGAACTTGTATATCCTATATCGGCACCGACAATCATGTTTGAGCCAACTGCCCAGCTATAACCAGCCTGGATGCCAAGCCCCACACCACCGTCACTCCCAAGATCGGTTCTCTGCGGTTGATTGGGACCTATCCATCCGCGGTCAGCTTCTCCATATGACAGGGAGGTGCCAATATTGTAACCGGTAAAACGATCAACGTCCTGAGCTGTAGCGCTCATTGCACTGAGGCTTAACACAAGTGCTGTAGCTGGTAGGTATTTGATTTTCATAGTTTTTCCTTTTTTAAACCCCAAGGTTTTCTCATGCTGACAACCAGGGAAACTCCAAGCGATTTTGTAAGCCGCTTTGGGCAAAATTAGAACCCCTTAAAATTAGAACCCCTTAGGGTATCCCCAAAACGGTAGTTATCGCCTATGACAGAAACGTCTGAGTTCTGTCCGCATGTGCCGCACTGCGGACCTTCCATGCTAGCGGGTCATCCGGCAGTTACGCGGACAAAGTGAGCTTTCGCTGCGACCGGCCAAATGACCGCTCCAGCCAGCCCGAAGCCGACTTTCATCCAGGGTGCGGCGTGTGTTGGGCCATTGATGTGGAGGGCGGAAAGCGGCCACTCGGGTGCCTTTGACATCTGATAAATCAAAGCACGAATGGCTACGGGCTGTGATCAGCCCGCAGCGCACCTTGGCAGTGTTAGTCGTAGCGGCGGTCGAAGGTGATCATGGTGCCGTCGGCGCGGGTCAGGCTACGGGCGTAGACCTCGCGCGGGCCAAGGTCATCGTCGACGAAGCCGTTGACGATGACCGTCTCGCCCACCTCTGCGGGCACCCAGTTGGGACCGACATAGATACGAATGTTGCCGCTTGCATCGGCAAGGCGAAATTCATCCTCGTCCGTGATCCGCTCCACCGTGCCCTGAACCGTGACCATGGTGCCGCGTTGTGCGTCTGCGACGGGGGTGATCTGTTGGGCGGAGGCAACCGAGGCTGCAAGGGTTGCGCAAAGCGCTGCAATGGCGAAGAGTTTCATGGGTTTTGATCCTTGTCTTGGAGGGGATTGGGTCAGTCGAGAGCCACGATCAGCAGAACTGCGATCGCGGCGGCACCGATTGCAAGCCATGCTTTGGGCAGCCGGATTTCAACCTCGCCCGACAGCCACTCGCGCGCCTTGCGCAGGTCCATCTTATTGACATCGTTTGCTTCATTCATGGGTCACGCTCCTGTTTTTTCGTGGATCATCCGTCGATCCGATGGGAGCGTTATGAACGGTGATTCTGACCGCTGACTGACGAGTTGTCAGAATTTCGGAGCGGCGAAAGAAAGTGTAATCTCGCACCCGCCATCTTCGGGCGCGCTTACTGCAACGGCTCCACCTTGGGCGCGTTGCAGGCGGTCGACGATGGCGAGGCCAAGACCGGTTCCACCGGCCAAGGCACCCGGGGCGCGCCAGAACGGCTCAAAAACCTGCATCAGCGCGCCTTCGGGCAGACCCGGCCCGTGATCTCGCACAGACAGCGTGGGTTCGGGGCCGACTGTAATCTCCACCTCTCCGGGACCGCCATGCAGCACCGCGTTCTCGATCAAGTTCGACAAGGCGAGTTCCACGCCCTCGCGATTGGCTTTTGCCGTGACGGGTGCATCTGGCATCGACAGCGACAGCTCGACCCCTTTGCCATAGGCGAAGGGGGCAAGGGCAGCAATTACAGCCTCCGCAGGGCCGCGCAGGTCAAGCGCCGCACCGGTCGGAGCGGTGAGAACATCAGTGCGCGAGGCGGCCAGCACCTGTTGCACGGTGCGCGACAGCGCCCCCAAGTCGGTACGCAGCTTGTCTGTCGTCTCGCCGGGCGGGAGTGCGTCCAGCCTGGCCGTCAGAACGGCGACTGGGGTTCGTAGCGCGTGAGCGGCTTCGGCCGCGTGGCGCGTCTCGGCGGCAAGGGCCGATGACAATCGGTCCAGCGCACGCTGTGTTCCGTCTATCAGATCGGCCACCTCGGAAGGAACCGGACCATCGGGAGGCGGCACCACCGAGCCGGGGCGCAAAGTGCGCGCCCATGCCGCGGCACGGGCGACCGGGGCCAGTTCGCGACGGATCAGCAGGGCACTGGCGGCGATCAGGAACACCGCCATCGGCACGACAGGCCCCCAGACATGTTCGCGCAACTCGCTGAGAAAGGCGCTGCGCAGCAGGTTTTCCGGGTCTGAAGCCATGACAAACACAACCCGCAGCCCATCCGTTCGATCACGGAATTCATGACCTGCGTAAACTAGGCGACCCGTGGGTAGATCGACCGCCGTGACCCAATCATCAGCGAAGATGTCCAAGGCGGAGGGCGGGATCAGGTTGCGGTTCATTGCATCGACGACCATCCCGGTACGATCCACAAGCGCAAAAGCATAGGCATCGGGATGATCGGCAAAGATGTCGCGCGCCGGGGCATCAGCTGGCAAGCTTTTTCCCTCGAGCGATGCGCCCAGCCTTTCGGTCACGTCGGCAATGATCTCGGCCTCGAGCTCGCGACGGTCGGACCCGTAATAGAGGCCCACCACGACGATGTTCAGCACGACGATCACGGTGGCGATCAGCGTCAGCCGCCGGATCAGAACCTGAGCGAGGGGACGGTTGGGTCGCGTCATTGGCTGCCCTCGCGCGGCAGCATCCAGCCGACACCGCGCACATTCACGATCGGGATCGGGCAGTTTGCCGCTTCCAGCGCACGGCGCAGGCGTGATACGGCCGCTTCCAGCGCATTGGGCGTGACCTCATCATCCAGCGTATAGATCGCGTCCTCCAGCACCTGCCGTGACGCAACGCGCCCGGCGTTTCGCATCAAATGCTCCAGCACACCCAGCTCTCGGCGGCCCAGAACGACCGGCGCCTCATGGACGCTGACGCTGCGTGCAGCGGTGTCGAGTGCCAGCGCCCCCAGCCGCAGGATTGTATCCGAGCGGTCGCCAGGACGGCGCAACACAGCGCGGGCGCGGGCGATCAGCTCGGACATCTCAACTGGTTTGACGACGTAGTCGTCCGCGCCACCATCGAGCCCCGACAATCGGTCGGCCAGCTGGTCGCGCGCGGTCAGCACGATAACCGGAACCCGCCCACCTTGCCGCAGGGTCGGCAGCAGGCATAGCCCGTCACCATCCGGCAGGCCCAAATCCAATAGCACCAAGGCATAGTCCGAAAGTCGTGACAATTCGCGCGCATCGGAGGCTGTGGCAGCGTGGTCCACCGCAAAGCCTGCCCGCCGCAGGGCATCGCAAACGGCTTCGGCCAGAGGAGGGTGATCTTCGACTAGAAGGATGCGCATTTGAGGTGGCTTTCAAATGAGAGCAAAGCGGATACAGACAGCATGGAAATTTGAGACCTCAGTAAGTAGTAAGGAGATTCTAAAGCTACCGTAAGACGGAAACGCTGGAGGCAGTCTGACATGACATTCTCAAGCAGCGATCTCCGAGCAACATGCCGTGCGCGCCTCGTTAGGCGACCATAGTTCGCAACTTTGCAATTGGCGCTCTCTGCGCAAAGCTGACATTCGGGCAGACTGCAGCATACGGCACTGGGGGCTCGAAGCTGACTTTGATGGCAGCGCAGCTGATTGACTGAGATGCGGACATTTCAGCCGCTCGCCTTCCGGTGAGCAAAGAGCGCTTTAAACTTTTTGTGGACCGGCAATACCCCGCCATCGCCCCAAGCTGGCGACGAGCATGGAACGAGGTGATCCCATTCCTC
>JAZBOZ010000236.1:0-7636 GCA_036351405.1 Halieaceae bacterium
GAATTTTTTGACGCACTTTGGCACGGTGACGCGGCGGATGCATAACAAGTCGTTGGTCGTTGATAACCAGACCGCCGTCGTTGGTGGGCGCAACATTGGCGATGAATATTTTGAGGCATCTGAAGGCGTCAATTTTGGCGATATGGATGTGCTGGCCGCGGGTCTCATCGTCGATGAAGTGAGCGACGCTTTTGATGCCTATTGGAACAGTGATCTTGCCTGGTCTCTGTCTTCGTTGGGGGCCAAGGGTGATCCTGAGCTGCTCATTGAGGCGCGAAGGCTGTTGCAAGTGCTCGCGGACGATCTTGCGGACAGTACCTACGGCTTGCGCTTGCAGCAGTCACGATTGACGGCACAATTATCAGCGGGGGAACTGCCTTGGTATTGGGCCTCCGCGCATTTGTTGTACGACCTGCCCGAAAAAGTGGTCTCTGACCCCAAGGACCGTGCCACCCATATGGGCCCTGAGCTCGGTGGTTTGCTGGCAGCGGCACAGCGCGAGGTGATCGCGATCTCTCCGTATTTTGTGCCGGGTGAAAAGGGTACAGCACTGCTGGAGATGCTGGTGGCCCGCGGCGTATCGGTCACCATTGTCACCAACTCGTTGGCCGCTACCGATGTCCCTGCAGTGCACTCGGGGTATGTGCGCTATCGCAAACGATTGCTGGCGTCAGGTGTCGAAATCTTTGAGATGCCACCGTCCTCTATTGCTCCCGCCGAGAACACGACTGGTACGCAGAAGAAACCGCGATTGGGGGCGTCCCAGGCGAGCCTGCATGCCAAGACTTTTGCGATCGATGGTGAGCGGATAATTGTAGGCTCCATGAATATGGACCCTAGGTCGAGCGAGCTGAATACCGAGTTGGGTGTGGTCATTGAAAGCGCCGAGCTGGCCGAAGCGATCAAGCAATGGCGCGAGACACAGCTACCCGAACAGGCTTGGCGGGTAGAGCTGACCTCGGCCAGTGCCGGGACGAAATCGTCAAGGCCGCGATTGCAGTGGGTCGAGCAGACGGCGGGCGAAACCGTGGTTCGTACCGGTCCCGAACCCGAAGCAAGCTGGTGGCGGCGTTTCGTGGCGAGTTTTGTGGCCTGGCTGCCTATCGAACAGCAGCTGTAGCCACCGTTTGGCGTTTGTGATGTTTAACGATTAGCAGCCAAAGCCTGACGCCCATATGCTGTACCGACTGGGAAGGGCGCTATCCGCATTCATTGTCACATTACGGTCACATGTGACTGGTGTGATGCATGGGTCAGGTTCACCATGTTGTCATGCGGATGGGTTTTCGGCCTCCGTTGGTGTGCCCACTCAGTTGGTATTGCGGCGAAGTTGCCTTCCGAGTCGGCTATTGACTCTGAGACTGGCGTTTCGAGGTTGGTTGAACCGTTCATATCGCTGTAATGAGGATTCAGAATTGGCGACTTCTGCTCTTGAGCGTTTTAGGAATCTAAGGTCCAAGATCTTGGGCTTGTTGGGACTGGGTATCTTGACGGTTGGGCTTATCGCCATCGTCTCGTTCAGCGTGCTCTCAGCCAGAATCGCCGACTACGATCACTTGATGAAGAGCGAAGTGACTGCGAAAACGCTCGCGGATCGCATCAACTTCAATTTCAAACGCCAGGTGCAGGAGTGGAAGAACGTGCTGTTACGCGGGTCGGTGGAGAAGGATCGACTCAAGTATTGGGACAGATTCCGCGAATTACACAACACCATTCAAAGCGAAGCCGATGAATTCCTTGCACTGGATCTTGATGACGCCAGTTTGAGCAGCATGCGCGATTTTCAACGCGCACACGAATCACTGTTGCCTCGGTACGAGGCCGGTTACACCGCGTTTATGGAGAACAATTTCTCGCACATCGCAGGTGACAGTGCTGTGCGGGGCATTGATCGCGAGCCAACGCAGAGTCTTGCAGATTTATCTGCACGCCTGCAGTCGGATGTTATCCGCATCAGTGGTGAGAAGTCGGGCGCGGCGTCTCACGCAGTTTTATTTGGAACCATTGCCATCGTCTTGGCAATGGTGGTGAGTGTGCTGACTATTCTTCGTTTCATGGAGTCGCAAGTTGTCGGACCGCTTACCCTGTTGATTGATCATCTCCGGGAAGTGAGCAAGGGTAACTACGAGTCTCAGCTGACTTTTGATCGAGCGGATGAGATTGGCCGAATGTCCCAAGCGGTTGAACAGTTGCGGGTCAACCTCAAGAGTATTTGCGAGGAGCTTTCGCATTATCAGGTTGATCTCGACGGTGTGAGCCAGACGCTGATTGTGGGAACGGATCAGGTGTCGACTTCTTCGCATCATCTCAGCCAAACGGCCCGTGCCGTGGCGAGCAGCGCGGTGTCTGCTTCCGACTCAGCTTCCAGTGCTGAACGGTTGACACAGGAGTGCGCGACATTGATGAACGATACCGTGGAGGTTATCCGCGGCTCCTCCGAGCAAATTCGGGAGTCATCACTGGTCATCGACAATCTCGCCACAGATATTGCCAAGGTCCAACAGGCGCTTGAGGTCATTACCTCTATTGCTAATCAGACCAATCTGTTGGCGCTAAATGCGGCCACCGAAGCGGCAAGAGCTGGGGAGCAGGGACGTGGCTTCAGCGTGGTGGCCGATGAGGTGCGTTCTCTTGCTGCAAAAACGCGTCAATCGACTGACGAAATTCGCGCAGTGATTGAGGCCGTCACAGCGGGCGCACAGAACGCGGTAAGTGCGATCGAGCAGGGAAGGTCTGCCACGGAAATCGGCGTACAGCAGGTGTTGCAAGCCGATAAGAGCTTGGCGCAAATCCGTGAAGCGGTACGAGAAGTGAATCAGATCAACGGTGAAATGCGTGACCACGTATCTGAGCAGCTACACCATATCGATACTATCGTGGCGAATATGGATAGCGTCAATGCGGTCGCCCGTGAGGGCGATGCTGATCAACCGTCTAGCACACTTGCCGGTGTGCGGGAGCGCATGGCGGACGCTATTGATCGCCTGATGGGCCGCGCCCGCCGCTGACAGCGATTCACCGACTTCCCGGTCGTGCGTTGAGTTCGTAAATCCGCCAAACTTGCGAGCACAGAATGGCTCGCGGAGACATGGATTTTGCGAACTCGACTCACAGTATGTTGCTTATTGGTGTTAGCTCTGGCGTCACCGGGCTGGGCTGCAGATAGTGCCGGCTTTGCTGCCTGTACGCGGGGGCTGGGAGACCGCGCTATTGAAGCGGGTGTTGACGCGAACTTAGTCGATGAGGTGATTGCTGATCTCTCCCCGCTTGAGCGCGTTATCACTCTGGATCGTAAGCAGCCAGAATTTGTACAGACTTTCGCTGAATATTTGGCAACCCGCGTCACCCAAGCGCGGGTGAATGAGGGTCGCCGTCTGCTGGATCAGCACCGCTCGTTTTTGAACTCGCTCCTGGAAGAATACGGGGTGCCACCGCGTTATCTCGTTGCTTTCTGGGGGCTGGAGACCAATTACGGCAGCTATCTCGGCAAAATTCCGACCTTTGACGCGCTCGCCACACTGGCGTGCGATCCGAGGCGCAGTGATTTTTTTGCGGGTGAATTCGTCGATGCGCTCAAACTCGCGCAGCGTGAGTCCCTTCCGCCGAAAAAATTGAAAGGTTCCTGGGCGGGCGCTGTCGGGCATACGCAGTTCATGCCATCGTCGTATCTGCGTTACGCGGTGGATGGCGATGGTGATGGGCAGATCGATCTCTGGGGAAGCGAGCGGGATGCACTGGCCTCGGGCGCCAACTTCCTGCGCGGCCTCGGTTGGCAATCCGGTGAACGATGGGGCCGACAGGTCCGTTTGCCCGAGGGCTTTCCTTACGAGCTGACCGGTCTACAGCCTCCAAAGACTTTGGCTTTTTGGGCGGAACAAGGCGTTACCCGGTTAGATGGTGGGCAGTTACCGGCGCTGGATTTGGAGGCGTCTATCTTACTGCCTGCAGGTCACCGCGGACCGGCCTTTATGGTCTACGAAAATTTCCGTGTCGCCATGCGCTGGAATCAGTCTCAGTCTTACGCGCTGTCGGTCGGCTTGCTGGCCGATCAGCTGGTTGACATGCCGCCTCTGAAAGACACCGTATTCCATGAGCAAACCCTAGCCAAAGCTGATTTAGAAACGGCACAGGCGAAGCTGAATGCCCTCGGCTACGCCGCGGGTGAGCCCGATGGGATTCTTGGCAGCCGCACACGCGCTGCATTACGCGCGTTCCAGTTGGATAACGCGTTGCCCGCCGATGCCTATCCCGATCCGACAACGCTGGCCGCACTGAAAGCGCATGCGCTACCCTGACATGATGAATTATTCGATACGAAGTCTATTTCGAGTCTTCCCCATAGTCGGCGCATTGACGATGGCCTTCATGAGCGGGTGTGCAGACCGGGGGCTGCCAGATCTTGCAGCCATTGATGACGTAAAGGAGATGAAGCAGACGTTTTATGACTTTCTGCTCCCCATCGTCGAGGCGCAAAACGCGCGAATTCTTGAGCAAAGGGCGGAGCTTGCGGGGTATCGAGAGCAAGTGATGGCTGGCGGGTCGCTGGGTTGGTGGCAGCGTTATCAACTCGGAAACCTGGCGGACGAATATGAAATTGAGTGGGAGGAACAATCGGAACGAGAGATTGTCGACGAACTGTGGCTTCGAATCGACGTCATTCCGAAAGATCTCGCACTCGCGCAAGCGGCTAAGGAGTCGGGTTGGGGGCGCTCTCGGTTTGCCGTAGAGATCAACAACCTGTTCGGTCAGTGGTGTTATGTTAAGGGCTGCGGCGTGGTGCCTGCGAAACGCCCGAAAGGGGCCTCCCACGAGGTCGAGGCTTACAGCAGTGTCTCCGAATCGATTCGCCGCTACATGAATAACCTCAACACGCACGAGCGCTATGCGCCACTGCGTGAGCTCCGGGCGCGGCTGCGCCGCGATGGCCGATCCATCACCGGCAGTACACTTGCGCCCGGTCTGCTCGGATATTCTGAGCGGGGTCAGGTGTATGTCGAGGAGATCCAAGCCATGATTCGCCGCAATCAGAGTCTGGTGGAGCGCGCCCAAAGCGCATGAGCGGCACGCAACGAGATTTGGCTCTCTTATTACTGGCCGCCATCATCCTTGCTCTGATTGCAGCGCCGGCTTTGGCGCGAACCCAGCATTCCGGCGTCATTCTGCTCTATCACCGCGTGGCAGATTCCGGGCCCTCATCGACACGTGTGACACCGGCCCGTTTTCGCGAACACCTGGAGGCGATCGAACGGGGTGGTTTCCATGTTGTGCCCCTCAAAGATTTGTTGGATGGGATCTACAACGGCGGTGAGCTACCTGATAAGCCGATCGCGATTACCTTTGACGACGCCTACCGCTCGGTGGGCGAAATAGCGGCGCCCATGCTTCACGAGCGCAAGATGCCTTACTCGGTGTTTATCGCAACCGACCGCAGTGACGAAGGAGCCGGCTCCTTTCTGACTTGGCCGCAAATGCGTGCGATGGCAAGAGAAGGCTACGCTACCTTCGGCGCGCACTCATTGTCACATGCACACCTGGAGCAGTGGCGGGGTGATTCACAAAATACCCGGCGACAAGAGATCGAAGCGAGTGTTGAGCGGGTGAGCGCCGAGCTCGGAGATGCCGCAATCCCTGTTTTCGCTTACCCCTACGGGGAGTACAGCCGCTCCACCGAGGACATGTTGTCTGAGCTCGCGCTGTTTGGTCTCGCCCAGCAATCGGGCGCGGTGGGGCCCGTGACGCTCCGAACTCGAATTCCACGATTCCCGCTCTACATGGGCGGCGATTCTGACGAGCGCCTCGCCATTGCGCTGAACGCGCAACCGCTGACGGCCAGCGATGAGTCCGAGCAAGCGATTTTCTATCCGGCTGATCAGAGACCTCCGCAGACATGGACGTTCAAGCCAACAGCCGCGGCGTTCAATGCCAGAAATATTCGCTGTTACGCGGCTTCGGGCGCAGCACTCGAGCAGTCCTGGATAAACAACGCATGGTCGGTCACGCTACCGCCGATGTCGCCGGGGCGGAACAAGGTTAACTGTACAGTGAGAGCTGATCATGGCGGCGGCTTCTATTGGTATTCGCGACTCTGGCTGGTGGCCGATGAGGCGGGGGGGTGGCTGAGCCCCTGATGCGTCCAGGCAACGCGATGGGTCGGTGCCCCAGTCGCGATTAGATGCCTCACCAAATTTGGTGTTGTTGATTCGTCGACTGCAAACGGTAAGGGACGCGTGTGATCCGCCTGTCGCTAGGGTAATCTGCTTATGTGCATTCCCATCCAAGTGAGGCAGGCCATGACGTTGATAACAATAACGATAAGTGCAGTCGCAAAGTTTCTGTTTCGTCCAATGGCCATGAGGCGCCTCAGCGCTTTATTCGCGGTCGGCTGCATGCTTACCCCCGGTGCTTTTTCGGCAGAGCCCGGTGAAGAAATCATCACTCGCGTATTGGCGTCTGGCATCGCGCCCGCTAAATCCAGCCCGCCCATCGGCGATGAAGCTGAGGGTCCTTTCGACCATTTGGTAGTGGCCAATGCCATGATGATCGACGGTACCGGTGCGCCTGCATTGGGCCCTGTCGATATTGTGATCGAGGGCAACCGGATCGTCGCCATTGAAGATGCCCACGGCCGCGCGAGCCATTCGTCCGAGAAAAACACGCGAGTGATCGACGCGAGTGGACAGTACGTATTGCCCGGTTTCGTTGACTCCCATACCCATTTGGGCACCCCGAGTCACGCGCCGGCGGGTTCACTGACTGACGCTGAGTACGTCAACAAACTGTGGCTTGCGCATGGGGTCACCACGGTCCGTGAAGTGGGTGCCGTGATGGGACTGGATTGGACGCTTGAGCACAAGCGCCGCAGTGAGGCAGGGGAAATCGCTGCCCCGCGGATGCGCGTGCTGGCGATGTTTCCGCAACGGATGCCATCGGTAGAGGCCGCCATTCAATGGGTGCGCGCGGTCAAGAAAAAGGGCGCCGATGGAGTGAAGTTCCTCGGGGCGGCCAAGGAGATTAACGCGGCGGCCATTCAGGAAGCTGAACGGCTCGGCATGCTGACCGCACAGCATCATTCTCAGGTGTCGGTGACTGAGCTGAACGTCCTCGATACCGCCCGTTTGGGTCTCGATTCGATGGAGCACTGGTACGGGTTACCCGAGGCGATGTTTGAGCATCAAACCGTCCAGAACTACCCCTATGGCTATAACTACAACAACGAGCAGGATCGATTCGGCGAGGCGGGTCGTTTGTGGCTTCAAGCTGCGGCCCCGGGATCTGACAAGTGGAATCAGACGATGGATGAACTGCTCGAGCTGGATTTCACTTTGAGCCCGACTTTCACGATCTACGAGGCCAATCGCGATTTGATGCGTGAGGAGCGGGCTGTTTGGCACGATGAGTACACCATGCCCTACATGCTGCGCGCCTTTCGTGCGGATCCGGACATTCATGGCTCTTACTTTTTTGATTGGACGACCGGGCATGAGATCGCCTGGAAGAAAAACTTTGCGCGTTGGATGACTTTCGTCAATGAGTACAAGAATCGTGGTGGTCGTGTGACCACCGGTTCGGATTCAGGGTTTATCTGGAAGACCTATGGTTTTGGCTACATCCGCGAGCTGGAACTGCTTCAGGAAGC
>JAZBOZ010000237.1:0-3192 GCA_036351405.1 Halieaceae bacterium
CGCATGGTTTCAACGAATCCCAATGCCGTCATGGGGTTCACGAAACAGGACGCGCCCTGCTCTGCGCTGACCGACTCGGGGAGCGGCAAGCACTGCTGGACATTCACGCAGCGATGACTGGCGTACATCTCGCCACCAAAGGTTCCGACACGCTTGCCGAGCAGCGCTTGCGCCGCATCGCTGCTGCCCGCTGCCACCACCTTGCCGGCCGCCTCGTTGCCGACGGGCAGCCACTCGTTCAGCCGACTGGCCATCATCGCCATGGCAGGCGCTGGCATATCGAGAATGACTGAGGGATAACCATTTCGCTCTCCACTTCGCGCACTCTCAACATCTGCCGCACCAAACATCAGCCCGAGATCCGAAGGATTGATGGGCGTCGCCTCAATCTCGATCAGCACTTCGTTCTCGGTCGGCTCGGGAACCTCGACCTCGAACAGCGCGCATTCGATAGTGCTGTCATCGTGCACGCAGGATTGCATTTGTAGGGTCTTCATCCGGTGTCTCCGTCAATGGTCTCTTTGGGGGTTAGAACATCACGCATGCTGCAATGGTGATTAGTAGGTGTGCGTCAGCTCGTGTTCCGAGAATAGTGATGCCGACTCGCCATCACGCAACCGATAAATCAGTGCGTAGGCGAGTACCGCCCGCACGTACTCGCGGGTTTCACCAAATGGCAGGCTATCTATCCACTGGTCGACGCTGTGAACACCGGTCAGCCAGCGGTCCACGCGATGCGGCCCCGCATTATAGGCCGCCAGAGCCAAGGGGCGCAGCCCATCAAAGCGCGCTCGCAGCTGCGCATAGTAATGCGCGCCAAGATCGACGTTGTACTCGGGCTGGAACAAGCGACCGCGCCGGTAAGGCACGCCTGTGCGTCGCGCGACCTGGCGAGCGGTAGACGGCATGAGCTGCATCAAACCCACGGCGCCGACAGGCGACACAGCTCGGGGATACAGTGCGCTCTCACGACGGGCAATCGCCACCAGCTCACCCGGCATCAGCTGATGCGCTGCAGCAGACTGCTCGAAAATCTCCCGGTAAAGCCAGGGGAAACGCTGATCCAGCATATCCCACGCCTTGGCGGTGTTGGTCGCCATGATGGCAAAGCTTGGCTGCCCTGCCGCCAGTGCTTGTTCGGCCAGCCAAAGCTGCTGATCTTTATCCAACCTCGACAGCAGTAGGTTCCACTCGGCGCGAGCTTGGTCGACGCGATCCAGCGCCCACAACTCGCGCACACGTGCGAGACCGGGGTCATCAATTTCGAGGCTGAGTTCCAGCGGCGCGATACCATTCAGCTGGTAAGGCAGTCCCAAGCGGTCCGCTGCCATGAAACCATGAAAACTGCGCTCACTCGCGAGGTCACGCCACAAAGCTTCGGCTTGCGCCTTGTTGCCCGCAGCCATCAACGCCCTACCGCGCCACCAACGCCAGATATCGGCCTCCTGACGCTCGGGCGACAACCAGTCCAGCGCTTCCAGTACTGCTGGCCATGCGCCTTCGCTGACATGATTGCGCAGGTATATCTCAGTTAACTCGTCATCGCCCAACCGCGACAAGGTTTCAACCAACCAGTCCTCAGGGGCGGCACTCTTCGCGAACAAACTATGTCGCGCAATCATGGCCGCCATCGCGTCGAGCTGCTGATCAGTGAAAGGCTGCGTTTGGCGAGCACGCATCAGGGCTTGATGCCCCTTTGCCGGATTAACGCGGGCAAGCCGGCGAACACCTACCGTCATCAATTGCGCGTGCCGCGGATCAGCAGCGTGACTATCGTTAACCAGTCGGTCCGGGTAGCGATAGACTGCATACAACTCCTGCAATAATGGCAATAGCTCTGGGGATGCGAACCGGGTCAGGTACTGCATAAGCTGCGGAGAACGGGCGTCAAAGGCCTTGAGCGCGCGCGACCAGATCAACGCATCCGTTAGTGGTGATTCCGTCATCCACTCGGCAAACAGCGGATCACAAGCGCGATGCTGGGACCGGCCTATGTTCCACAACCGTGCCGCTGCCTGCAGTGCACCGGCCCGGTCGCCCGAGGCCAGCTTCGCGCGCCACCAATAGCACTGCAGCTCGTCATCATTGGGCTCAATCGTCTGCACGGCCAGCAATGCACGCCAGCGCTGCCGCTGCCCATGATCGCGAATCCACGCCTCCCGTAATCGATTCTCCAAAGGCGAGCCCTCTGCCCGGCGCAACCAGTCATTCGCCTGTGCCGGTGTCGCGCGTCGCAGCCGCTCTCGCAGTTGGGCGTAATCGAGGTAGATCGTGAGAGGGTAATCATCGAGCTGCTCACGCAATGCGCGGTAGCGTGGCCCGGCACCAGACCGCAGCTCCGCTTCCGCGTCCGTAAAGCGCGCGCGCTGTTCGGCCATGGAGTCCGTTTGTGCCAATGCGCTGCAGGCAAGCAGCCAAGCGGTGCAAACACTCAGGCAGACAGGTAAAAAATGATAGGTGCGCGACATCAATACTCCGACAAACGGCGGACAGCATGTAATCAAGCTTTTAGATTTTCAAGCAATGAGCGCTAGGATAGCGGTTTGCATACTCAAGGCCCGAGGATTCTCCATGAGTCAGGAAGTTTATCGCCTCACCCAGTACAGCCACGGTGCGGGTTGCGGCTGCAAGATCGCACCCAACGTGCTGGATCAAATACTCGCGGGCAGCACGGTAGGCATGAACGACCAAACCTTCCCGGCACTGCTGGTCGGCAACAACCAGAAGGACGATGCTGCCGCGATTGCCATCGACGATGAGCGAGCGATTCTTAGCACCACCGACTTCTTCATGCCCATTGTGGATGACCCCTTTGACTTCGGGCGCATTGCTGCCACCAACGCGATCAGTGACATCTATGCCATGGGAGGCAAGCCGACAATGGCGATCGCTATTCTCGGCTGGCCCCTCGATAAACTGCCGCCCGAGGTCGCCGGCAAAGTCATCGCCGGTGGGCGTCAAGCTTGTGCCGAAGCTGGCATTCCCCTGGCTGGCGGCCACAGTATCGATGCGCCGGAGCCCATTTTCGGTCTGGCAGTGACCGGCGAAGCGCCCATCGCGCAACTCAAGCGCAATGAGGGCGCGCAGCCCGGAGATCAACTCTTTCTGACCAAGCCTCTGGGTATCGGTATTCTCACTACGGCCGAAAAACAAGGTGTCCTCAAGCCGGAACACGCCCGGACTGCGACCGAG
>JAZBOZ010000238.1:0-5245 GCA_036351405.1 Halieaceae bacterium
ATGCTGCTCAAAGACGATTGTGGCGGCTTCCCGGTTGATCGATTGACCCACTGCCTGCAGACCGCCACCCTCGCACACAAGGATGGCAAAGATGAGGAATACGTCATCTGCGCTTTGCTGCACGATATCGGAGACACCTTGGGCCCTGCTAATCACGCGGATATCGCCGCCACGATCCTTGAGCCTTATGTCAGCGAGGAAAACCACTGGATGGTGAAACACCACGCGATCTTTCAGGGTTACTACTTTTTCGAGTACCTCGGTCTGGACAGAAACCTGCGCGACCAATATCGGGATCACCCCTATTACGCACGCACGCTCGAATTTATCGAGAAGTACGATGCGCCCGCGTTTGATCCGGAAGCAGAGACCTATTCACTGGCGTTCTTCGAGCCAATGCTGAAACGGGTATTCGCGAAGCCTCGCAAGTCTCTCTACAAATCGGATACCAGCACGGTATTCGAATAATTTATCGACCCAAGCCGCCGGGATTTCAGGGAGAAAACGTTTGCAAGTTCACAACGGCCTACCTCGCCCGGCTTGGCTCTGGTTTCTTATCTTTGGCGGCCTGCTCTATCTCGGCAACCGCCTGATTTTCCCGGCACCGCCACCCGTACTCGGACCGCCGAACCCCGCAGAAATCGCAGCGCTCACCGAGAGTTTCACGCAGCTCGCGGGTAGAGCGCCGACGGCTGATGAACAGTCTGGATTCATCGACCAATGGCTGCGCGAGGCGTTGCTGTTTCGCGAGGCGATTGATCAGGGTCTTCACCTCAGCGATCCCGCGATACAACAGCGGCTGTTACGCAATATGCGATTTCTCGAACCGGAAACTCGCCAGAGCGACGCCCAGCTGATCGACCGCGCCCTCGAACTCAACATGCATCTCACCGATGAAGTCATTCGCAGGCGCTTGGTGCAGGGCATGTCGATGCTCTTGATCGCGTCAGTCGACGTTGCTCCCCCAGATACAGATGCGCTCGAGGCAGCCTTTAAACAGCGCCGCGACTCGCTGATGGAACCCGCCCGAATCAGCTTCTCTCATCGCTTGCTGGGTGATATCGCAAGCGACGAGGCGGCGCGCGTCCTGGACACGCTGATAACGAGCGACACATCCCCCGAGGAAGCAGCCGATCTCGGCGAACCTTTCGTCTTTGGACACGCCTTCGAAGCCATCTCCTGGGTTCAGGTCAGCGCCCGCTTCGGCCCTGCTTTTACGCGTCGACTTCGCGCGATGACTGAAGCGTCACCCGATATCACAGGCTGGGTTGGACCAGTCGCATCGACATTTGGCCAACACGTGCTGTTTATTGAAAAGTTTGCGCCGGCGCGTCAACAAACCTTTGAAGAGGCCGAGGCCATACTGCACGCCGACTTGATGGCAGAGCGCGAGCAGGCCGCACTCGATCAAGCCATAGCAAAGCTCATGTCTCGTTACGAGGTATTAACTCAATGAGGTGGCTGCTGTGTTCGATGCTATTGGTGCTGTCTTCTGCGGCAGCCGCGCACCGCTTCGCGCCCTCGTTACTGGAGATCGAGCAACTCTCAGCAGATCGATTCGCGGTGAGCTGGAAGACCCCGGTTGATACCGTGACCGATACCCCGCTTGCACCGCTTTTGCCCGAGGGGTGCACAGAGGCTGAGCGCTCTCCGTGGATCATGCAGGGTACTGGCCGCCTACAGCAGCTGACCTGGCAGTGCGCTGGCGGGCTGGTCGGCGAGACAATCCGCGTTGACGGGATTGCAGCGAATAAAGCGTCGGTGTTACTCACGCTGCGCCTCGCTGAAGGTGTTGCCCATCAGCAGGTCCTCACCCCCGATAGCCCAGCCTATACCGTGCCAATTGAGCCTGATGCCAAAAAAGTCGTCACCCAATACACGGTGCTGGGCGCAGAACATATTTGGCTCGGTATCGACCACTTATTGTTCGTACTGGGGCTTTTGCTGTTGGTCGGACAAGGACGACGCCTCATCTGGACGGTCACCGCCTTTACGGTGGGCCACAGTATGACGCTCGCTATGGTCACACTGGGCTGGTTTACCTACCCCGTCGCCTTGATTGAGTTTCTGATTGCACTATCTATTTTCGTGCTGGCAGTGGAACTCACTCGAGAACAGGGAATCTCTCGCCTGTGGCGGCAGCCCTGGTGGCTTGCCGGTCTCTTCGGTCTGCTACACGGCATGGGCTTCGCCGGCGCGCTGGCCGAAACAGGCCTGCCCCAGAGCAATCTCCCGCTGGCGCTGCTGTTTTTCAACCTGGGCATTGAATTCGGGCAACTGGCCTTCATCGGCGTACTGCTGCTGATCGGTGCCGCAATCCACAAGATTATGCCCACTCGAGCTACTGCCCTCGTCAACATTCCCGTTGCTGTACTGGGGGTATTGAGTGCCATGTGGTGTATTGAGCGCGGCCTTGAAGTCATCTCTTAAGCAAAGGTCCGCCCGCATCAACAGTAGTGGCGGGATGCACCTAAAACTCGCCAGCTGCCTGCTATTGCTCGCTGGAAACGCCGTGGCGCAAGAGGCGTTGCAAGAGGCGCCGATTGAGGAAGTCGTCGTCACCGGCTCGCGCAATTTACTCGGGCAGGCGCTACTGATCGACACCCGCACTAAAACCGTCAGCCGCGACACTCAGATTTCACTCAACCGCACGGCCGGGGATTGGATCGAACGTCTTCCGGGCGTCAGCCTCAACGGCCAGGGAGGCCTATTTCAGAGCTACAGTGTGCGCGGCTTTAGTCGCTGGCGTATCCGGACCGAGGTGGCCGGGGTGCCGCTGTTTACCGACCGCCGGGCTGGCAACGCCGCATCATTCATTCCTCCCGAGCTGCTGGGGCAGGTCGGCGTCAGCCGCGGCCCAGGGTCGACTCTGTATGGTTCAGACGCGATGGGTGGGGTGGTTAATCTGGCACTCGCGTCAACTGATGTGGCGCGTGCCACCGCCGATTGGAGCGACCTCGATCAAGCGACAGGCCTCGCACTTGTGGGGCCGTTGGCTGCCGGTGTCGGAGGAGGTATTGCGCTTCGCCGCGCAGATAACGCAGCCGATGGATCCGGACAACCGCTGAATACCCGTTATGAACAAGGGGCTGGCTTTCTGGATATACGCACGGGTTGGCAAGGACTGGAAAGTCACCTGATAGCACTGGCGAGCAAGGGTCAGGATATTGGCAAATCCAACCGTGGGTTCCCGGATACATTGCGCGCCGACTACCCCGAGGAGACACATTCCCTGGTTGCGATGACCCTTCGCAATCCCGGCGTATGGCTCGGTCGTCTGTACGGGCACAGCCAGGATTGGACAAGCAGCACCGAACAGATAGCCATTCGCCGCAACGACACGCGCTATCGCAGCGATACGTTGGGCGGCCTGCTCTTTCATGCATTGGACGTGGGCAGCAGTACCGGCCGGGTAGGTGTCGAATGGCTGGGGCGGCGCAACGTCAACATCACCGACCGCGAGTTCGACCCGGCTGATGATCTCATCTTCAGTCGTGAGGTATTGACCGGGGCGCAGGACAACGTGGGGCTGTTCGTTGATCAGCAATGGACCGCGGGTCCATGGCGCCTCGGTGCGGGATTGCGCTGGGACCATGTCGAACAAACGGGTAATCGCCAACGACGCAGCGACAGTGCCGCCAATGCCAGCCTCTCCGCGGACTGGCAGATCAATGACAGCTGGGTGCTGCAATCGCGCTGGGGGACCGGCTTTCGATTTCCGACGCTGAGTGAGCGCTATTTCGATGGCGTGACCCCGCGCGGCGACACATTGGGGAATCCGGACCTGGCCCCCGAGAAAAACAGGGGGGTAGAGCTGGGCTTGAACGTCGACATGCGAGGTATCAGCGCTACTGTGAGCGTGTATCGCAACCAGCTCGATGACTATATCGAGCGCGTTCGCATCAACTCCGCGCTCCGAACTTTCCGCAATCTCGATAGTGCCACGATAGAGGGGATAGAAGCCTCGCTCACCTGGCAAGCAAGTCCGGGCTGGCAGCATCAGCTGAGCTACCAATGGCAACAGGGCGAAGATGCGACGGGTAACTGGCTTGCTGATCTGCACCCGGTCGAATGGCGCTACCTGACGCGCTGGGAAACAGCCGACGTTAGCGTCTCACTGGATGTCGTCCATCGGCAGGCACGAGGTGAAGCCGGGCCGGGCGAGTTAGCAATGGCCTCTGCCACGCTGGCGGGGGGCGGCGTCGACTGGCGCATCAACCCAGATTGGACACTCGGTCTCGCAGCCAACAACCTGTTCGACACGCGCTGGGTAGCGAGTGCAGACGAAGCGGCGGCCTTTCAACCTGGGCGTACGCTCACCCTGCGGCTCACTTGGCAGGAGGGTTAACCATCGACAGCCGATCCCTGTTTCCCGAGCGCGATGCCGAGCCTCAAGTCATTCTGACACCGGCAAAACACGACGGCGCCTCGGTCGTACTGTACCCACACTTTGCCAGCACTACTGAAGCGGAGAAATGGATGACCGCGCTAACAACCGAACTGGATTGGGCGCAGCGGAGCATTACGATTTTTGGCAAACGCCATCTTCAACCACGGCTCGTGGCCTGGCACGGGGATGCTGGCGTGCGTTATCGCTATTCGGGCCAGACGCTTTCGGCAGAGGGCTGGAGCGACGCGCTACGCATCATTCGTGAGCGTTGCGAGACGGAGACAGGCCACCGGTTCAACAGCGTGCTATGCAACCTCTATCGCGACGGCAACGATGCTATGGGATGGCATGCGGATAATGAGCCCGAGTTGGGCAGCCATCCCGTGATCGCATCGGTCAGTCTCGGCTGCGCGCGACGTTTTGATCTTCGCCATAAAAAGAGCGGTGAAACTCACCGCATCCCCCTGCCCGCGGGCTCACTGCTGGTGATGGCCGGCAGCACGCAGCAACACTGGGTGCATCAAGTACCGCGAACCAAGAAAGTCGGGGAAGCCCGCATTAATCTCACCTTCCGCCACATCGAGGCTCCAGTGAGCCCGGTACCCACATAAGACTTCGAGTTGTGCGATGCTGACATCCGCCGATATCAACGCGAGAGAACCCCATGAATAATAAAAAACTTCATACAGCAAGATCTGTCGCCACCGCCCTAATCGCAGCGGCACTCAGCGGATGTGACGCCTTGGATTACGCCGTTCATGGACCCGCGGTCTCAGCAGGCATTGGCGCCAAGTTACTGTGTAGTGCCGAGTACGTGATCGGAAACGACCGCGCGCAGGCCTTCGAGGACATGAG
>JAZBOZ010000239.1:0-4050 GCA_036351405.1 Halieaceae bacterium
GCGCCACAGCCAAAGCAATAGAAAAATTGTTTCTCCGGGTTGACGCTGAAGGACGGAGTCTTCTCGTCGTGAAAAGGGCAGCAGGCGGAGAAGTTTTTGCCGGTTTTCTTGAGCTTTACCCGCCGATCGATGACCTCGACGATATCGAGCCGATCGAGCAGGTCATCAATAAATTTCTGGGGGATTCGAGCCATGCAGCTATGTTACCGCGAGTCTTTGGCCGCGCGGCGGGTAGCCTGCTCATTTGTCGGTAAATAACGCGCCGCTGTGAGTTTCAGTCTCGCGAGGAGCTTGCGGTGTCAGGCGTTGAGCTTGGCCTTCACCAGCTTTGAGACTTCGCCCATGTCAGCGCGACCTTGCAGCTTGGGCTTCAATACGCCCATCAAAGGGCCCATGGCAGCCATGCCGGTCGCGTCGATATTCGACAGCGCCTCGTCAATCATCGCGTCGATTTCATCAGCAGAAAGCTGCTCGGGCAGAAAACCCTGAATGACCTCGATTTCTGCGAGCTCCACGGCAGCCAGCTCGTCCCGACCTGCGTCCTGATACTGCTGGGCAGAATCGCGGCGTTGCTTGACCATTTTGTCGAGAATAGCGAGGGCGCGGGCGTCGTCGATTTCGATACGCTCATCGACTTCGATGCGCTTGAACTCGGCTTGAATCAGGCGGATGGTGGCGAGGCGCTCTTTTTCACGCGCCTTCATAGCGTCCTTCATGGCCGCTTTGACTGCCGCCACCAGGGCAGCGGTATCACTCATAACTAATCAGCGACTTGCTTCGGATCAGTACAAACGCTGACGCTTGCGGTTCTCGCGAGACATCTTCTTGAGATGGCGCTTTACAGCAGCAGCAGCGGCACGCTTGCGTACGGTGGTGGGCTTTTCGTAGTACTCGCGCTTACGCACTTCAGCGAGAACGCCGGCTTTCTCACACGAACGCTTGAAACGACGCAGCGCTACGTCAAACGGCTCGTTTTCCTTGACCTTTACCTGAGGCATTTAGGGTTCCTGTTAATTACGCGGACGCACCAATCCTGCGACCGCTGTGAGTTAGGGGCGCGGATTATAGGCTCGCCCGATTCATATTGCAAAGGGGGTAATTTTTTTGCGAAGGGGGCGTGATTTTTTGGAAAGGGGCGCCATTTCTCTGGAAAGAGGGACCGATCGGTGCGATTACATGGCGCTACACCCCCGGATCGGGTGATCATTAGGGTTTTGGAGTCTTGAGGCAGTTTGCGACGGCATGCGGGTACTGGGTATCGAAACATCCTGCGATGAAACGGGCATCGCGCTCTACGATACGGAGCGGGGTTTGCTGGCTGACGCCCTGTATTCGCAGGTGGCCGTGCATGCAGAGTACGGTGGCGTAGTGCCGGAGCTGGCCTCTCGGGACCACATCCGCAAGGCGTTGCCCCTGATTGACCAGGTGCTCGAGGAGGCCGGTGTCGATAAGGCCGAGATTGATGCGGTGGCGTATACCGCGGGGCCGGGGTTGATCGGTGCCTTGATGGTGGGTGCCACACTGGCTCGGTCGATTGCCTTCAGTTTGGGCGTGCCGAGCCTCGGGGTGCACCATATGGAGGGGCACCTGTTAGCGCCTATGCTTGCTGAAGAGCCCCCCGAATATCCTTTTGTGGCGCTGCTGGTCTCTGGTGGTCACAGCCAGCTGGTGCGGGTCGATGGGCTCGGGAAGTACCGGTTGCTGGGCGAGTCGCTGGATGACGCCGCTGGAGAAGCTTTCGATAAGACGGCAAAAATGTTGGGTTTGCCATATCCGGGTGGTCCTCAGGTCGCGGCGCTCGCTGAGCAGGGCAATCCTGATCGCTTCCAGTTCCCTCGACCCATGGTCAAACAACCGGGGCTGGATATGAGCTTCAGCGGCTTGAAAACCCATACATTGACCACCGTTCGTGCTTGCCAGGCGGCAGGAGGTCTCAGCGACCAGGATCGCGCAGACATTGCGCTTGCCTTCGAAACTGCGGTGGTCGATACCCTCGCTATCAAGTGCAAGCGTGCCCTCAAGCAGGAGGGTCTGAAGCGACTGGTCATGGCGGGTGGTGTGAGCGCCAATCTGCAGTTGCGGAAGGTGTTGGCGGAAAAGCTGGGCAAGGAAGGTGTCCGCGTTTACTACCCCGAGCCGCGACTTTGTACGGATAACGGCGCCATGATTGCTTATGCGGGTGCCTTAAGACTGCAGTTGGGAGAACTTGATCCGCCCGATGCAGAGGTTAAGGCCCGCTGGCCGATGACCGAGTTGTCATCACCGGAGGCCGCCGCCGTTGGATAAGGTGTTCATCAAAGGGCTGAAAGCGGATTCAGTGATCGGCGTGTATGACTGGGAACGAAAGATCCGCCAGCAGCTCATCATTGATCTTGAACTCGCTGCCGATTTCAGCGCCGCGGCAGCCAGCGACGCGTTACCTGACGCCCTGGATTACGCGGCCATCTCGCAGTCCGTCATCGCGGCTGTTGAGGGCGCCTCGTATCAGCTGCTCGAAGCTTTGGCTGAGCACCTGGCGGCGCTGATTCTTGCCCGGTTCCCGGTTCAGGGTTTAACGCTATCGATTACCAAGCCGGGTGCGGTGCCCGCAGCAGAAGCCGTAGGCGTTTATATCGAGCGTCAGGCTCCCTGACCCTTGCGTCACTTTCGGCGGGTCGTTGGGCTCGTGATGGTCAGGTGAAAACGCCTGAGCGACCCGGTGAGTAGCCGGCGACCAGTCAGTGCGAGGGCCTCAACGAATCGTCAATCACAGTGCTGAGATTGTTAAGGCGTGCCTGCTCGATCGCGCGACCGAGTGCCTCGCCCGCATAACCTTCTGCAATCAGTGGTTGCGCTTGGACATCGGCGATGGCGTCGCGGGCAGCCCTCATAAATGCAGCGATATGGCCGGATTTCCCTGACGCCGACTCAAGGGCGGCAAGCGTCGTGATCAGCATTTCGAACGCATCAGGCTTTTTGAGTGCCTGACAGCGTGTCAGGGCAGTCAGTACTGCTTTGGCTTCTAAAAGGTCGATATCGTGAGCCCATGAGGCGACATGGCATGCAAGATCCCTGAAGGCTTTCGGCGTCTTCAGGGCTGCGTTCACGCGTTCAATGGCGGGATTATCAAGAGGGCTCAGCAGGGCAGCCCAACGCTCAAGACTCGAGTTGAGGCGGTCTTCAGTCCGCCGCAGGGTGGTCAGCGCCTCCTCATTAATACCGGGCGCTATCCGGTTCAAGGCGCCACAATCGTTCAGGCATTCGAGGTAGACCGTGGGCGATGGTCCGCCTAGCGCGCGCTCGGTCTCCATCCATATTCTTTCTACCGACAGATACTCGAGCTCGCCCGCAGCGACGACTTCTCGCATCAGTGCAAAGGTCTCGGGCGCAATCGTGAAGCCAAACTGGTGGTAGCGTGCCGCAAATCTCGCCACGCGCAGTACTCGCAGCGGGTCTTCGGCGAAGGCGGGCGACACATGGCGTAGTAGCCTCGCGTCGAGATCAGCCCGACCACCCCAGGGGTCGATCAGCGTGCCTGATGCGTCCATGGCCATGGCATTGATGGTCAGATCGCGCCGCTGCAGGTCTTCTTCCAAAGTGACGGTGGGTTCGGCATTGAGGTCAAAACCGTGATAACCATGCCCTGATTTGCGCTCAGTGCGCGCGAGGGCGTACTCCTCGCACGTCCGCGGATGCAAGAAAACCGGGAAGTCTTTGCCCACTTGTTTGAAATTGCGCGCCAACAGCTCAGCGCCGGTGGCTCCGACAACCACCCAGTCGGTTTCATGGCTGGGATAGCCGAGCAGTTGGTCGCGCACGGCGCCACCCACTTTATAAACCTGAAGTCCTTCGGTTTCGCTTGTCACAGTGCTTTCTCTGCTGCTCTCACAGATGTTCTCTCAGGGGTTCGGATGTTAGGGGCTCGAATGGGCCAAACTTTGCCACTGCAAGCCTGCAAACGATAGGGATAGAATGACGTGTTACCGCTGGGTCTTGGTTGACCTGTCAAGGGGATGATAGTGCCAAAGTGTTGGACCAGATGGGTCAGCCATGCTGTTGCCGCAGTAACAC
>JAZBOZ010000240.1:0-12064 GCA_036351405.1 Halieaceae bacterium
GAGCACGGCCGTCGTCTCAATTCACTCCCAGACTGATCCATCTACCCCTCTCCCGGCTCAAAGGCCCATGAGCTCAATTGTTCGCGGCCGTTCTACCCAGCCATCTTCTGTTCCGTCGGGCACAATCTCGACCACAGCAACGTAGGTTTCACCCATATCAACGATGCGACCATGATCCCGCCCGAGGTAGTTACCCAACTGGACCCGGTGGATACCGCCCTGCGGATCCCTCACCAGTGTCCAGTTCTGCCCGTCACGCTCCAGCCGCCCTACCATCTCGAGCGAATCCAGGGTGAACTGCTCTAGATACTCCTTGGCACGCTCCAGATCGGGCTTAATCGTTTTGCTCGCAGACATATCCGTCAGCTCGCGCACCTCGACCGGACGATCGAAGGGACTGCGCATGGTCGTCGCTGCGTAAGCAAAAGCCTCGTAGGCCTTGAACGTAGGAATCGGCTCAATGACGCCGCCCGGACGCGCACGCTTCTCCGCCATAAAGGCATCCAGATCGCGCATGTCATCGCTGATGCAAGCAGCCAGCGGCAGCAGCAGAGCCGCCAGCGCAACGTACTTCGCCGCTGTCATCCGATTAGCCTTCATCACCGCCTTCACCATCTCTGTAGCGATAGGTTTTCGCTGTGATGTTCATCTCGAGCCGATTACTGCCCTCGTCTGCGGCAGCAATAGCAAAATCGTGCAGGGTTACGATCCGCGGCAGACCCGCCATACCGCTGATAAACGCGCCCAGATCGTGATAAGAGCCCAGCGCCTTAATGGCAATAGGCAGCTCGATATAAAACTCTTGCGTCTCTTCATCGAGCAGATCGATAGCTTCGATTTTCAGGCCATTCATCTCGCCCTTGTTGCTAATGTCTTCCAGCAGACCAGGGACTTCTGTGTCGGAAGGCAGCTGACTCACCAACGCACCGAAGCTCTCTTCCATCTCGACCATTTGTCGCTTGTAAGCTTCCAGGTTGGCAGCCTCGAAAGCTTTTTTCTCGAAATCGCGACGCAACGCCACCTCTTCCGCCTGGGCCTGCTCGAGGCGCTTCAGCAAAGGCTCGACGTGATAGTAGTAACCGGCGGCCACCAAAATAGCGAAGAGCAGGATGCCAGCAATGACTTTGACGGCCTGAGGCCAGCTGCCAACATTCTCAAAATCGAGATCACTGAGATCCAGCTCATTGAGCGACCGCAGGGAGTCACTAAAGCTGCTCATCGTTCGCCCTCCTCACCGGCTTCCGGCAAATCGATCTTGACCGTGAGATTGAAGGTTGTCGCCTGATCACCGAACTCTGGCGCTGCGCGCACGGCATCAAGGTTCGGCTGCTCAAGCCAATCAGAGCCGTCAAGATTTCGCATCAGGCTGGAGACCCGGTTGCTCGACTCTGCAACGCCTTCAATGGTGATCTCGCCGTTCTCTGTATTCAGGCGCGTATAGAAAACGCCGTCTGGCACAGTTCGCACCAGCTGATCCATGATGCGGACGATGATCGGGCGGTTCCCCTGCAGCTGTTGAATGACCCGCATTCGCTCAATCAGCTGGGTGCGCTTGCGCTGCAGATCGCGAATTTCCTGCACCTGCGCATCGAGGTCAGCGATATGGCTTTTGAGGTAACTATTACGACGCTGCTGCTGCTCGATCCGCGCGTTTTCGAGGCGATCCAGCACCACGAGCGTGAACACTGCAGCCAAGGCAACACCAATCATCGCGTAGCCAAACTGCTTCTTGCGCTCCTGGCGCAGTTCCTCGCGCCACGGCAGTAGGTTAATGCGGGCCATCAGTCAAAACTCCGCATTGCCAGACCACAGGCAATCATCATGGCCGGGGCATCACTGTTCAGTGCCACGGCATTCACCCGCGGAGAAACTGTCATTTCAGCAAACGGGTTGGCCATCTGGGTCGGCGTCGCCAGACGCTCTTCAACGAGCCCCGTAAGCCCATCCATCGAGGACACACCACCCGCTAAAAAGATGTGATCAACACTGTTGAAGTTGCTGGAAGAGAAGAAGAACTGCAGCGAGCGACTCACCTGCTGGACGACAGCCTCTCGGAAAGGCTCCAACACATCTGTCTCGTAATCGTCGGGCAAACCGCCCTGCTTTTTCGCAAGACCCGCTTCCTCAAGCGGCAACCCGTAGCGACGCATAATTTCATCGGTCAGCTGTTTCCCGCCAAACAACTGCTCACGGGTATAAACAGTCCCGCCCCGATGCAACACCGATAACGTCGTCATGGTAGCGCCGATATCGACGATGGCCACCGTGGCACGGTCGTCAATATGCGCATGCTGACGAAGGAGCTCGTAGGAACGCTCCATGGCGTAGGCTTCGACATCCAATATCTTGGGGTCAAGCCCTGCTCGTTCCAGCGCATCAACACGAGCATCGATGGTCTCGCTGCGACAGGCGGCAACCAACACGTTGACCTGGTCCTCGCGACCCGGAACCAGCCCCTGAACCTCAAAGTCCAGCGCGACCTCGTCCAACGGATAGGGAATATATTGATCGGCTTCAAGTGTGAGCTGAGTTTCGAGATCGTCGTCGCTGAGCCCAACCGGCATCGATACGACCTTGGTAATGACCGAGGAACCCGCGACCGCGGCGACCGCCGTCTTGGTCTTGGAGCGAGACTGTGCCACCACGCTGCGGATCGAGTTTGCGACGTCGTCAACGTTGTTGACCATCTTCTCGACCACTGCATCCTGGGGGAGCGAGGTCACCGCGTAGCTCTCGACACGGTATCGATCACCGTTCTTGCTCAACTCGAGTAGCTTGACCGTGGTCGAGCTAATATCGATACCGAGCATCGGTGGGTTCTTGCGCTTACCAAAAAGGCCCAACACCAATCGCCTCTTTTATCCCCTAGTTACGCGTACTTATGAATGTCGCTTAAAGTTCAGGTTTATACCACACCGAGCTTATCTCATAATTCCAACACATGTACGGTAAAACGTCACTTGTTGCGAATCTTTTTGTCAGGCAGGGTTTCCGCCCCGCTTTTTCGAAGCTGAGCTAACTTCACGAACCGGAGCCCGCGCTTGCGCCGCACACGGACATTATTGAAAGGATCGCTGCTGGCCACCTGCGCCGCCCTATGGTGGCTCGCTGGGCTATACCTGTATCTAAGCCCCAACTTACCCGATGCCGCCACGCTGCGAAACATTACGTTGCAGACGCCGATGCGCGTTGTCAGCCGGGACGGCAAGCTCATCGGGCAGTTTGGCGAGCAGAAGCGCAGCCCGCTGCAATTTGACGAAATCCCGCAATCCTTCATCAACGCACTACTCGCCGCGGAAGACGATGGCTTTTTCGAGCACTCGGGCATCGACGTAGGCGGCCTGGCGCGCGCAGTCTCCGAGCTTGTTATCACGGGGCGCAAACGCTCCGGTGGTTCGACGCTCACGATGCAGGTGGCCCGCAACTACTTCCTGTCGCTCGAACGCACCTTTTTAAGGAAATTCAACGAAATCCTGCTCGCGATAGAGATTGAGCGCGCCCTCAGCAAAGAGGAAATCCTCGAACTCTACGTCAACCGGGTTTTCCTGGGACATCGCGCCTATGGGTTTGAGGCGGCTGCACAGACCTACTACGGCAAACCGCTGGCAGAGCTGAGCCTTGCCCAACACGCCATGCTGGCAGGCATCCCCAAGGCGCCCTCGCGCAATAACCCCATCAGCAATCCCGAAGCGGGCAAGAACCGGCGCAACTGGATTCTGGGTCGCATGGCCAGCCTCGGCATGATCACGGAAGCAGAGCAGCAGATAGCCGCCAGCGACCCCGTTACCGCAAGCCGCCATGGGCTGCAGGTCGAAGTTGATGCCGACTACGTCGCTGAGATGGTGCGTCGCGATATGGTGGAGCGCTTTGGGAACGGCGCCTACAACGACGGGTACGTGGTCTACACCACGGTCGATGCCAGCCTGCAAACTGCCGCGCGGGAAGCGCTCATTAACGGCCTGATCACCTATGACCGACGCCACGGCTGGCGAGGCCCAGAGCAGCGCCTGCCACCCAGAGACGGTGAAGCACCCGAGGAAACGCGCGAGCGCTGGCAGGAAGCCCTGTGGAAAATGCCAGTGATCGCTGGCATGCCACCCGCTATCGTCACCCGAATCGATGCGGAAGGCGCCGATATCATCGACCGCGACGGCAACCGGCAGCGATTGGACTGGCAAGACGACCTGTCAAAAATCCGCAAGTTTGTCAGCGAAAACCGCACGCAAGCGCCGAAGGCGAGCCCCGACGAACTCCTGTCCGTTGGCGATATGATACGGATCCGACGCACCGACTCGGGTGACATCCGACTGGGCCAAGTGCCCCGAGCGCAATCTGCGCTGGTGTCACTCGACCCCAAAAACGGTGCCATCCGTGCGCTGGTCGGCGGTATGGGTTTCGAGCTCTCCAAATTCAACCGTGCGACGCAAGCACGCCGCCAACCGGGCTCAAACTTTAAACCCTTCCTCTATGCAGCAGCGCTTGATCGCGGGATCACCGCTTCATCGCTGATTAACGATGCGCCTGTTGTTCTCGACAACTTGTCCAACGATGAAATCTGGCGCCCGGAAAACGATAGCGGGCGTTTTTATGGTCCCACGCGATTGCGCGAGGCGCTGACCTTTTCCCGCAACCTGGTATCGATCCGGGTGTTACAACAGCTCGGCATTGATAACTTCCTCGACTATGTCGAGCGGCTCGGGTTTCCCACCGCCGAGATGTCGCGCAACCTCACGCTGGCGCTGGGCACCCACGCACTGTCGCCACTCGATGTAGCAACCGGTTACGCCATCCTTGCTAATGAGGGTTTTCGGGTTGAACCCTGGCTGATCGAACGTATCGAAAATGCTCGAGGCGAGGTGGTTTACGAGGCAGACCCGCTGGTCGCCTGCGGCGATTGCGTCGAAGAGGTCACAGCGGCTGACGACGCGATGCCCACTCGCATGGAAGACATCCTCATGGCACCTGAGGACACGACCACTGCGCGCGCAGCGCCTCGCGTCATGGATCCACGGGTGAGTTTTGTCGTGACCTCAATGCTGAAAGATGTCATTCGCCGAGGCACCGGCCGACGCGCGCGGGTGCTTGACCGGACCGATATCGCGGGCAAGACCGGCACCACCAATGGACCTCGCGACGCCTGGTTCTCAGGCTACAACGATCAGTTGGTGACCACAGCATGGGTGGGTTTTGATGACTACAGCTTGCTGGGCCGTCGAGAGTTCGGAGGCACTGCCGCTCTACCGATCTGGATCGACTTCATGCGCGAGGCCTTGGGGCCCGAGCAAGCGCCCCGGCCGATGCCCTCGGGCGTTGTGCGACTGCGCATTGATCGCGAAACCGGTCAGCGTGTCGAAGGCTCGCCCGACAACACCATGCTCGAATACTTCCTCGAAGAATTTTTGCCCACCGCAGCAGACGGTGAGACTGCGCCACTGGGCACCGATGATCTCGAAGGGTTGTTTTAGTCCCTTAGCGCCAGTTGCGATCGGTGCCGAAGCCCACGCCACCCCACAGCTGCTCCTCGTAGTCCTCATCAAGCGGCGCGCGCGCCACGCCAGACTCGATCGCGGCTTTGGCCACCGCCGGCGCCAGAACCGGCAATAAACGGGGATCCATAGGCTTAGGCAGGATGTAATCCGGCCCGAACTCGAGCTCAATCAGGCTGTAGGCATCCAGCACCGACTCAGGGACTTCCTCGCGGGCAATTTCAGCCAGCGCTTTGACCGCAGCGATCTTCATCGCCTCGTTGATCTGCGAGGCGCGTACATCGAGGGCGCCGCGGAAGATAAAAGGAAAACCCAAAACGTTGTTCACCTGATTGGGGTAGTCCGAGCGCCCCGTTGCCATGACCAGATCGCTGCGCGTCGCCATGGCCAACTCCCGAGAAATTTCCGGGCGCGGGTTAGAACAAGCGAACACGATGGGCCTGGGCGCCATCGACTTCAGCATCTCGGCGCTCACCAAATCTGGCCCGGAAAGGCCGATGAAGACATCCGCATCGACCATGGCATCTTCGAGAGTTCGCTTGTCAGTCTCATGGGCGAAAAGGGCTTTCTGCTCACTCAGCTGTTCGCGACCGCTGTGAATAACCCCCTGACGATCCAGCATCAACATCCGCTGGGGGTCAGCGCCCATCTCTAACAGCAACTTCATACAGGAGACCGCTGCAGCACCCGCACCCAGGCAGACGATATTCACGCTATCGAGCTGCTTATCCTGCACCGTCAGGGCATTGAGCAAACCCGCGGCCGTCACGATGGCCGTACCATGCTGGTCATCATGGAAGACGGGGATATCGCAGATCTCCTGAAGGCGCTGCTCAATCGCGAAACACTCGGGCGCCTTGATGTCCTCGAGATTGATACCCCCGTAGGTACACGCGATGTGACTAACGACATTGACAAAGGTATCGACGTCCTGGGTATCGACCAGCACGTCGATCGCATTGATGTCCGCAAAGCGCTTGAACAGCAGCGCTTTCCCCTCCATTACCGGCTTGCTGGCCAAGGCCCCCAAATTGCCAAGACCCAACACGGCAGTGCCGTTGCTAATCACCGCAACACTGTTGCCTTTGCCGGTGTAACGATAGGCAAGCGCTGGATCGCGAGCGATCTCATGACAAGGCTGTGCGACGCCTGGGCTATACGCCATAGCCAGGTGGCGCATGGTGCTCGCGGGCTTGCTGAGCTCAATACTGAGTTTTCCCGGCGTGGGCAGCGCGTGGTAATCCAGCGCATCGCGGGTGAGCTGCTTGGACATCTGGAAAGGCTCCTTCTGGTCCTGCCGTCAACACGACGGCCGGCATACCCCAGAATAACAGGCAAAAAAAACGCCGGCGATGCCGGCGTTTTTCAAGAAAGCGGTCTGAGCATTACTTGCGCAGAGTGCGTCCTGAGAAACGCTTCTTGAAGCGATCAACACGACCACCGGTATCGACGATCTTCTGCTTACCGGTAAAGAACGGGTGGCACTGACTGCAGACATCAATCGTGATGTCTTCACACAGCGTCGAACGCGTTTTGATCTCGTTACCACAGCTGCAACGAGCGGTGATTTCTTCGTAACGGGGATGAATATCTGGCTTCATATTGACCTCGCCATGGACGGCAGTCTGAAAAAAGAGCGCGGAGATTACCAGAAAGGCGAGGGAAATCAAGCCGACTTGTGCGGAGATGTGTGCGGCGTATATACGACGTCAAAAAGCAATCAGCTTGCCGGATCATTGTCAGGTAAAGTGCCGCCGTGAATCGAACGAACCCCCAACCCGCGATCAGTGACGCAATAACGCCGGACAAAACAATGGTGTGGCGCTGTGCGGTGCCCTCGCCCCTCCGTCAATTTCTGGATTACCTACCAGCGACGGATGCCGACGTCACGCCGGGATGCCGAGTTAGGGTGCCACTTGGGCGGCGCAGCGTTATTGCCGTGGTGATGGAGGTGACTTCGACGCCTGCGATCGACCCGGCAAAACTGCGTCCGGCAGAAGCCGTGCTCGACAATGAACCGTTATTGGACAACTGGCTACTGGCGCTGGTGGCATGGGTCGCTCACTACTATGTGCACCCACCCGGGGAGGTCGCGCCGCTGACTCTCGCGCCTCGCGAACGCCGGGGCGAACCGCCGGCAGCCACCGGGGAGCCCGGTCTTGCCCTGTCGCTCCGGGGGAAGGGCCTTCCTGAGGGGGCGCTCAAAAAGGCGCCCAAACAGGCGCTGCTTCTGAAGCAGTTACAACAAGGACCGCAGACGCTCACCGCGATAAAACACGCGGGAGTAAGCAGTGCCATCATCCGCGAATTGCTCGCCAAGAAGTTGGCCGAGCGCTGCAACCTGCCCCCCGACCAGCAATGGTCCACCAATCCCGGGTTGGCAGCCAACGCGGAGCAGCAGGAGGCGATTACGGCCATCGGCCAGCAATTAGGGCGCTTCGGATGCCATGTCTTGCAGGGTGTCACCGGCAGCGGCAAGACTGAGGTCTATCTGCAGCTCATTGCCGAGATCGTCCGCCGAGGCCAGCAAGCGCTGGTACTTTTGCCGGAGATTGCACTGACCCCGCAAATGCTGGAGCGATTCCGAGAACGATTCGCGGCCCCCGTGATCGAGCTGCACTCAGGCTTATCGGACAGTGCGCGCGATCGCAACTGGGCCGCGGCACGCAGGGGCGAGGCCGCGGTGGTGATCGGCACACGCTCTGCAGTGTTCACGCCATTAGCTAAGCCGGGGCTCATCATCATCGACGAAGAGCACGAGGCGACCTTCACCCAACAAGACGGGCTGCGCTACTCGGCGCGCGACGTCGCCGTGAAACGAGCTCAGCTCAGCCAATGCCCGGTATTGCTTGGCAGCGCGACCCCCAGCCTGGAAACCCTCGACAACATCGAGCGGGGGCGGTTTCAGCGTCACCGGCTCAGCCAGCGCGCAGGCGCCGCAAAAATGCCCCAGCGAGAGGTGCTCGATATTCGCGGGCTGGCCCTCGACGCCGGCCTGTCGGAACCTTTGATGACCGCCGTGCAAAGCGCTTTGCTGGCCGGCAACCAAACACTGCTCTTTCTCAATCGACGAGGGTTTGCGCCAGCCTTGAGTTGCCACGACTGTGGCTGGGTCGCGGATTGCCGGCACTGTGATGCCAGAATGACGGTTCATCGCCAGCCGCCACGACTGCAGTGTCACCACTGCGGCTTTCAGTCGCCACTGCCCCGGCAATGTCCCGGTTGCGGTGCCGGCAGATTGCTGGCATCGGGCGTCGGCACCGAACAGACCGAGCAGGCGATTCGACGACGCCTGAGCGAATTCCCGGTTCACCGGGTAGATAGCGACGCTGTCCGCACCCGTTCAGCCATGGCCGATTTGCGTCAGGAGCTGGCCCGGGAAGAGCCCGCGATTTTGGTCGGCACACAAATGCTGGCCAAAGGGCACGACTTCCCGGCGGTCACGCTGGTCGGTGTTGTCGACGCCGATGGGCTTCTTTTCAGCCCCGATTTCCGGGGCGAGGAACGGTTACTGCAGCTACTGACCCAAGTCGCAGGCCGGGCGGGTCGAGGCCAGCGACCCGGTCGGGTCATGATTCAAACCCGCCACCCTGAACACCCCGTTATCGAGAGTCTACTGTCGCAATCTTATGAGCAGCAGGCTGCCACACTGCTCGCGGAACGGCGGCAACGGGGGCTACCACCTGCCGGTGCATTGGCGCTGCTGCGGGCTGACAGCAGCGAGCGCGAACAGGGTCTGAAGTTTTTGGAGGCCGTCGCCGCCACGGCGGCTGGCCAGCTACACCCCTGCAAAATAGTGGGCCCATTGGGCACGCCCATGGCGCGCAGAGCCGGCATGTCTCGCTCCCAACTTGTCATCAGCGGCCCCAGTCGCGCGACGGTTGGCGCCGCAGCAAGAACGCTGGTCGCTATCGCCGAGACCATCAAAACGCCACCCCGGACCCGCTGGTTCGTCGACATCGATCCGGTCGACCCCATCTGACACATCCGGGGGATTGGAGCTTAGGCGCCATAGGCGCGATAATCCGCGCCCTATTGATTCGACGTCACCCTGCTTCGACGTCAAAAACCCTGACCACCGAGATGCTCACTATGAAAGAGGCGCTTGCCGCACTGCTCAAGGACGCAATGTCGACACTGGTAACCGAGGGAGTGCTCGCCGACGACGCACTTCCCGAACCCAAGCTCGACCATACTCGCGATCCCAGCCACGGTGATTTGGCCACGAACCTGGCCATGGTGCTGGCCAAGAAGGCAGGGATGCCGCCGCGGGACCTGGCAAGCCGCATTGTCGACGCCCTGCCCGAAAACAGCACCGTTGAACGCTGCGATATCGCGGGTCCCGGGTTTATCAACTTCTTCCTGAGCCAGGCCAGCAACACCCAGGCGATCAACGACATCTTCAGCGCAGGCGGGCAATTTGGACGCAGCGATATCGGTCAGGGCAGAAAAGTCCAAATCGAGTTCGTTTCCGCCAACCCCACCGGTCCGCTGCATGTGGGTCACGGACGCGGCGCCGCAATCGGCGACTCGCTGGCGCGCCTTCTGGAAGCCACTGGCTGGTCAGTGCATCGCGAGTTCTACTACAACGACGCCGGCCAACAGATCGAAAATCTCGCCCTGTCGGTGCAAGCGCGAGCGCGCGGCATGACCCCCGACGACCCCGCCTGGCCCGAGGATGGCTACCGCGGTGAGTACATCGTGGATTTGGCAGAGGCCTTCCAGAGCAAAGCGTCCGTCAGTGCTGCTGATCGGGAGATCACTGCCAGCGGTGATATCGACAACCTCGATGATATCCGAGCGTTCGCGGTCGCCTGGCTCCGGCATGAGCAGGATCAGGATCTCAAAGCCTTTGCGGTGCAATTCGATGAATACTTCCTTGAATCGTCACTCTATGCCGATGGCGCGGTTGAAAAGGCCGTCGCACGGCTGACCGAGCAAGGCCACACCTATGAAGAAAACGACGCTCTCTGGTTACGCAGTACCGACTTCGGCGATGACAAAGATCGCGTAATGCGCAAGCGCGAGGGCGGTTTCACTTATTTCGTGCCCGATGTCGCCTACCACCTCAATAAGTGGCAGCGCGGCTACGAGCGCGTGATTAACGAGCAAGGTGCGGATCACCACAGCACGATTACCCGGGTGCGAGCCGGTTTGCAGGGCCTCGATGAGGGTATTCCCGAAGGATGGCCGGAGTATGTCCTCCATCAAATGGTGACGGTCATGCGCGACGGCACTGAAGTAAAACTTTCAAAACGCGCGGGCAGTTACGTGACCCTGCGCGACCTGATCGACTGGGTAGGACGCGATGCGACGCGCTTCTTCCTCGTAGCACGCGCACCCACCTCACAACTGACCTTTGATATCGACCTCGCGCTCTCACAAAGTAACGAAAACCCGGTTTACTACATTCAGTATGCTCACGCGCGCATTTGCAGCGTGCAGCGCAAAGCGCGTGACAACGACAGCAACTGGCAGCCCAGCGATGGCCTGAAACATCTCGGGCAACTGCAAGAGCCTGAGGCGCTGGCCCTTGCACTGACGCTTGGACGTTTCCCCGAGGTTGTTGCTGGTGCTGCGGAGCGGCTGGAACCGCACGATATCGCGAACTATCTCCGCACCGTGGCCGGAGAATTCCACAGTTTCTACAACGCCCATAAGCTGCTCGATGCCGAGAGCGAGACATCGCTGGCGCGACTCGCGCTGGCCGAAGCTACCCGGCAAGTGTTGGCCAATGGCCTTGACCTACTTGGTGTCAGCGCCCCCGAGAGCATGTGATGACAACACGTAGCAAAACCGGCACCCGCGCGGCCAGCAAACCGCGCACACAGAAGCCGGCGGCGCGTCGTCGTGCCCCGGCGAGACAAAACCCGCCCGCCACGCTCGGTGCTGCGCACGTACACGGCTTTATTGTCGGTGTGGTGGCTGGCGCGGTGATGGGGGCTGCCGGCATGCTCTGGCTAATGCGTGACAACGGCCCGGCGAAGCCCGTCCCGGCGCGGATTGATGCCACAGCCGAGGAAGAGGCTGCGCGGCCACGTTTCGACTTTTACACCGTACTGCCTGAGGAAGAACTGCAACTGGCAAAACCGCAGGCGCAGGAGGCACAGCAGATACGCGAAGCGCAGCAATACATTCTGCAGGCAGGTTCTTTCCGCCGCCCCGAGGACGCCGATCGACGCAAGGGAGAGCTGGCATTTCTTGGGCTGGAGAGCGAAGTCCAGCGCAGCGAGAACGAGCATGGCGTCTGGTATCGCATTTATATCGGTCCCTTTGACAGTCGCTCAGACATGACACGCGCCCGTTCATTGGCGGAGCAGGCCGACATCGACACGCTGCTGATCAAGCGCGCAAGGCAGTAGCGCGAATTCTTTCCAGCGGGGTGACACCCAGTCAGACTCGCTGAGCAAAACAGACAGGGCTTGAACTCTGGATCCTTCGTCGCCACATCCTCATGACGCATTAAGGAAATGAGCATGGAACAGTTTCACGGCACCACCATTCTGTCCGTTCGCAGGAACGGCATCGTTGCCATCGGCGGTGACGGGCAGGTCTCCATGGGTAACACGGTCATGAAA
>JAZBOZ010000241.1:0-3692 GCA_036351405.1 Halieaceae bacterium
ATCTCCTCCACCACGTTATCGAGCGTTGATTGCACTCGCATGGCCAACTCAGGTGTTAGCGGCAGCATGCCGCCGGTGAACCCCCACTTACCATTCACTTTGATGAGACGAGCGGCTAGCACGTCCCATGGCCTAAGGCTTTCGCTGCCCAGTTGCTCGTAGGCGCGAAGCGGTTTTTCTTGGGTGCCGTAGGGTCTGATGTCCACGTGGCTGCCGGGCGTGACTTCAACAACCTCCCAGAGTCTGAGCGCCGATTCGGCGAGTGCCCGGAGAAACGCGCGACCCGCCGTGCCCTCGCGCCAACCGCGATGCTCAAGGTAGGCTTCGGCCAGACTTTTTGGGGCGTCGTCCCATCGCGCGGTTGCGTATTCCTCAAAGAGAAAGCCGAAGGCCATAGGCTGGTACGGGCTCTCATTGATCAAGTCATCGAGTTCATCAATCGACCAGCCAAGCACACGGCTGGGTGTGGCGAACATCTCTGACTTGAGTTCCTCGAGCAGACCTTCCCATTCACCGTTGGGTCCGGTGTATTGGATCAGGTGCTTGATGGCTTTATCGATTTCTCGACGCGCTTTGCGATCGCTCATCGTGGGCGTGCCTTGCCGTTTGGAGTGATGAAAAGTCGGGGTGATGAAGATAGTTCGGTGATAGTCGTCCGGCTGCTCGAGGGTGCGGGCGTTATCAGTGCGTTGACCCGCTAGTTTGACGCAGGATGTCATGGGTCGGCAAAGGGAAATCTTGAGCCGCATTTCCTCCCCACGCTGTGCTTCGAGCCCGTCGCCAAAAGCGACACACCCAAATCCACAGTAGTGCGCCTTACCGCCATGGCGTTTACCGTTCGCTCAGAGAAACGGAGGCGACAGATGATGAGTAATAGACAGATTGGCCGGCGTGAGTGGCTGGCACTGGTGACGTTGGTGATCCTGCTGCTGGTGAGCTATAGCACGGCAGCGCAAACAACGTGGTGTGACGGCTTTGGCAACTGCACGGGGCCGAACGTCAACGTTTACAAAGATCAGTTCGGCAATACGAGCGGCACGGTGAACAACCAATGGCTGAATACCTACTCGGACTCGTTCGGTAACACGACGGGCACCCTTGGCGACAAACCCGTGAACACATATACCGATGACTTCGGTAATACCAGTGGATACGTTGGCGACAAGCCCATCAATCTTTATAGCGACGACTTCGGCAACACCAGCGGCACGATCGGGGACAAAACCGTGAACTGCTGGACCGATGGTTTCGGCAACACCACCTGCTATTAACGACACGTCGTTCTAAATTTGCTGGTAGCGCTCGTCCAGCCGCCGGAAATGCGCCAACCGGATATCCAGCGCGAGATGCTGGCTGCGCTCGAGGGCGGTGCGGATCGCATCGGCAATCCAAGTGCTGTCATTGCCGAATACGCCACCGCCGAGCAGGGTGAGCCATACGACGCCGGTGCCGTGCCCGGTGTCGCGCTCAATTGCCGCGGCCAGCAGGGTGGCCTCGTAAGCCGCCTCCAGCACTAACCGCGCGAGGGGCTCCCAGAGATCATTGGTGGCGCGCGAGTAGCCGCAGGAGAGTGCAGAGCAGTAGGCCTGGCTCACTGTGTGGGTTGGCTTTAAAGGTGCATATCGCGAGGCGAAGACGACATCCGCCTGAGATTGAATGCCAATCCGCAGGGCCGCCTTGAGCTGTTCTCTGTCGAGCTCCTCGAGCTGTGCGTTAAAGCATTTGAGCGCCTTTGGATCGGCATCGACATAGCCATTTCTTACCGTCCAATAAGGGCCTCCAGGCAAGCTCGCTTCCAGGTCGCGCAGGTTGTTGATTTGTCGATCGGCGCGCTGGCCGATACCGCCATCCACTGGTGCGAAGTAGTTGCGAAAGACCGTCGCCGGCGCCGTGGCCAGCGCACAAGCCGGCCCTTGGGTCATATCGTGGGCGTAACCGGTAATACCGGCTTCCGGCGTGACGTCTGGCCCCGGAAATTCGAGGGTATTGAACTGGGATGCTGCCTGAAACATTGCGCCGGCATTGGCTGGGTCTGCGTGTAACGCCAGCGCGTCGCCCACTACTTCATGGGTGAGGGTGGAGGGCTGGGCGTGGACGCGGGCGCGGGCGCGGGCGCGCAGCTCGCCGAGGCTTGGGGTCGAGAACTCGCCGATGTTCCAACGCACGCCGTTGGCTTTGGACGTCAGGGTTCGGCCATCAAGCGAGAACTGCCGCTGGTTCGATTCCCAGTCTGTTTCCGTGAAGCCGAATAGTTGTTCGAACCAGTTCATAAGAGGGCGCTCTTTCACATCAGACCGATACTAATGTCTTGTTTAACGTTTGCTCCATATCGCCATGGCTAATTCACCTTCAGTTCAAGAATGGCAGGGCGCTTGTTGTGTACTACAAGCGACTGAGGAGCTGTATCTAGAGAAGTTGCCAGCTGTCCAGAAAATCAGCGGCTTTTTGGGCAGCACGGCGGAATATGTGCAGGAAACGGAGCCCAAAATATACTCGAAAGATTGGATCGACCTCACTTTTTGGGAGCCGTACTGCAAGATCAGTTGGCTAGTTGATGCAGATATTGCCCGGCGACAGATCGCCTTGGGATATCTGCATACGCTCAAAAAGGGACAACCCGTCGCCTAAGGCGACCTGTGTAAACCAACACCATGGCATGCCCCGACGACTGAACATAAAGTCCTCTGCCAATCTGCGAGCAGAGGCCTCAGATGACTGCCACCCCCGCCGAGTTACGCTGCCTTCGTATGGCCGTTGAGGCTTTCCAGCTTCAGCAACGCAAAGAACTGGATACTTACCTTCAGGGAAGGCGCTGGTGGCGGGCAGCCATGTTGTGGGTGCAGACACTTAGCCCACCCATCCTGGAGCCGGCAGCGATACTGTCGCCACTCACCGGTCGGATTGAAGATTTATGGCGCGCTGCAGAGTCGTGGGTGCGACCGTTGGACAGAGATGCTTCGATGGAGCTGCTTTCGAGGTGGGTCTTTGTGCTTTACGGCAAAGATGTGTCGGCCACGGCGCTTCGGGATCGCTATGAGGCGCTGATCCGTAGCCGTATCAGAGCAAATCTCGCCTGGTACCGGGGCGACCCAAACGCCGCCCATTTTCACTTCAATGATCCGATTTTGTCGTTAGCTGCGGATCTCTCCGAGGAGCTTGGCCTTTATGGTGACGACAGGGCGCCGTCGGACAAGCGAGCAGCGAATCGATGAGCTTTGAGTCAGTCAGGTACATCTGGGATGAATTCGATTCACCTGCCTACGAACGCTACATTATTTTGGGGGTTGGCCGAGCAGTGCGGGTCACTCCTGACCAGTATCACCGCGCTGCTCGGCAGTACCGCCGCATTTCATCACATCGACAAATTGCGAGCGTTTATCGAGAACCACAACGAGCCGCTACTCAGCGTGCCTAAGCGCGCCGACGAGGTGTTGTATTTATCCCGGGACTTCACCATGGGCGAGTGGCGAATTTACGTCGATCACCCCCGCAACGAGCCAGACTTTTCGGGCATGACTTACCGCCAGTTCAGCGATGAGTTTCTGTGTGGCATGGAGCTGGATTGGCTGGAAGAAGACGAGCTGGACACTCCCGTTGCTGAGTGGTGGGCGTTTGAGAACTGGTATCCCAACCACTCTCCCGACGCGCTGGCCTTTGAGCGGTTGGCGTATCTGGATCTTGGCTTGCAAAGC
>JAZBOZ010000242.1:0-16492 GCA_036351405.1 Halieaceae bacterium
AGCTACGAGCTGGCATTGCGCAATTTGTATCCGGACTCACCTGAGTACAAAGCATTGGTGTCAGGATCCTGAGTCCACTAGCCACCAGTTGCGGTTCAACCAAGGACAGGATAACGCCATGAATCAACCATCACCGATCAAGCGTCGCAAGAGCCGCCAGATCATGGTGGGTAATGTGCCCGTGGGTGGCGACGCCCCCATCAGCGTGCAGAGCATGACCAATACCGAAACCTGCGACGTTGATGCCACGGTAGCGCAGGTGCAGGCCATTGCAGATGCCGGCGGGGACATCGTTCGCGTTTCTGTCCCCAGCATGGAAGCGGCAGAGGCCTTCAAGGCCATCCGCGCTCGAGTGCAGGTGCCGCTGGTTGCGGATATCCACTTTGATCATCGCATCGCGCTGCGTGTCGCCGAGTACGGCGTTGATTGTCTACGGATCAATCCCGGCAATATCGGTCGCGAGGAAAAGGTGCGCGAGGTGATCGCTGCCTGTAAAGATCGCGGTATCCCGATTCGTATTGGTGTCAACGCCGGTTCATTGGGTAAGGAATTGCTGCGAAAGTACCCCGAGCCGACCGCCGAGGCGCTGGTGGAGTCTGCGATGCGCAACGTCGACATCCTCGATCGCTACGATTTCCCCGATTTCAAGGTCAGCGTCAAGGCGTCCGAGGTCTTTATGGCGGTCGATGCCTATCGGCAGCTCGCTGCAAAAATCGAGCAGCCCTTGCACCTGGGTATTACCGAGGCTGGCGGATTGCGTGGTGGCACGGTGAAATCCGCGGTCGGGCTTGGCATGCTGTTGATGGATGGCATCGGTGACACGATTCGTATTTCACTCGCTGCCGACCCGGTCGAAGAGATCAAAGTCGGTTTTGAGATCTTGAAGAGCCTCAAGCTTCGCGCCAATGGCATCAATTTCATAGCGTGCCCCAGCTGTTCTCGCCAAAACTTTGACGTGATCGGCACCATGAACGAACTGGAGCGGCGGCTGGAGGACATCCGTACGCCCATGGACGTGGCGGTGATTGGATGTATCGTCAACGGCCCTGGTGAAGCGAGAGAAGCCGACGTTGGCCTCACGGGTGCAGACCCGAGCAATTTGATTTATCTCGGCGGTGAGCCTGACCACAAAGTCAGCAACAAAGACTTTGTAGATCACTTCGAGCAGGTTATCCGCGAGCGGGCCGCAGCGCTTGAAGCGAAGCGCGCCGCCGACGAGGCCAACATCATCAGCCGCAGCGGCTGAGGTTATCGATATGACGCAATTTCGAGCGATCCGCGGGATGGTGGACATCCTGCCGGAAGATTCTCCCTTATGGCAGCGCGTTGAGCAGACAGCTCGTGAGGTGCTTGCCGGCTACGGTTACCGGGAGATTCGTCTGCCCATCATCGAGTCCACTGATTTGTTTGCCCGCTCAATTGGCGAGGTCACTGACATCGTCGAGAAGGAGATGTACACGTTCCCGGACCGCAATGACGACAGTCTGACGTTGCGTCCCGAGGGGACCGCCGGGTGCGTGCGCGCTGCGGTGCAGCACAACCTGATCGCCACGCCGCAGCGACTTTGGTACACGGGGCCGATGTTTCGCTACGAGCGCCCGCAAAAAGGTCGGCAGCGACAGTTCCATCAGCTGGGTGTCGAAGCTTTTGGTGTCGCAACGCCGGATCAGGACGCAGAGCTCTTGCTGTTGGCAGCGCGACTTTGGCGGGCACTGGGAATTGAGGGGGCCTTGACCCTCGAGCTCAATTCGATTGGTAATCCCGCGTCCCGCGCCCAATACCGGGAAGCATTGGTCGGCTATCTTGAAGCGAGGCGCGATCAATTGGATGAAGACAGTCAGCGCCGGTTGTCCTCAAATCCATTGCGCATCCTGGACAGCAAGCACCCGGATACACAGGCGTTACTCGATGAGGCACCAGCGCTGGCTGACTACCTTGATGATGAGAGTCGCAGCGATTTTGGCAGTCTCTGTGAACTGCTGACTGCCGCGGGTATCGAATATAAGCTCAACAACCGGCTGGTGCGTGGGCTCGACTACTACAACAAGACCGTGTTTGAGTGGACCACCAAGTCGCTGGGTGCTCAGGGCACCGTGTGCGGCGGTGGCCGCTACGATGGGCTTGTTGCACAGTTTGGTGGTCGCGATACGCCCGCCGCGGGCTTTGCGATTGGCCTTGAGCGTCTGGTGTTGATGGCAGCGGCAGCCGCTGAGGCGCCTGTACCGCGAGTCGATGCCTACGTGGTGACCGCCGATGCGCTGGCCGCGGCCCACGCGTTGCCGCGTATCGAGGCGTTGCGGAATGCCGTGCCCGGGCTCGCCGTGGTACAGCACCTCGGTGGCGGCAGTTTTAAAAGTCAGTTCAAGCGGGCTGACAAGAGCGGCGCTCACTGGGCGTTGGTTTTTGGAGACAGCGAGGTGAGCGAGGATCGCGTGACCGTGAAACCGCTCCGTGGCGAGGGTGAGCAGCAAACCTTGCCGATCGCAGAGTTGGGATCGTTTATGGCGCAGTATCTCGCTGCCCGGATTGAGGAGTGAATGGTGGCAGACCACATTCAGGATGAAGAACAGGTCGAGGCGCTAAAGCGCTGGTGGGACGAAAACGGGCGCAGTACTTTGATCGCTGTGGGTCTCGCCGTGGCAGGTACGGTCGGTTGGCAGCAGTACCAGCAGTGGGACGCGAATCAGGCAGCTGCTGCTTCAGACCAGTACGCTGAAGTTCTGCGAATGCGCGAGGCGGGCGAGAACGGTGCTGTGCTCCGAGAATTGGTAGAAGGCCTCAAGCAAAATCATTCGAGCAGCACCTATGCCGCCTTCGCCGCCCTACAGCTTGCGGCCGATGCCGTAGGTCGGGAAGCCTGGGATGAGGCAGAGTCTCAGTTGCGTTGGGTGCTAACTCAGGGCGCTGGAGAGCGGATTGATGCATTGGCTCAGTTGCGACTGGCCCGCGTGCTCGCAGCCGGCGGTGATGAATCAGGCGCGTTGGCCATACTGGAGTCGGGTAATGCCGTGTATCCCGTGGCTTTCGCGATGGCGCTCGGGGATATTCACTTGGCGGCCGGAAGAGAGTCGGAAGCGCTGACAGCGTATCGCGACGCCGAGAGTGCGGCACTGCTATTGGGTAATGTGCCTGCGATGCTCGAGACCAAGATTGACGCCCTGGCCTCACGTCAGGGTGGGGATGACACGCAGGGTGCCACATCGTGACCCGATGGCGTTTACTGATATTACCGCTGCTACTCACGCTGGGTGGATGCGAGACGGTCAGCGGCTGGTTCGATGATGAAGACGAGGACCCCTTTGCGCCGGTAGAGCTGACCGACCTTGACGTGATCGAGGCGGAGTTCGATCGCCGTTGGTCGTTGTCAGTGGGCGATGGCGAGGGAGACGGGCTTTATCACATCAACCCCTTGCTGGAAGATGGCATTGTCTACGTCGCTTCGAGCGACGGCGTGGTCATGGCCGTCGATGCCGACAGCGGTAAGCGCCTGTGGGAGACCGAGTTGGCGTTGGCTCTGTCCGGAGGCATGGGTAAATACGAGGACTCGTTATTCGCAGGCGGCGAAGACGGGCTGGTACTGCGTCTTCGCAGCGAGGATGGCACCGAAGTCTGGCGCGTCGAAGTGACTGGCGAAGTGCTGGCGGCACCGCAGAGCAACGGTGAGGTTGTGGTCGCACAAACCTATGACGGTCGGTTGTTCGCTTTCGATTATGAAACTGGCGAGCGTCTCTGGAGCTACATCTCGGACGTGCCTGTTCTCACGCTTCGAGGCACGTCTACGCCACGGATTATCGGCCGCAACGCCGTAGCCGGGTTTGCCGACGGCAAGCTGGTCGCTATTGATCTTCGCTCGGGCAACGTGAGCTGGGAGGCGCGTATCGCGATTCCTCAGGGGCGCTCTGAAATTGAACGTATTGTCGATATTGATGGCAATTTCGCGATTCAAGGCAGTGAGTTGTTTGTTGCGAGCTATCAGGGCCGTTTGGTGGCACTGGAGACCTCTGCCGGTCGCAAGCTGTGGCAGCGCAATGTGTCATCAGTGTCCGGCGTGTCGCTGGGCTTTGGTAATGTGTACGTGGCGGACGAGGACGGCACTGTCAGCGCGTTCTTACGCAACGGCCAAGGCGTCCGATGGCAGAATATCGATCTTGGCTATCGCGGCCTTTCCCGTCCTACGCCGGTCAGCAGCTATGTTGCGGTTGGCGATTTTGAAGGCTATGTCCACCTGTTTTCACAGGTCGACGGGCGTATTGTAGGACGCACCCGGGTCGACAGTGACGGCATCCGCGCCGATATGATTGGCACCGGTAACCGATTGATCGTGTACGGCAACGGTGGTGAGCTGGCGGCCTACGATATCGTGGCCAGGGACTGACCCGTTGCTACCCGTTATCGCTCTGGTAGGGCGTCCCAACGTCGGTAAATCAACACTGTTTAATCAGTTCACTCGATCCCGTGACGCCCTGGTTGCGGATTTGTCGGGACTGACCCGTGACCGGCAATACGGTGAAGGCAAACTGGGAGAGCAGCGGTTTATCGTGATCGACACCGGGGGCATTACCGGCGACGAGACCGGCATCGATGCGGCCATGGCCCAGCAGTCCATGACGGCCATCGACGAAGCCGACGTGGTGCTGTTGCTGGTCGACGGCCGAGCTGGCCTGCATCCCGGGGACGAGGCGCTGGTACAGGAGCTGCGTGCTCGCGAGAAGCCGTTCCATCTGGTCGTCAACAAAATTGATGGTGTCGGCGAGGATGTGGCCGCAGCTGACTTCTACTCACTCGGTGTGGCTGAAATGCACACGATTGCGGCCTCGCACAATCGCGGCGTGCAGCGTTTGCTCGAAGATGTCATCGCGCCACTGCCGCCGGTGGAAGAGCTGGAAGCCGACGATGGCGGCATTCGTATTGCGATTGTTGGTCGGCCGAATGTCGGTAAGTCGACACTGGTCAATCGCATGCTCGGCGAAGACCGCGTGGTGGTGTATGACCAGCCCGGCACGACCCGTGACAGTATCTATATCGAATACGAGCGACACGGCGAACACTACACGCTGATTGATACCGCGGGCGTTCGACGCCGCAAAAATGTCCGTGAGGTGGTTGAGAAGTTCTCCATCGTCAAAACCCTTAAAGCGATCGCCGATGCCAATGTTGTGATTCTGGTCATGGATGCCCATGAGGGGATCGTGGAGCAGGATCTGCACTTGTTGGGACAGTGTATCGACGCGGGTCGTGGCCTGGTGGTTGCACTCAATAAGTGGGACGGCATCGATCGCGACGAGAAAGAGTGGATTCGCAGCGAGCTCAAGCGCCGCCTGCAGTTCATCGACTATGCGGACATCCATTTTATTTCGGCATTGCACGGCACCGGTGTGGGCCACTTGTATGAGTCGGTGCACAGCGCACACGAATCCGCCACCAAGCGACTCAGCACCAACCGGCTGACCCGAATTCTTGAGGATGCGGTGGCAGGGCATCCGCCGCCCATGGTCAATGGACGACGGATCAAACTGCGCTACGCGCACGCCGGCGGCCAAAATCCGCCTCGCATCGTCATTCACGGCACGCAGACGGAGCTGCTGCCGAAGAGCTATCAGCGCTATCTCGAAAAAATCTTCCGTCGTGAGTTGGAACTGCACGGTACGCCGGTGCGGATTGAGTTGCGCACGGGCGAGAACCCCTACGCGGGTAAGCGCAATAAGCTGACCCAGCGGCAGGTTCAGCGCCGTCGGCGAATGATGTCGCATATCAAAAAGGCAGAGAAAAAGAAGCGCGACAAGCGCCGCTAAAGCCTGCCCCTGGCATTCATCTTGCGGATGACTATCATCCCAATCATTTATTTCAAAAATGACCATGGATCGGACTAAGATGCGCGCATCGTGAGCCACCGTGGGTGGCCACATCCCCAGCATACGAGAGTCGAGGAACCACCATGGGTCTTTACACCGATACCATCAAGTCATTCGAGGGCGTAGTCAGCCAGCAGGGCAACTGGTCTGATATCAGCCCAGAGTACGCCGCGCGAATGAAGCTGCAAAACCGCTTCCAGTCCGGTCTGGATATCGCGCGCTACACCGCCGATATCATGCGCGCCGACATGGCTGCTTATGACGCCAACACAGCGGATTACACCCAGTCGCTGGGTTGCTGGCACGGCTTTATCGGTCAGCAGAAGCTGATCTCAATTAAGAAGCACTTTGGTACTACCCAGCGTCGTTATCTGTACCTCTCAGGCTGGATGGTGGCTGCACTGCGCAGCGAATTCGGTCCGCTGCCCGACCAATCCATGCACGAGAAGACCTCGGTCTCCAGCCTGATCGAAGAGCTTTACACGTTCCTTCGCCAGGCAGATGCGCGCGAGCTGGGCGGCATGTTCCGTCAGTTGGACGCTGCGCGTGCTGCGGGTGATGAGCAGGCCGCGCAGGCGCTGATCGACAAAATCGACAACTTTGAAACCCACGTTGTGCCGATTATCGCCGATATCGACGCCGGATTCGGTAACGAAGAGGCAACTTACCTACTGGCCAAGCGCATGATTGAAGCAGGCGCCTGTGCTATCCAGATTGAAAACCAAGTTTCCGACGAAAAGCAGTGTGGTCACCAGGATGGCAAAGTGACCGTGCCCCATGCTGACTTCCTGGCGAAGATTCGCGCGATCCGTTACGCCTTCCTTGAGCTCGGCGTCGAGAACGGCATTATCGTTGCGCGCACTGACTCTCTGGGCGCAGGCCTCACCAAGCAGATCGCTGTGACCAACGAGCCCGGTGACCTGGGTGACAAGTACAACAGCTTCCTCGACGGTGAGTACATCGAGAGCGCTGCCGATATCGAAAACGGCGACGTGGTGGTCAAAGCCAACGGCAAGCTGCTCAAGCCTGCGCGACTGCCTTCAGGCCTTTTCCAGTTCAAGAAAGGTTCGGGTGAAGATCGCGTTGTGCTTGATTGCATCACCTCGCTGCAAAACGGCGCCGACCTGCTGTGGATCGAAACCGAGAAGCCGCATGTAGGCCAAATCGCCGCGATGGTGAACCGCATCCGCGAGGAAGTGCCGGATGCCAAGCTGGTTTACAACAACAGCCCCTCGTTCAACTGGACCCTCAATTTCCGTCAGCAGGTATTCGATGCTTGGTCAGAAGCGGGCAAGGATGTGTCTGCCTACGATCGCGCCAACCTGATGAGCGCTGAGTACGATGCGACCGATCTGGCGGCGGAAGCCGACGAGAAGATCCGCACCTTCCAGGCCGATGCTTCGCGTGAAGCAGGTATTTTCCACCACCTGATCACGCTGCCGACCTACCACACGGCTGCGCTGTCGACTGACAACCTCGCACGTGAGTACTTCGGTGAGGCAGGCATGCTTGGCTACGTAGCCAACGTCCAGCGCAAGGAAATCCGCGAGGGTATCGCCTGCGTGAAGCATCAGAACATGGCAGGCTCTGACATGGGCGACGATCACAAAGAGTACTTCTCTGGTGATGCTGCACTCAAAGCGGCCGGTGAAGACAACACGATGAACCAGTTCGGCTAATCACCGGTTGGTATCGATGAGCCCCGCAATTGCGGGGCTTTTTCGTTTTGGGCTGCTTATGACGAAGTGCCAAGGATTGGCGATAGGTGCCGCCGGATCGCGCTTCACTCCGCTGTCAGCACCGCGCGGGGCACGCCGTAAATACGTCCATGTAGGCTCTGCCGCGGCCGTACCCATAAACAGGGGCAGACTCTCCAGGCCGCGGAAGGCCCTCGCGCGATACTGACACCGCAGCGAATCGCTGTTTTAGTGGCACGAAACAAGCGGGCAGGCTCCGGCTAGACGTTCGGAGACCGTGCTTGGCCATGGACTTTGTGCCCATCTTTTCGGGTATGGCCAAGCCCGAGCGCACACGGACGTGCTTGTAGCGTGTCGCCGAACGTCTAGCCGGAGGCTGGTCGCGTCCCGAAGCGCTAATTGCGCGAGAGAACTGCAGGTCAGCTGTTATCTGCCAGCTGCAGCCGATCCAGATTCAGCATTGCTGCGTCATAGCGTGCCTGGGCCACCGCAAGATCCGCGCGTGCATTGACCAGCTTGATCTGGGCATTCGCGGCGGCTTGTTCACGAAGATTTACCAGAAAGAAGTCTGAGGCGCCGTTTTCGAAGCGTTTTATTTCAGCCACTTGCAGCTGGGCGGTTTGATCAACCTCGAGAATAGCCAACTGTTCTAGCGATCTAGCGGCTTCGAGGGCGGCCAACAAGTTTCGTAGCTCGATACGCAGGGATTCGCTGGTGCGCTGTTGCTCGGCTTCCAGTGCCCGCAGCTTAGAGCGATTGGTCGCTATTTTACCTTTGGCTTTGCGGTTCTCGAGTGGAATGGAAAAGGTGAACCCGATGATGGCTTCGGATTCATCACGGCTGACACCACCTTCGCCTATGGGCCCAAAGGGTTGAGCCACTTCCATGTTGAAGTCGAGTCGGGGTTTGAGGTCGTTTTCCGCCAGCGCGAGTGATCGCTCGGTTCGAGCCATCGCTGTTTTCAGTAGTCGTAGTTCTGGCCGGTTAGCCAGCGTTTCCAGAATCTCCGCCTCGGTAGGGCGTACGACGGGCTGGCTGAGCTTGTCGATGGGCGGCAGTACCTCGGGGGAGGGTACATTGGGAGCGCCGTCAGCGTCCCGCCAGAACATCGCTAGCCGGTTGGCAGCGATGGCAAAATCCCGACTGGCCGATGCTACCAGCGACTGGCGTCGAGTGATGTTCATTTGGTTCTCGACCAGAAAAATCTGCGCGCGTCGCCCACTCTCAACCTCGGTCTCGAGCGCTGACTGTCGGTCTACAGCAATCTGCAGCAGGTTTTTGTAGGCAGCAAGCGCGTGCCCTGCCTGAACCCACTGCCAGTAGGCAACGAGTGCACGCTGCTGTACCTCGATGCGCGTGAGCAGCAGCTCGATATCCGCCTCGCGAACCGCCAGCTGGGTATCCACTTCGGCAAATCGCAGATCATCGATCGTGCGATCGCGCAGCAGGCTGAATAACACCCCGAGTTTTAACTCGCCAGCTTCATTGGTGAAGTACTTGTCTTCATAAATAGGGAAGGTGCCATTGGAGACCGAGTACGATGAGTAGACTTCACTACCGAATTCCCGGAAACGACGGCTCGCACCGCCGGTGACGGTGCGGCCATTGTAATAACCACTCAATCGGTCGAAGCCATTGCTCTCGAGCTGGGTATCGAATCCACCGAGGGCAGAGACTCGCTCACCCTCGCGGGCATCGCGCTCAGCCTCCGCTTTGACCAAGCTTGGAAAGTGCAGGGCAGCGCTCCGCAACACGTCCTCTGGCAGCAGGGGGTCCGCTTTGGTTGGCACTGCAACCAGTAGCGACACGCCGGCTATTAACATCCGCAAGGTCGACATAGCGCGCATCAGGGTGCAGACCCGCTGCTCGGCTTCGAACCCTCAGGGAATTCTGGCGGGAAGTTGTTGAGCTGACGCCAGATTTCGTAACCCGCAGATACTGTCTGCAGCAGCACCCAGCCTCGCGCAGTTGAGCCAAAGCGCACGTAATCTGGGCTGGGCCATGGGTGCGAGGCCTCAGTGTCTTCTGCTACCAGTACCCTGAAACGACCATTCGGCTGTGCCGATGGATCAATAGCAATGACTTCACCACCGAAGGTACCCACTGCGGTGGAAGGCCAACCACTGATTTGCAGAATAGGCCAGCCCTCAAATTGAATGCGCACCTTCGCGCCAATTCGGACCAAGGCGACATCACGACCCGGAATAAACAATTCGAGCACACGCTCTGCATTGTCGGGCACGAAGGTTGCCAAGGGGTCACCGGCTGATACCAGTGTTGCTGTGTCGCCTGCGTTGACCTTGAGGATCGTGCCGTCTCTCGGTGCCTTCACGATTTGCATCGATTGCCGGGATAAATTGACCTCGACGCGGTTCAACTCACCGGCGACTTCAGCGACTTTGGAGCGAAGCTCTTCAACTTTTATGCGCGCCAACTCCATATCCCGACGCGCAGCGAGTCCCTGGTCGAACAGATCTGCCATCCGGTCCCGGTCTATTTCGGCGATATCCAGTGCCGTTTGCTGGGCGGCCAGCTTGGCGATGACTTGCTCCCGCTCGGATTGAAGGCGCTCCAGCAGCTGCGGATCGTTATCGATGAGCCTTACGATAGGGTCTCCCATTTTGACGTGGCTACCATCCCGCACGTACCACTCTTGTAAACGACCGGACACCAAGGCGGTGATCTCCTGCACTCGATCGTTCGGGCTAAGTGCTGTGACGCTTCCGGTGCCAGGTGAGGTCTGCACCCATGGGGCATAGGTCAGGAACAGCGCGATGCCAATGGTGAGTAATAGAAAACCGTAACCGAGGACGCGTGTAGTCCGCGGTGTCTGGATTTGCGCAAGCGTCTTGAAGTCATCCGCGTGTCTTATCAGATCAGGCATCGTCCGCTGCTCCCGCCAAAGGTCGCGCCGGTTCGCTGGCTGCGAAAGTCAGTGATTCTGCGGTGAGTGGCATTGAAACTTCGCTTTGTAAGTCCGCCCAACTATCGAAAAGTAGCTGCCGAGATTGTTCGAGGTAGAGGAATCTATCGCCATCGGGCTGGTCGGTGAGGTGCGTAAAGCGAATGACAATCGTGTTACCCGCCTTGAAGGCCGCCTGCGCGTCCGCCAGCACTTTAGGTGGCAGAGCATCATAGACCTGCCCCAATACCACCACCTGCGGTTCCGCGAGGAGCGCACAAGCGAGTTTGAGCTGCATGGACTCAGTGGCTGTCAGTGGCCAACCCGAAGACGCCAGCTTGGTATCGAGCACGTCAGGTAATTCGAGAATCGTACTTTCCAGGCCGACCAGGCGGATTGCCCACATCAAATCCGGATCGGGTTTACAAGCGCTCATCGTGAGGTAGTAGCGGATGCTGCTATCCAAAACATTGGAGCGGTCGAGAATCATGATCTCCTGCCGCACATCCATTGAGGCGACAGTTTTCAGATCCTGGCCGCCGAGCGCGATGTAGCCGGCTTGGGGATCCCGGGTACCTCGCAGCAAATCTTCGAAGTGACGCTGCGCGCCCGAGCTCGCGCTATAAGCGTAGACGATATCGCCCGGCTCAAGTCGCATGTTGAGATCCAGGCTTATGCCATCGCCCTCGTGTTTGACGGACAGCATCTCAAGCGGGCTGAGCTCAGGTAACCGGTCCCGTAACTTCTTGGGTGGCTCGGGGTCGTCTTTGAAAAATAGCGCCAGCTCGTCAGCGGAGGCGGTGATGTCATAAATATAGCTGAGGTAGGTGCCCAACTGAGAAATACCCACCAACACCGTAGACAGCACCAATTCGGCGGCCACGAGTTGCCCAATAGACAGTTGGTCGTTGATGACCAACCAGCCACCGAGACCGAGCAGGGCTGCCGAGCCCAGCGCGTAGATGACCAACAGCGCGATGATCTGCGAGAAATACATCCGGAAGTGCAGCACATGCTGCTCCATGTACCGCTCTGTGACACGATCGGTCTCCGCCAGTGCGGCGGCGATATCGTGCTCTCGTTTATAGAACCCCGAGGCGTGGCCGAGGCTTTCAAGCCATGCTGCAGCCAGGTGCTTGCGGTGGGAGAGTTCGACGCCAGTGAGGATGCCTGCGCTACCCCAGATGGCCCATACAGCCGTGGTGAGTCCAATAATGACCAGGCTCATCAGTAGCAGGAATGGGTGATAGAACGACACCAACACAAATCCAGCTACCGCCTGCAGGACGATTGTGAAACCGCCCACCAGCACGTCTGGCACCCGGCGCATGATCACCATGATGTCGAAGTATCGATTGAACAGGGCGCTTTCGTTGCGGTCATCAAAATTGGGATCGCGCGCGTAGATCGTGCGCACCGCAATCTCGGCCACCATGCGGGCGTAAAACTTTCTCTTGAACACGTCCACGAGGTGCATGCGCATCGCGCGCAGGGCGACCGATAGCAAAAGCAGAGCGAGTAGAGCGATCGTCAGCACGACAAGCGGTGTTAATAGACCGCTCGAGATCACATTGTTGATCAGTGTCTGCACGGCAACCGGTGTTGCCACAGAAAGTAGACTGATCAAAATGCCATAGGTCAGAGCCAAGCCATAGTAGCTTTTCTCTGGACCGAGAATTTGACGCACGTAACCCATGACTGTGCTGAGGGTTACGGCCGAAGGGGCACGGGAAGCCGCCATGAAAAAGTCCAAGTTACCGCAGGACTTCTGATTTTAAGCGCTTTGGCGGCTTCCGTGTTTGAAAATGGTAATTGTTTTTATCTCACCGTGATGCGGTTTGATAGTTAGTGCCGCCCTTGAGGCCGCATTTACCATTGAGGAAGGACAGAATCTCACTGTAAATGGTGAGCTTGTGGTCATAGAAGAGGGTATTGCTGAAGTGATCAGCACCCTCAAGTAGTACCCACTTAAAGTCCTTGCCCGACTCTTCAAGGTTATCCCGGTACTCATTGATCGACTGCAGCGGTACCCGTTGGTCCACGTCGCCATGAATCAGCAGGACTGGCACGTTGACGTCTTCGTAGCGCTTCACCGGTGACAGTGCATTCTCCCAGAACGGCACAAACACGTTCTTGGTAAAGCCGCGAGTTCGACGGCTGAAGAAGTTCATTTGTACCTGAGGGTCACCAACCGCCGCACCAGCGACCACGCACTGATAAGGCTGCGGAGTACGACCCGCCGCGACCAGTGCGGCATAGCCACCATAGGACCAGCCAAACATCGCCACGTTGTCTTTGGTGGTGAGTCCACGCTTGACGAGGTAGTCGATGGCATCGTCCTTGTCGTCTTGCATTTTGTAGCCGCCCTGACTGTTGTTCTCAAAGGCGCTCATGTAGTGCTCGAGCCCATGACCTTGTGATCCGCGATACTGGGGCTGAACGACCAGGTAGCCGTTGTTGGCCAGCATCTGTGACCACTCGTCATACAGAATGACTTCTGACACGAATGGACCACCGTGGGGCAGCACGACCAGCGGGAAGGGTGGCTCGCCGTTGGGAATGGTCAGGTAGGCGGGAATTTCGCGGCCATCGCGTGCGGGATAGGTAATGTACTCAACGTCCGCGAGTTGCTCGGCTTCGAGGTAAGGCTTGTTGCCACCGATCACCTGCATCTTGCCCTGGTGGATCAGGTAGTAAGTTCCGGGGTCACGAGGGCCCAGATTCCGCACGGCGAGGGTATTGCCGTCTCGTGAGCGGCTGGTGATGCTAACGTAGTGCGCGTTGGGGATGATCTGCTCCAACTGCTGCATCAGTGCGCCTTCTTCAGGGTTGAACCACTCGACGTGGACCTTGTCTTTGACCCATACCACGCCTGCCGCCTCGTCAGGATGAGCCCAACGGTTGCTGTGGTTGCGAACGCTGGAGATGTCGACGTCGTTACGACGGTAAACCAGTTCGTCGAACCGCTTATTTTCTGCGTCGAAAGACCACAGGCCGATCTTATCGTCGCCATTGTTGGCCGCGACGAGGAAGTGACCGGGTTTCTCCGGATCTGGTCCGTATAACGTGTAGCTTTCCTCGGACTCTTCGCTCCAGCGATACATCTCGGTCCAGTCGCTCTCGCCGGGTTTGCGCCAGTACCAGATGAATTCACCGCTGGCGATGTCAAAGCCGCGCGCCGTGATGGGGTTGCCATCTTCGTCAAAGTCGATGTTGCCGAGGCTGATCTTGCCGCGGACCAGCAGTTTCTTGCTGCCACGATCGAGATCGAGCTCCCAGTAAGCGCGGGGACGGAAAACTTTATCCAGCTTGGCGCCTGCACCATCGGCACCGCCTTCCTGAAATGAGATCAGGATCTTGCCAGGCTTATTGGGCAGCACGCTGACGATCGAGGGCGCGTTCTCGTCGATGCGGCGCAGTCTTTCTTTCTCGATATCGATCAGTGCGATGCGGTACTCGTATACGCCTTGGTTGTAACCCTCAATTTGATCACGCACGGCCTGGCGCACGTTCATCACGATATTGGCATCGTCGACCCACTGGAAGCTGGTAATTTCCATCGGGTTGGCGTTCACCCGGAAGGGTTCCTTGGACAAATCGTCGGTGTTGTACACCTCGATAATCGGATTCTCGCCACGGGCGGGAATCTTGAGCAGACCCAGTCGCTTGCCATCCGGTGAAACAGAGACATTCGATATCGCGCTGCGGCGCGCCCAGTAATCCAGCGGGTATGGGTCGGCGAGTGCGGGAGCTGTCATCGCAATGAGCAGCAGCGACAAAACGCGGAGCATCTTCATGGTGCAGTGACCTCTGTGGTTCTGTGTGGTGTTACGAACGTAAAAAAGGCGCGCCTCTCAGAGAGAAGGCGCGCCTGTATCAGCTTAACCGATCAGCTACCGGTGCCACCGAAGCTGTAGCTGGCGTTGATAAAGAAGTTACGTCCAACCAATCCCTGGAAGTAACCCACACCAATCGGCAGGTTGTTGATCGACAACACTTCGCTGCCATCGACTTTCGGCGGCTGTTCGTTGAAGACATTTCGGACACCTGCTGACAGGATCCAGTTGTCTGCGTTGTAACGAACCGATGCGGTGCTGACCTGCCATGAATCCGCAAAACCTACGTCACGGCAGAGCGTTGCTTCACCGTTCAGACCACAAGTGTCAGAAGCACCGGCCACGTTGTCGAAGGGATCGACCTCGTCGATGTCCTGCTCGACGCTGCTCAGGTACTGCGTCTGCCACGTGGCACCCCAGCGATCCCACTCGAAGCGTGCGGTGAGGATCACGTTGTAGTCGGGGAAGCCGAACTCACCGGTGAAGTCTTCCTGGTCGACCGAGCCATCCGCGTTAGTGAACAGCGTAGAACGCTCGAGGGTGCGGTTGGCAGTGATGTCGAAACCAAAGTCGACCGGCGTCTTGCCGATGCTGAACTGGTCTTCAAAGGTCAGGTTGTAGTCGATACCGCGGGCTACTTCCTGGTCACGGTTAATGAAGCCAAGACCGATGTTGGTGATGCGTGGGTCGGTCGGATCGCTCAGGTCACGGGTGATACGGCTACAGAACGCCGATTGACCGTTACCTGACTCGTCCAACAGACAGTCAGCGACGATGAAGCCCGCAGACGGTGCAATCACCGTGTTGGTGACCTCAATCTCGTAGTAGGTCATACCAAAGCGCAGGTCAAAGTCGTTGAAGAACGGCTGCTCGTAAGCGAAGCCCAGTGTCCAAGACTCTGATTCTTCAGGATCGAGCTCAAGGCTGCCGCCCTGTGCCACTTCTACCGAGAAGGTGTTGAAGCCGTCGTTGTTCGCCAACGTTGCGTCAACGCCTTGCGCCGCACAGTTACCGAAGACCTGCGGTTCGCGCTGGTCGTTCTCGGGGTTGTAGCCGCCCGTGAGCGCATCGATCGCTGCTTCAGGGATGTAGCAGGGGTCAGATACGTTGGTAAAGCCGGTAGAGCCGCCGAGGAACAGTTCGCGCAGGTTCGGTGCACGGAACGCCGTACCCCAGGTTGCACGGATCAGCATTTCCTCGGTCGGACGCCAGCCGATCTTCGCAGACTCGGTCGTGTTGTTACCGTAGAACTCGTCGTCGGTGAAACGCGCAGACAGGTTCATGGTCAGCTCAGTGGCCAGCGGCAAGTTCGCGAGCAGCGGGATATCCACCTCGGCAAACACTTCCTTGGTTGTACGGTCACCCACACCACCGAGCTCCGAGAAGAAGCCCCACAGCAAGCCATCACCGGCTACCGCATTGGGCGTGGAGTCGAGATCGTCGTAACGATATTCCAGACCAAATGCACCCGACATGGTGCCCGCGGGCAGTTGCATCAGGTCACCCGTGGCAAACGCGTTGACCACGATCTGCTCGTAAGCGGTGTCCATGATGCGGTCGTCGAACAGGTAGTCACGCTCGGCCTGGGTCGCGAAGTCACCTGCACCGTTGGAAACGTCATACAGCGAGGGCGCGTACATATTGACCGGTACACAGCCGGCAACAGCATCGGCGCGGAGGTCCGCACCCACGTCGTTCTCACAAGGCGTGTTAGTGGTCGAGTAGGCGCCAAGGGCCAAGTCGATACGATCTTCACGGACACCGCGACGTACGGATTCACCGTCTGAACGCGAGTAGCTCACGTAGGCTTCAGCTGACCAGTTGGTCACGTCACCGAAGTTGATCATCGGCAGGTCGGGACGGAAACCAACCACGGCGCGGATCTGCTCAAGGTCAACTGCGAAGTTGTTGCGGTCCCCGCGTACTGAAACTACTGGGCGGGTTTGAACGGGGCCAATAGCTCCCGGGAAAACATTTGCAACCCCTAAGTCTCGGAATTGCGCCGCAGTGGCTCCGTAATAATTAATCCACTGTTGCTGAATGTTCGGGTTGTCTAGGTACTCGTCAATGGCGAGGCCACAATCAATGCCGTTGGGCTGGTTCGGGTTACACAGGTTGTACGGGTTGTTGGCCGGTACAAACGGGAACAGTTGGCCTTCCTGGCCGAACTGGTCGGTCTCCTGCGAGTTGTACAGCACCTCGAAG
>JAZBOZ010000243.1:0-2099 GCA_036351405.1 Halieaceae bacterium
GCACATTGGTCAAGGTAGTCGGCGACACCATCATTGTCGCTATCCATTGCACAGCCGAACTGATCGACGCTGACACCGCTGGGCGTGTTGGGACAGCGATCAGTGCCGTCTTCTACGCCATCGCCATCGCTATCGACGGGCGCTGGCGCGGCCTTTGGCTCAGGTACCGGCTCGGGTTCACCACCTTCCTGGCAAACAAAAGCTGAAGCCACAAGGCCGAGCCCTGCACCACCGCCTGTTGCCGCCGCGGTAAAGCCACCGACGATAGCACTGGTGCCAGTGACACCGATCACACAGGAGGGCGAGAGCCCGCGGTCGCCTGTGGTGGAGCAGGCACCGAGGAGAGCGATCAAAGGAAGTAAAAGCAGGAACTGCAGTTGGCGTTTCATCGTGAAAGATTCCCAATTTTTGAAGCGTTGAAGCGCGATGATACACCGCATAGGTGTGTTGGCTACGCCCTATTTATTAGCCTTGGCTGTTAGCCGAGCCGATTGTCCACGCCAGGCTGATTACTCCCACTCAATCGTCGCTGGCGGCTTCGACGACACGTCGTATGCAACCCGCGAGATCCCGGAGATCTCATTAATGATCCGATTCGATACGCGCTCGAGGAGCTCGTAAGGCAGGTGCGCCCAACGCGCCGTCATAAAGTCGATGGTCTCCACCGCACGCAGTGACACCACGTACTCGTAACGCCGGCCATCACCCACAACACCCACCGACTTCACCGGCAGGAACACGACGAACGCCTGGCTGGTTTTGTCATACCAACCGCTTGCGCGCAGCTCTTGGATGAAGATTGCATCCGCGCGACGCAACAAGTCGGCGTACTCTTTTTTGACCTCGCCGAGAATACGCACACCCAGACCAGGACCTGGGAACGGGTGGCGGAACACCATATCCCGGGGCAGTCCCAGCTCGAGACCAATCTGTCGGACCTCATCCTTGAACAGCTCCCGGAGCGGCTCTACCAGCTTGAGCTTCATGTCCTCGGGCAGACCGCCCACGTTGTGGTGCGACTTGATGACGTGGGCCTTGCCAGTCTTGGCACCGGCCGACTCGATGACATCGGGATAAATCGTACCCTGCGCCAACCAACTCACATCCTTGATCTTGGCGGCTTCTTCATCGAACACCTCGATAAAGGTGTTGCCAATGATTTTGCGCTTGGCTTCCGGGTCAGCCACCCCTTCCAACTTGGAGAGGAAGCGTTCTTCGGCATCGGCGCGAATAACCTTCACGCCCATATTCCGGGCAAACATCTCCATCACCTGATCGCCCTCGTTCAGGCGAAGCAAGCCGTTGTCTACGAAAACGCAGGTTAACTGATCGCCAATCGCGCGATGCAGCAATGCCGCCACCACAGAAGAATCAACGCCGCCGGAAAGCCCCAGCAGCACTTTGTCCGTGCCAACCTGCGCGCGCACGCGCTCGATCGCATCCTCAACGATTTGCGCTGGTGTCCACAGCGCCTCGCAACCGCAGATCTCGAGCACAAAGTGCTCGACGATGCGCTTACCTTGAACGGTATGGGTCACTTCAGGGTGAAACTGGATACCGAACCAAGGCCGGCTTTCATGGGCCATCGCCGCGATCGGACAGCTGTCGGTTTCTGCCGTGCATACGAAGCCATCAGGTAAGGCGCTCACCTTGTCACCGTGAGACATCCACACATCTAATAACGACCGACCCTGCTCGTCCACGTGGTCCACGATGTCGTGCAGCAGGCCGCCATCCTGAGTACGGCGAATTTGCGCATACCCAAATTCGCTGGTGTCAGCGCCCTGAACCGCACCGCCCATTTGCACGGCCATAGTTTGCATGCCGTAGCAGATGCCTAGCACAGGGACATCCAGCTCAAACACGACATCAGCAGCACGAGGCGAGTCAGGCGCAGTCACCGACTCGGGCCCACCCGAGAGGATGATGCCGGTTGCGCCGAACGCGCGGATGGCGTCGGCATCCACGTCCCAGGGATAAATTTCGCTGTAGACGCCAATTTCCCGTACACGACGGGCAATTAACTGTGTGTACTGCGAACCGAAGTCCAGAATCAGGATTCGGTACTGATGGATATCTGTGCTCATTGGCACCTCAGC
>JAZBOZ010000244.1:0-6759 GCA_036351405.1 Halieaceae bacterium
CCTCCTGCAGCCCTCGAGCGATCATGCCGAGATTACTACCCTGTGCGAACAACCCATGCAGTAAGACCACATCCGGTCCTTCGCCCACCACACTATCGTGCAGTGAAGTGCCCATGTCCTTGCCTCCTTTTGTTAGCATGCGAGCGTCATCAATAAGGGAAGTTTTGCCATGCTTGGAGCTGTTCGTCCACGCCTACCTCAAAAAACCAGCCATTTATTCGCCCTGCTCGGGTTTGCCGCACTGTTGAGCGCCTGCGCCGCCAATACCGGGGGCGGCTACAACCCCACAACGCCGCGCAACACGCTCGACCCAGAGGCGCTTGCATCGTCGGACATGAAAACCCTGGTGATTACCAGCGTTAATCTGGGCTCTCCCTCACGCAAGTATCTGCAGAAGGAAGAGGCGCGAGTCGACGCCAGAGTGGCCGACGCATTGCAGAATGCCGGTTACAAGATCATGCCATCGAGAGAGTTCAGCCAGCGCTGGAACAACGCGATTCTGACCTACGGCAACCCCATCGACCCCACTACCGGGCGCGTCAACACCAACAGCTTCATCCAAATCATGCAGACGGTGAAGCAACAAATGCTTGAACAAACAAATGTCGATGGCTTCGTATTTACCGACTTGCTGGAAAAAGACGTGGTATTCACCAGCGGCATGACGCGTGTCGCACGCTGGGACGGGGTAACCCGCAAGCCCTCGCTGGAGGGCCCTGGTCAGGGCGTCACTGCAGAATTCGACTGGGCCCGTCCTGCCGCTGCAGCGACCATCCGTATCGCTATCTTCAACCGTGATCTGGTCAAGGTGTTTGATGGCGCAGGCGGTATGGATATGACCGACGCGGTCGACACGCGATCTGGCCTCGACTTTGTACGCCGGCGGGATATTTTGGAAAACGAAAACTTCATCGATGAGGGCATTGCGATTGCCCTGCACCCGTTCATACCGATGGAAAACTGGCCGGGCAACAACCCCGACGAAAAATAATCACCCAAGCGCCTGCGCCGCCTAACTCCACCATGGCGGCGCGGGAGCTAATAACCCGGCCGGTTGTCAGTCCTCGAACTGAGGCGCCCGCTTCTCCATCGTGGCGGTGACACTCTCAATAATGTCCTGCCGGCTCATAATGCCCGCGTTCCAAGTGGCGACAAAATTGAGGCCCTCCTCGATCGAGTGCTCACGGCTATAGTTCATCACCGTCTTGGTCGCCCGCATCGCGATGGGGGATTTGCCAGCGAGCCCCAACGCAACCTCTCGAACACCGGCAAGCAGGGACTCCCTGTCCGGGAACAAACGGCTGACAAGGCCATAACGCAGCGCCTCTTCGGCAGACACATTGCGCGCAGTCATCGCCCATTCGCGCGCCACACCTTCGGGCACCAGACGCGGCAAACGCTGCAAAGTACCCACATCAGCCACCAGACCAACATCGACCTCCTTCACGCAGAAAACAGCGTCCTCGGTGGCATACCGCAGATCGGCGGCAGTCACCATATCGACGCCGCCGCCAATACAACCCGCGTGTATCGCAGCGATCACTGGCACGCGGCACTGCTCGATCACCGTGAAACACTCCTGCAGCCACAAAATGTGACGCCGCATTGATTCGGCATTGCGCGCAGGATCGTCGCTCTCTTTATGCATGCCCTGCAGCATCTCGAGATCAATGCCGGCACAAAAATGCTTCCCGTTGCCCGCGAGGATGACCGCACGAATCTCGCTCTGCTGATCCGCCCACTCAAAAACCTGACGGAATTCCTGCCACATGGGCTCATTGAGGGCGTTGAGCTTCTCGGGACGGTTGAGGGTGACGGTGAGCACACGTTGCTCAAATTCAACGGTCAATAATTGGAAATCAGGGATCTGCATGGTCTCTCGCCTCAAGACGGGTTATCGCGGAATAGCTCAGTAGTAGCGGACGTAGTCGTCAACCGGGGTGTCGGGAATCACCTTGGTGGGGCCCTCTTTGGTACCGACATACAAGTAACCGATCACCTCATCACCCGGCGCAGCACCCAGGGCACTGAGCACATGGGGATCGGTAGAATAAGGCCCTGTGCGCCAAACCGCACCAAACCCCAACGCATTGCTGGCGAGTGACATACCGTATAACGCACAAGCGACGGCCGCTGCCTGCTCGGTGCGAGAGACTTTATCGCTGTCCTTGGCACGCAACACCCCTGCGATAACGACAGGAGCCCGCAGCAGCGCGTTGCGCGCTTTTTTCAACACGGCCTCATCCTCACAGCCCTTGAGGATCTGGCTCTCGGCAAAAATGTCACCGAGCGCCTGCCTGCGCTCTCCGGACACCACCACAAACTCCCAGGGTCGCAAATGTCCGTAGTCGGGGGCGCGAAGCCCTGCCTCAAGAATTTGTTTGAGTTCAACGTCACTCGGGCCAGGCTCGGTTAATCTGGCATGTGAAGTTCGGGTGCGCAGGAGATCAATCGCGTTCATGAAGGCTCTCGTTTGAGGTCAGGGTGTATTCACATCGTAGCGGCCAGGCAGAGCCAACTCCGAGGTTCGGGCGTGACACGGCTATCGCGTGTCTAGTCGCTGGATTTTAACAGCCACGCGGTGAGGCCGCGATTAATTGAGGCGCCAGCCTTCCGGAATATCACTCTTCAACGCCACGGCAGTGCCGTTGAGCTCTACCCTGTCCGCGGTGATGGCAATATCCTCATCGGCCAACACGCCTTCATTGAATCGGTAGGTAGGAGACCAGCTTCCAGCCAGCCGCGCAGATTCAACTTCAGTTCTTTGCCGCGCCACCTGTTCAGCCTGCTTGCCATAATTTTGCATCGCAGCAGCGCCATGGTGCTTGGACAACAGCTGCTGCGTCACCGTGGGGCTCAGCACGGCAGCAGTCGCGTTGTTACCGCCAAATCCCTTGCTGTTAATCAGCGCATAACGACCGTCGCTGAAGGGGCGATGGGCGCAGACAAAATCGAGGCCTTGAGTGGCGACATCGTCTGCGAGTGCGGCGACGGTGCCGATGCCCGGCACCATGCCCTGCTCCCAAATGCCCAGCGTTGCGCTGAGTTGGTCTCCCGCGGCAGCGCCGAGCGAATGACCGACATAACTCTTGATCGCCGCAACCGGCAACGCATCGAGCCCAAAGGCCGTAGCAATGCGGCTCATAATCTGCGATTCCGTCACACGATTCTGGGGGGTACCAGTGCCGTGTGCCTGAACCAACCCGCCGGTCTTCAAACCCTGATCACCTAAAATGGCCCGGAGCGAAGCCATTGCTCTGGCAAAGGTCAGATAATTACCCGCGCCGGGGCTGCTGATCGATTTCTTGGCGCCATCAGCGTGCACAAACACATCAGGGACGGCGCCGCGGATAGGTGCTCCCAACTCCAGTGCTAACGCGTCATCGAACAGCACAACCACCTGCGCTGATTCAGCGATGGTAAACCCACAATTGTCCCCAAACGGCCGACACGCTCGTCGCCAATCGGGCTCCACATTGGGGTCGATGCCATCAAGCTGTCGCAGCCCCGCTGCGGTCGCGAGCGCACCCATGGCGTTGTAGCCGTCCATGACCTGAGGGTTGATCGGCGCCTCGGCCGCCGCAACTACCGCGACTCGGGCCCGTCCCGACCGGATGTCCTGCACCGCAAGGCGAAGGTTGTAGAGGAATGTCGCACAGGCACCAAGCGCAGGCCCGGTGCTGCCCAAAGCCCCGAGCACGTAGGCATTGATAAAGTCTCCCGGCATCTCGGCAAAACCCAAGGCGCACTGCTTGGAAGTCACGCGACGGCCGTCGGCCCGGGAACGCAGCATGCCGCCACTGCCATCGTCATCCAGCTGTCCCATCGAGGAAGAGGCGTAGACCGAAATGGCATCAGGCGATACCCGCGAACAGACGGCGTCCCAATCGATCCCGAGGTCAGCCAGTGCATCAGAGGCGGCATACACCGTCATTTGCAGACCGCGGGGATGGTTGCGTGACGGGTACAAATCGCCCGGCTCAAATCCTGTGGGCAACTGGCCTGCGCTGCCGACCTCAAAACGACGGGTACTCGGAAACAGCACATCAGGCGCCGCCGCTACGGTTATTCGCAGTTTGCGCCCCGGGATCTCCTCGACCTTCCAGTCCTTGGGAAAGGCATCCGCACCGGTGTGCATGGAGGTCTCAAACGTGACCGGTCCGTGTTGATCGCTGAGCGTTACCCGACGATTCCAGCGGACGGCATCAATATCAAAGTAACGTGACTCGATTCGGCGCACCAAAGTCTGCGCTGTGAGTCGCTCAGCATCGGTTTCTCCAGTCATTGCACCGAGCGCTGCGAAGGTCGACTCCCTATCCGCCACGGGCAGCGCATCGATCAGCATTCGCTTCAGCGCGTAGTTGCCACTGGTTCGACCGGCGCTGTTGATACCTCCAGCGGCCACGATGACGGGTAAACCCAACATGTCCTATTTCCTTTTTTTTGGCGCTTCGCCTGTGCCTTGGTCCAGTGAATGCGATGAGCGGCCGGGACACGCCAGCCGAAACAGTCGCGCTCATCAGTTGACCAGTGTACTGTCGAGCCGCGACACCAATATGCAGATATAGTCATTAAATATGCGAAATAAGACAGCGCGGCCAGAGTTGCGCGCAGCAGCGCTGGTACATGATCAGATGCTCGCTTCATCGGTGACGTTACCTATGGAGATACTTTCGGCCGCCAGCGAAGCCTCTGGTCGAAGCGGCTTGGGTGTTGGCTTCGACTTACTCAGCGATGCCGACGGGCCAGTCACCACTGGCAGTGGCCTCACATTGCAGACCCGCCGCTGGACGGCCGATGAACCCCTGGATTTTCTGGTCATTCCCGCTATCTGGCGCCATCCGCGGCGCATTCTGAAAAACCACGCGGGCCAACTGGCGTTTATCGCCGAGCAGGTCGCGAGGGGCTGCCTGATCGCGAGCGTGGCTTCGGGGTCTTTCTTACTCGCCGCCAGCGGCGTGCTCGATGGCCGCGTTGCAACCACCCATTGGCACTGGATGGATGAGTTCGCTACCCGATACCCAGCGGTCAAATTGCGTCGAGATCTACTGATCACTCGCAGCGACAACATCTACTGCGTTGGCAGCGTTAATTCGATCGCTGACTTAATGGTGTACCTCATCGGCGAGCTGTTCTCCTCAGGCGTTGCGCAGCGCATCGAGCATCAATTCTCTCCGGAGATTCGCCAGCGATTTGCACCCAGCGAACTGCCCAGCCACGCAGATACGCACCGGGATGAACAAATCGTCGACGTGCAGATCGATATCGCCGCACGTATCGGGGAGCCGCTGTCGCTGACCGACTTGGCGCGGCGCCACGGATTTACTGAGCGCACGCTGGCGCGCCGCTTTAAGGCAGCCACAGGTACCAGTGTCGGCGCTTACCTCAGCCAGCTCAGGCTTCAGGAAGCACGCAACTTATTGCGCAGCACCAACCTCGCTATCGTCGATATCGCAGCCACCGTGGGTATCGCTAACCCCTCCCACTTCAGCCGCACCTTTAAGCAACAATTCGGGGTGACACCTCGCCAATACCGCACCGCGGTCCGTGGCAAAGCCTTTGCCCGAGATCTCCCGCCAGATTGAGGCTCAGTGCCGTCTGTGGCTAAATGCGCGCCCCACCCAATCAAGTTTGCATACTGGAGAAACCCATGAGCGAAGACGTCTATCTCGTATCCGGAGCCCGCACCCCCATGGGAGGCCTGTTGGGCGACCTCGCAGACGTCACAGCGCCCGAACTGGGTGCGGTTGCGATCAAGGCTACTCTGGAAAAGAGTGGTATTGATCCCGCAAAAATTGATGAAACGTTCATGGGCTGCGTGCTGCCTGCCGGCCTCAAGCAATGCCCCGCCCGCCAGTCGATGATTGGTGCAGGTATCCCCACCTCAACCGGCGCCGTCACGGTGAACAAAGCCTGTGGCAGCGGTATGCAGGCAGCGATCTTCGGTATCGACAGCATCCGCGCCGGCAACAACAGCCTGGTGATCGCCGGCGGCATGGAGAGCATGACCAACGCGCCACAGATTCTGCCCACGGGTCGCAAGGGCAAGCGCCTCGGCCATACGCAAATTTTTGATCATATGTTTCTGGATGGCCTCGAAGACGCCTACACCGGCGGCGCCATGGGCACCTTCGCCCAGAAAACCGCCGATGAGCATGGCCTCACTCGCGAAGACATGGATGCTTTCGCGGTGCAGAGCCTCACCCGCGCCAAGCGCGCCATCGACGAAGGACTGCTCACTGAAGAGATTGCGCCTGTCACTGTAACGACGCGCAAGGGCGAGCATGTCGTCACCGATGATGAACAGCCTCACAAGGCGGCAATCGAAAAAATTCCCAACTTGCGACCGGCTTTCGCCAAAGACGGCACTATCACAGCCGCCAATTCGAGCTCTATTTCGGATGGCGCCAGCGCCCTGCTCCTCGCCAGTGGCAGCGCTGTTGAAGCGCACCAACTGACGCCTATGGCCAAGGTTGTGGCTCACGCGCGATTCAGCCGTGCACCGGAGGAATTCACGATTGCCCCTATCGGCGCCATCGAGCGCGTACTGGAGCGCAGCGGCTGGCAGGCCAGTGATGTCGATTTGTGGGAGATCAATGAGGCCTTCGCTATGGTGACCATGCTCGCCAGCCGCGCCTTTGATCTGGATCCCGAAACCGTCAATGTTCACGGCGGCGCTTGCGCGCAGGGACACCCGATTGGCTCCACGGGCTCTCGCGTGCTCGTAACGCTCGCCCACGCGCTCAAGCGCTACGGCAA
>JAZBOZ010000245.1:0-10955 GCA_036351405.1 Halieaceae bacterium
CTTGGCAATGCCAACGTCTACTTTGGCGCGGACTGCCCCAATCCCGTGCCCATTCCACAAGCCGGCGGCTTGCCCGGGTGTGACGGTATCCCCATTGATTTGACTGGCAATCAAATTCCGGGCTCGCCCGAGTTTTCAGCCAACATCGGCGCGCGATACACCCTGCCATTAAATAGCGGCGCGGAATTCTCCGCCCAGCTCAACTACTACTGGCAAGATGAGTTCTACTCGCGGGTATTCAACGGCGTCGTCGATACGGTTGAGGAATGGGATGTGTGGAATTCGTCCCTGCGCTACACGGCTGCTGACAACCGCTGGTTTGTTGAGTTGTGGGGACGCAACCTGGCCAATGACGATTTTGTGACCGGGCAGTACCGCATCGACCCCAGCTCGGGATTGGGAACCAACCAGTTCCTGCTTGAACCACGCACCTATGGCTTGGGACTCACCTACGTCTTCTGACAGCCCTGCATGAACTCCCCGAGCAGCCGGAATTCGTGCTGCCGGGGAGTTTTCTTTCGCCACATCAAGCCAATATTTCGCTGCACGTCAGCCTGCTCGAAGGGCCTCACGACCAAATCGGTGCCTGATGTAATGCCCGTATCGATTGCCATCTTCGGCAGCAGTGTCACACCGATACCGTTGGCCACCATCTGCACGATGGTTGATAAGCTGGTCGCCTGGTAAGGCACTGAAATTTGGCTCTCACGCAAGCGACAGGCCTCGAGCGCATGATCTCGAAGGCAGTGGCCATCCTCCAGCAGCAACACATCCTCGCCGTCGAGATCGCGGGTCTTGAGATGTGGACGCTTGGCCAAAGGGTGGTCGGGGCGACTGGCCAGATAGAATGGGTCATTCATGAGTGGCATAACGTCAACGTTATCGGCAGCAAAAGGTAGCGCGAGAAGCAGGACATCGAGCTCCCCGGCCTGCAATGCGTGCACCAGGTGCTCGCTCAAGTCCTCCCGGATGTAGAGCATAAACTCCGGGTGCTCCTCACGGAGTCGCGTGAGCAGGCCAGGCAAGAGGAAGGGTGCGATAGTAGGAATCACCCCCATACGCATCTTGCCGTGGAACGGCTTACCCGCCGCCTCACACACCGACACCAGCTCGTCAACTGACACCAGAATACTGGTGGCCCGGGCAACAACTTCGATGCCCAGCGTGGTCAACAACACGTTGCGATGGTTACGTTCGACCAAAGTTGCACCCAAGGTTTCCTCGAGCTCGACCACCCCAGCGCTCAGCGTACTCTGGCTGACATGGCAAGCTTTGGCAGCGTGGCCGAAATGCTGATGCTCGGCGACCGCGCAAAGGTATTTGAGCTGCTTCAGGGTCGGTTGTCGTGACATCAAGTAACTCCATCAATGACGACGTTGAGTAAGTGGTACATCATAGGCCAATAATTGAGCAGCGGGAGCCATCATCATGAAACGCCTGGGACTGATCGGCGGTATGAGCTGGGAGAGCACGCAGGTGTACTACCGCGGCCTCAATGAGGGCGTCAGGGCTCGGCAAGGTGGCCTACATTCAGCAGATCTGGTGCTCATCAGCGTCGATTTTGCACCCATTGCTGCGGCGCAACAGCGCGGCAACTGGGGAGATTTGGCATTGCGGCTTCAGCAAGCAGCAGAGCAGTTAGCCAACGCCGGAGCCGAATTACTGATGATCTGTACCAACACCATGCATAAAGTTGCGCCGGAGGTAGCGGCGAATACGCCACTACCGCTGCTCCATATTGGCGATGCCAGTGGCACGGCTGTTGTTGACCGGGGCTGTCGTAGCGTCGGCCTGCTCGGCACCCGATTTACGATGCAGGAGGCGTTCTACCGAGACTATTTGACCCAGCACTATGGCCTCGATGTCTACACGCCAGAACCCGCTCAGCAAGACCTCGTTCATCAGATTATCTTCGAAGAGCTTTGTCAGGGTCGCGTCGAAGCCAAGTCTCGAACGGTCATTCAAGCTATCATTGGACAACTTGTGGAGAACGGTGCCGAAGCCGTGCTGCTAGGCTGTACCGAGTTGGGTTTATTGATACCTGAATCCGAGCGCCCCGTGCCCATTCTCGACACCACCCGACTACACGTCGACTATGCCCTCAATGCGGCGATGGCGACGGCCAAAAACTGACGGACACAGCACATGCTCGTTGTATTTGACATGGACGGCACCCTGCTCGGTGCTGATTCAAAGATTTCTGATTACACCGCCGATACCCTGCGGTTGATGCGCGATCGCAATATCGCCTACACCATCGCGACGGGCCGTACGCTGCAGGCGGCGCACGCACCCCTCAAAGGGCATGAGTTTGCCCTGCCGCAGATCATCAAGAACGGCACCGTGATCTGGAGTCCGTCCACGCAGGCCTATAGCCACCAGCACCTGCTGACACCCCAGGAAGTGTGGCACGTGCTCGCTTCGTTCTCGATCCACGACATCTGCCCTTTCGTTTTCACTTTGGAAGGCGATGGACATCACGCCGTTTATCATCCGCCGTTGGCGCGTGATAGCGATCGGCAGCTTGCGTTGCTGTTTGAATCCGAACGTGAACTGCCGCTGTTACCCTTATCCCAAATGCCCGACGAGGCGCATGTCATCAACGTCAGCGCGATGGGCCCCGAACCCGCCGTGCGCGCAATTGTCGATAGCATTGCCAATGAGCCCCATCTGATTTCCTATGTCGGCTCGGCGATCCAGAAGCAGTCATTGCACTGGATTGACATCCATCACAGCCAAGGCAGCAAAGGCAATGCAATCAATGTGTTACGCGGCATTCTTGAGCCTGAATCGGTGATTGTTTTCGGCGACGGCGAGAATGACCTCAGCATGTTCGCCTGCGCCGACGAAGCCTACGCGCCTGAGAATGCCCAGCACGAAGTGAAGGCTTCGGCGAGCGAGGTCATCGGCCATCACGACGAAGATGGTGTCGCGCGTTTTCTACGGCGTCGTTTTGATCTTCCCGGCGGGCGCTAGACATTCGTCTCAGCCACGACTGCAGCTCGACGACGATGCTGAATCAGCCAAACGCCCGTGAGGATCATGCACAACGCTGACAACTGCACAATGCCTGCAGGCTCACCGAGCAAGACGACGCCGGCAAGAAAGGCGACAGCGGGAATCAGATAGTTAATCGTGGAAAGGAACCCGGGGCCGCAGTCAGTGACCACAGCGAAGTAAATCCAAGTAGCAACACCCGTCGCCATCACACCCAGCACCAGCATCGCCCACAAAGCGTTGCCATGCCCCGCCAACGGCCATACGGGTTGCAGCCAGAGAGCGGGCAAAGCAAACAGTACGGCACCTGCAAGCAGCGAACCGGCCGCGATACTCACCGTGTCGAAAGCAGGCAGCCGTTTGGCGTAAACACCGTTGAAGGCGTAACAAAGTGTCGCCCCTACAGCGGCGAGCTGTCCGGGTATTCGCTCTGCACTGGTCACATCGATGAATGACCGCCCCATCAATAGTGCAACCCCTGCAAAGCCCAACACGACGCCAATCAGCCGCATGGGGGTCAACCGCTCATGCTCAAGAAGCCGATGCGCCAGCAGTAGCGTCGTAATCGGCATCAGTGCCATCAACAGCCCCACTTCGCTACTCGGTACCGACTGCTCGGCCCAGCTGATCAGCGTGAAAGGCAGCAGGTTTCCGGTCACCGCCAAAACAACCATCCGCCGCCACCATAGCCAGCCTCTGGGTAACTTGCCGCCGCGCCAGAAGAGCACACCCAGCAACACAGCCGCCCCGAGGGAAAGCCGCACCCAAACCAGTGCCACCGGCACGAACACCTCAACGGCGACCGCAATCAGATAAAACGCGAATCCCCAAAATGCCACCAAATAGGCAAGCATTAACCAGTGCTTCGTGGTGGGTGTTTGTAGCATGCTGCTCCTTACGTTAAATCAAGCCAATTGGTTGTATTGTTGGCCGTAGGGACCGACCTGTGAGTATGAAAATGGGCGGTTTCCTATCGGTAAGCGTTACCTCAGCCACCGAAAGTGCGGCGTTATCTGCTAGTCTCGTGCGCGTCATCCTCAGACAAGACGATATTCATCCATGCAGGCCGACCGCCTCCAATTCCCGAATCCACTGAGCGATACCGACGCTTACGTAGAATTCGTGCTCAGGCAGAGACTGCCTCGGGGCTCCCACGTCGCCGCCGCCGCGGCCTTGGTCAAACGCTGGTTCAAGCCCACTTTCGTCGGCCTTGAGCGATTACCCAAAGGCCCGGCCCTGTTCGTTGCCAACCACTCATTGCTGGCGCTCGATGCGGGCGTATTTCACCTGCTACTGCAGTACGACCACAACCGTTTTCTGCGGCCACTGGGGGATAAGACGCTATTTGCGCAGCCTCAATATGCGCGTTTGGTGCACAGCATGGGTGCAGCGTGTGGCTATGGAGATGTCATCCGCGGGTTGATGCGCAACCAGACCGACCTGCTTTTATACCCGGGAGGCACCTGGGAAGCGATCAAACCGCCCGACCAGCGGTACGCACTGCAGTGGAAAGAGCGCTTTGGCTTTATTCGCATTGCCGCCGAGATGGGCTACACGATCATGCCGTTTGCCTCCGTGGGCCCCGACGAGTACTACGAGCAGTATTTGACGGGCGAGGAAGTGCTGCGTAGCCCCTTGGTGTCGCTGCTGACCCAAGCGGGGTTGATCCCGCCGGACCTCCGCGGTGATCTCGTCCCCCCAATTCCCTCGGGTGCCCTCGGTAGCCCTATACCCAAGCCCAAAACCACATTCTTCGGGTTTGGTAGGCCGATTGATCTCGCGCGATACGAAGGCAAGCGACTCAACAAGCGGCAGCTTGAGCGACTGAGGAATCAGGTCGCCGACGAGATCGACGAGCAAATTAAATCGCTGTTGCTGTTGCGTGAACGACGCCGGCACCAGGATGGCCTGTTGCGCAGGATTCTCTCACTATGACGACCCGTCGCCTCTCCGGTATTGCCTTCACGCTGGTATTACTCTGGCTCTCTGCCGCGGTGTTTGTCGCTCCGAAGATGGCGTTGAACGCGCCCGATAACCCGGTCGATGTCTCCCCCGGCGACGTCGACCTGGCGTACCAGGACGTCACTATCGAGAGTGATGGGCTCCGCTTGCCCGGGTGGTGGATCGAGGCAGATTCACCGCGAGCGATACTGCTCTGGGTCCACGGCGGCGGCTCCAATCGACACTCCACCTTTTTTAATTCACTGGGCTTTTACAAGGCCCTGCATGGCGCCAATGTCAGTGTGCTGACCTTCGACCAGCGTAATCACGGGAACGCGCCGCGCGATACCGGCTTACTGAGCCTAGGGCTTCGCGAATCACGGGATGTGGCCGCTGCCCTTGATTGGCTCAATGCACACAACACCGAGGGTCTGCCAGTGATATTGATGGGCGTCTCCATGGGCGGCGCCTCTGCCATCCATGCACTGTCCGATGGGGCACACGCGAGCGCGCTGATATTGACCGATGCCGTGCTCAACCCGATGGATGTTTTGGCTCGCGGTGGGTGGATTGCTTATGGCGTACCCAGTGCATTTTTCCTGCCCATGAGTTGGGGCGCGGTCTTGTTCGAGGGCATTCAAGCTGGCTCTGCGGCACCGCTGGCGCTGGCAGAGCAGCTCGAGTTGCCGGTGTTGTTCTTACAGAGTCCGGATGACCCTATCACTCGCGCGGTGTATGCACGAGAGCTTGCTGAGGCCAAGCCAGAGATGCGCTACGTCGAGGCGCCCCCGGTATCCGCCGATGCCCCCTGCATCAATTTCAAAGGCCGATGGGGCAGTCACGCATCCGCCTATTTGTGCCACCCGGAATGGACGATGCAACAGATCATGACCTTCCTCGCGCCCATCGTCCAATAACCGAGATTGCCTCTGCATCCGAAAGCGGTGTTCATGCGTAACTGTTCAAGTATTTTGATAAAACGACACCGTCACGTTCTCAAGGAGATCTTCATGACACGTATCCACACGCTCCTGGCCGCCGTTCTACTATCAGCCGGTAACGCGGCTTTTGCGGCCTGCCCTGATTTTTTGGACACCAGCATGCGAAAACTGCACTCCAAGGAGTCGGTCAACTTCTGCGAGGCCTACGCCGACAAGCCGCTCCTGATTGTCAATACCGCGAGTAACTGCGGTTATACGCCGCAGTTTGAAGGCTTGGAGAAGCTCTACCGCGACTATCAGGACAAAGGACTCGTCGTGATTGGCTTCTCCAGTGATTCTTTTTTCCAGGAAGAAAATGATGAATCCGATGTCGCCGAAGTCTGCTACGAGAAGTACGAGGTTAGCTTCCCGATGATTGCCACCAGTCCAGTTCGCGGTTCCGACGCGAATGCTGTTTTCAAGGCACTGGGGGAAGCCAAGGGGCAGCCGAAGTGGAACTTCTACAAATATCTCGTCAACGCCAACGGTGAAATCATTGAGCGTTTCTCGAGCAACGTTGGGCCTGACAGCTCAGAGCTCCGCGCCGCCATCGACGCTGTGCTTTAAGCCGTCGCACACGACCCAGCCGCGCTTTCAGGCGCGGCTGTCATTCGACACGGTATCAAGCAAGACCTTTCGGTAAAGCGTCATGGCTTCATCGCCCGATCTCTGCGCCTGTTGTGGGCGCGGGGTGCGCCTCACGTTTCACCACCTAATACCGCGCAAGGTTCATCGGCGCGCCCGCTACAAGAAACACTACGATCGTGATGCACTGAACAAAGGCATTCATATCTGCAGGCAGTGCCATCGGGGCATCCATAAAACCTACGATGAGATGACCCTGGCGCAGCATTACCATTCGCTCGACGCGTTGTTGGCAGACCCTACCCTCCGCCGCCACTTCGACTGGGTCAGCAAGCAGCGGGAAAAATATTAATCCGCTCGGGTCGCGTTCAGCTGACCGAGAATTAAGCCTACGCCTTCTGATGCCGCTGCTGTGCCATCAACCGTCACGTCAGCCAGCGACTTCGCAGGCATGACGAAGGCTTCAAACATCGGCAGCACACGTTCAAACCAAAAGGTTTTGACGCTGTCTTCATCTCGGCCGCGCTCCTGCTGATCACGCACGATCCGGCGAGCCAGACAGAGGTCTAGCGGCGCATCAACAAACACCGTCAAATCGTAAAGCGCTGTCAGCATCGGATCCGCCAGCGCCAGAATTCCCTCAACAATGACCACGTCGGCGGTGGGTAACGGCTGAAATTCGGCGGTCCGGGTATGCGTGGAAAAATCGTAGACCGGCACCTCAACCGGATGGCCAGATCGTAGCGCCTTTAAGTGCTCTCCGACCAATTCCAACTCCAGGGCATCGGGGTGATCGAAGTTCATGCGGTCGCGCTGATCGAAACTCAAATGACTGAGATCCCGATAATAGGCATCCAGCGGGAGCGCCACCGCTCGATCAGGCGCAGCTCGGTTGAGGGTCACAAGCAAATCATTGGCCAGCGTACTCTTGCCACTACCTGAAGCGCCAGCGATACCGATCACAAAAGGATTCATTGGCAGGTGCTCATCAAGGCAACTCGGCGCTGCCGTATTCAGCCACGAGTTGTTCCCGGATCTCGCGCTTGAGTGCAGGGACGTCGACCGCAGCACAGGCGCCACCGCGCCAAGCGTTATAGGTCGCATAGTCAGGCTGGCCAACACCTGTCACCACCTCCCAGGCCAGTATGCATCGCTGTTGTCCATCGAGGAGCGTCGTCGACGCGACCTCGTCCAGCAGCCGATCAATGGACTCAACGCCCTCCTCGACATGAGGAGACTGCTGGCCTGCATCCAGAACCATAAACGCAGGACTGCCCGGCGACCAGGGCCGCCACGATTGATCGCCCACATTGCCCGGACCACCCTCGTGCGCAAACCGTCCCCAAGCGTTCATCATCCGCTGTGTCATGATTTGAGCACTCTCCGTATCGGGATACATGTAATCACCAATCGAGCCATAAAATGGCTTACCCATGATGAAGGCGATCTCGCTGGCATGTGCCGCGCCGAAGATCTTCGAAAACGGGAACAACCACAGATCATCCTGCTCGTCCCAATCGAATCGATAAGCGTAGAGATCGTCGTAACCTGCAGCGGCGAGGGACGTTAACGGCAAGTCCACACCTCGCGCCTTCCATGCTCGTGAACGAACGCTGACCCAAAACTCATAAAGGGACTCATCGCGAATCGACAGCTTGGGTGGTAACCATCTGGTCAGCAGATACTCACCATCGACAAAGTAACGATTCAAGCCATGCCACAACGCTGTCTCATCCCGGTTGCTGCCAATCAGCACCGGCACAGATTTGGCCAGCGCCGGATTTCGAATCGCCGACTGTAGCCCCTCCTTCGGTACTACAACGCCATCGGCAATAATCGCCGGCTGAATATGATCCTCTTCGAGGCCGTAATAGGCTGCGAGCAGATCGTTAGTCGGTACCTCCCGCAGCGCGCTGGCATCGATACGACGATTGTCCAGCCCGAGTGCCTGCACGACCTCCCACGAGCCGCGATCAATCTGTGGATATTGCCGACCTGCGTTATGGGCCTCATCTAAGGTCAGACTTCGCAGGTGCCCTGACTGAACGATGGCGCGATGAAAAAGACCATCGGTTAAAGGCGATGCAAGTAAGCTGAAAACATTACGACCGCCAGCGCTTTCACCGAAGATGGTCACATTGTCTGGATCACCACCGAAAGCCTTAATGTTGCGCTGCACCCAATTCAAAGCAGCGATGATGTCGAGCGTGCCGAAGTTTGGAGAGGCATCAATACCTTCAAGGCCCTGTTGTAACTGTGGATGCGCAAACCAGCCAAAAGGCCCTAATCGGTAGTTGATCGAAACAACGACCACCGATTGCGCTGCCGCCAGAAGCGAAAAATCATAGGTACCTTTGCGCCCAGTGGTATTGCCACCCCCGTGAATCCAGAACATCACCGGGCGAAGTGCGCCGTCTTCGGGGGGCAAGCCCACGACATCGAGGTACAGGCAGTCCTCCCGACCAACGTAACCGCCCCCCTCTACACCCGCCGTCTGGCTTGCCGGCTGGGGACACATCAGGTCGTCAGGTTGCCGGGGCATGACGCCATCCGTGGACGCCGGTGGCTGCGGTGGACGCCAGCGAAGGTCACCGACAGGAGGCGCTGCATAGGGTATATCCAACCAACGTAGCGCTCCGCCGCTACCGCTTACCGGGACGACTCGACCCGTCTCGGTATTGATCGCAGAGTCGGGTACCGGTGTCAGTGGTTGCTCTGTACAGCCATTGACCAACAGCAAGACGGTTGCGAATACCACTCTAGGCAGTGACATCTCTATTCCCCTTAAACCGGAGGAGACATTGTAAGCCAAACCTCAAATGCCTGTGCTCGCGGTGGCTCGAATGCGCCGTTAGATTAAGTGCGCAGTCAAAGAAAAGGCGCCCGAAGGCGCCTTGAAACATCATCGAATGATGTCACCAAATCTTCACCCGTGCCTCGGGTGCGAGATACATCGCATTCTCGGGCGTGACATCAAAGGCCTCATAAAAGGCATCGACATTGCGCACGGGTCCGTTCGTCCGATACTGGGCTGGCGAGTGTGGATCCGTCGCAATCTGCCGACGCAGCGCCTGTTCGCGATACTTGGAGCGCCAAACCTGTGCGTAACCATAAAACACGCGTTGTACGGCGGTTAATCCATCAATCACCGGGCCGGGCTCCCCGTTGAGGGATCGCTGATAGGCCAACAGACCGATCGAGACACCGCCGAGGTCGCCGATGTTTTCACCCAGGGTGAATTCACCGTTTACGTGCAGATCTTCGAAGGGATAGAAATCATCGTATTGCGCGACGAGTGCGTTGGTCCGTGCCTCAAACTGCGCCTTGTCAGACTCAGTCCACCAGTTACGGAGTACGCCGTCTCCATCAGTCTGGCTACCGGAGTCGTCAAACCCGTGCCCGATTTCATGACCGATGACCGCGCCAATCGCACCGTAGTTCACGGCGTCATCCGCCTCAAGATTGAAGAACGGCGGCTGCAAAATTGCTGCGGGGAAAACGATCTCGTTGAGTGCAGGGCTGTAATACGCGTTGACTGTTTGCGGTGACATACCCCACTCGTCGCGATCCACAGGGCCACCCTGCCGCTTCGCGCGACGCTGCACGTTATGTTCTTGAACACTGGCGAGGTTGGCAAACAAATCGTCGGCGACGATCTCTACGTCAGAATAATCACGCCACTTATCGGGATAACCAATTTTGGGGCGAAACTTGGAAAGTTTATCGAGAGCCTCCACTTTGGTCTCCTCGCTCATCCAGTCAAGGTTCTGGATGCTCTCGCGGTAGGCACCAATCAGGTTGTCCACCAGCGTCACCATGCGCGCCTTCGCTTCCGGTGGAAAATGTTCAGCCACATAGACCTTGCCGACCGCCTCGCCGAGTGAGCGACTGACTAAGCGCGTTGCCCGTTTCCAGAGCGCTTCCTGCTGCTCGGTACCACTGAGCACGGTGCCGTAGAAAGCGAAGTTTTGCTTGTCCAGCGCCTCGTTCAAGCGGCTAGACGCATCATTCAGCACGGCCCACTTCAGATACAGCTTCCATGTATCGAGACTGGTTTCACGGATAATCCCATCGAGCGCTTTAAAATAATCCACGGTGCGGACCACGTAATAACCCGGGTCCGGCATTCCCGTCGCCGGCAGATAACGATCCCACGCGAATTGCGGCATCAACTCGGCAAGCGCTGCTGTCTGATATTTGTTGTATGTCTTGTTGCGATCGCGCTGATCTTCCTTGCGCATATTTTGCTCGGCCATTGCTGTTTCGAGCGCCATGATCTGCTGCGCCGCGCTATCGCCGCCTTCTAGATCCGCCAGCGCAAACATAGTGGCAATGTGCTCAAGATAAGCCGCTCGGATCTCCTCTGAGCGCTCGTCGTCCTTCAGATAGTACTCGCGATCAGGTAGCCCGAGTCCGCTCTGCGACAAATACAGGGCGTAGACATTCGGATCC
>JAZBOZ010000246.1:0-5409 GCA_036351405.1 Halieaceae bacterium
GTATGGAACACACCGATCATTTTCTGATGATCAGTGCAGCGGACAGGTTTACACCAATATTGAAGGCGCAGATTGAATCGATTATCTCGGCGACGCGCTGATCCAGCCACAAACAAGACAGAGTGCTCATTAAGTCTCGCCTAAGCTATAAATGTATTCGCAATAATGCGCCGTTGCGAGCTGCCTCACCGCGACAACTGGGCAACTTGTTGCCGCCAGGGCCGCCACAAGGGTTCTAATGTGCGATGTTGACTGTTTTTTACCCATCGTCCGTGCCAGCACCTCCATAGATGAGTCCGACCCGGTCAAAGGCCTCCCCACGTACCTGCTATGGCTGTCGACCCAATTTCAAACCTCATTCTCTGTGGCTGCCGCATTCCAATTCTTCATCAGCACTGACGGTCACATGTTTTAATTTCTTAACCATTCCCGTTAGATAATGGGCAGGCTTTGTCGGCTAGATTCCAGCGTTCACAATCACCTCCGATCCAGTTTAAATTACAACTTTTGTCTTGAATCGAGGACGCCATGAACAACATCTTGCGAAACACTTTGGCAATAGTTGGCGCGGCATTGGTTGGCGCGAATCCAGTCTTCAGCGAACAGGACACCCACCTGATCTATCTTGAGGAACCCGCCGAGGGCAGCATCATGTCGGGAGTGGCGAATCTGCGTGGATGGGCTGTCTCTACCGAGGGTGTGAACCGCATTGAGCTATTCGTTGATGGTCAGTTTGAATACTTCATTCCCTACGGCGGAGAACGTGTGGATGTATTCCAGACTTATCCGGATGTACCGGATTCCGGGAGTTCTGGATTTGGTCAGACATTCAACTACAACAAGCTTTACACTGGCGATCACGTCATGACCGTGCGGATGATCACCGAGCGGGGTCAGATGTTCGAGCAGACCAATCACTTCAAGACGATTAACTTTGGTAGCGAGTTCATCTCTGATCCAGATTTTCCAGATATCACCGGCGCCACCACGACCCTGAATGAAGATGGCACGATCACTATCTCCCCGGTGCGGGATGAAAATACCCAACCCTATTCAGTCAAACTGAAATGGACTGTAGCGACCCAAGGTTTTGAAATCATTGATATCCAGCCCCTGCTGCAGTAAGCGACAGCTAATGATCAAGAAGTGATTGGAATTCCGTGATGTTAAGGAACACAGATATCTCGGAGTTCTACTATGAAAGACCAGTACTCACAGAGTGCGTGGCCCAGCCGCATCGGCGCGGTCGCGCGATCTGTTTCCCAGGGCCGCTAGAAATCATTGACTCACAGATCATGGATAGCTACTCAGTCAGCGTTAACAGTGGCGGCATCCGAGCGCGTGTGCCAAAGGTTGTTCTGATCGAGGACTCCATGATTTCCGACAGCAATACCACTACGCTGAGCAATGGGGATGGCGACTTTACCGCCAGCGACGCCTTGAAGCTTGTCAAAGCCAGAGTGTTTGTTAACGTAGCACTCAGCAATGTCAAACATGTCACTTTTGCTGAGGGCAGTAGCCAGAGCACAGCGCAGCTTGGGCTTGTCTTACACTTAACGGCCAGAAGTAGATGATTCGCGGCAAACACTGCGCGACTTTATATCCGCCTATGGCGATTGAAATGGCGGAGAAAGTGTCCACTATCAGGAGGCGGTGGTGCAGCTCGCTGAACTGCTCATGCTGGCCCAGCAAGAAAGGGAGACGCGTCATTTGCTCACTGCCCTTTTCCCGCCGGCCGAGGCGGACGAACAGCATGTCAGAAATTTGCAGCGTCGACAGCGCAACCTTCAAAGCAGCGTCAAGCTATCGATGTCAGCAACCGGCACCTGCGGTGAGGCTGAGCTTCCCCGCTCGCTGAAAGCCTTCGCTTTTTATCACAATGACCATCAGGCAGTCGTGACACTGCAAGCCGATGTGGCACAGCGAGTGAGCGCCGCACTCGCGCAAAACGACGCGCTGGTGCCGTCGAATCCACTGCTGCGACGCCCGCTGCCGGCCATGCGCGACGCCCTACCATGAAGACGAAAACTTTGTTTCGCTCGGGCGCACTCACCGCCGAGGAGCAGGCTCGCGTGGACGAGGGCTTTAAGCACACCGCCACCAGTCGTTCTGCACCCCCTTATGACAAGCAGAACGTCTGCTGGCTGCTGAAAGATGACACTGACGCACTGGTAGGCGTGCTGACTGGGAACTCGCTGTGGGACTGGCTGTATATTGATGAGCTGTGGGTAATGGAGGCGCACCGTGGCCACGGACTGGGTCAACAACTTATGCGAGACGCGGAACAGTGGTCTCGACAGCAACGCCTCATTGGCATTTGGCTTTGGACACAGAGCTGGGAGGCGGAAGGTTTCTATCGTCAACTCGGCTTTGAGGTCTTCACCCGTTTCCACAATTTCCCGCGAGGTCATGACCGAATTGGTTTGAGAAAGCACCTGTGATTCACTCACGATGCGATGGCGACGCCATGCCCTCTAGCCCTCGTTCAGGGGTCACCGTCGGCGGTTCCGGTGAGGGTGGAATGTGACGCGAGACCATTATCAGCGTCGCCAATAAGGCTACCCTCAAAGCACTCGCGGCACAGTTGCAGGAAGCGGTGGTTCGCTGACGAGACAGAAAATGAGGAGAACATCCTATGAAACAATGGGTGGCTGTGGCCTTCGCGATCGCCATAGGCGCGGCTGCAGAGGCGCTGGAGGCCAGGGACGGATGGGAAATGTCCCTCTCCGCCGTCCTTACCGAGTTGGTCGAGGAGGATGCTGCGCCCGCTGCCGCGATCATCGTGGTGCGCACGGATAAACCCCCATTGATCCAAGTGGCAGGCGTCAAGGTTGCAGACGAGGATGCTCCCGCCGTTGCGTCAGACCCGTGGCATATTGGATCGAACATGAAAGCGATGACCGCGACCCTTGCCATGGGCCTCGTCGAGGATGGGGTCATCAGCCTTGATACGACAATTCCGGACGTGCTCGGCTCAGAGATGAAAATCCACGACGGATGGTCGAGAGCAACGCTTCGTATGCTCTTAAGTCACCGTAGTGGTGCTGCTCCGAATGCCGGCCGCCTGACGGCTCTCCGCTATATGCTCTTTGGTTCAGAGGGCGTGGAGGGCCCCTCTCGCGACCGCCGGGCGGTGGTCACGGACACGTTGCGCAAGCCACCTGAAACCGAACCGGGCGCGGAGTATGTCTATTCCAATCTCGGCTACACAATCGCAGGTGCGATGCTGGAGGCGGCCGCTAGGCAACCCTTCGAGAGCCTGATCGAGGAGCGGGTCTTTACGCCGCTCGCGATGGAGGGCGTGGTTCTCGGCGCTCCGTCGGCCGAAGTCGGGTTCCGTGGACACCAGGGTGATCCGCCCTCTCCAGCGCCTGCGGGTGCAGACAATCCGTTCTTCATGTCGCCCGCCGGTACGTTCAGCTACCCCCTCGAAGCCTACGCCCGGTTTCTCGAAGACCAACTGCGAGGCCATCGCGGGGAGAGTGCTCTCCTATCGTCTGGTTCCTACAAGGCCCTCCGCACGCCAGTCGCTAATAACAACAATTACGCCCTCGGCTGGGGTCTCTCGGAAGAAGGCTGGCTGCGGCACTCGGGCTCGAATACGATGTGGATGGTCACGACCGTGATCGCCCCCGACCGGAATATCGGGATCAGTATCCTGAGCAATTCGGGCGAAGTGCGCGGCCTCGGGGAGCGGATTACGCGCCTGATCGAGGCGTACCCCAGCGCGACTGGGAAAGGGGACTCGGTCGGCGAATAGGCGGCCTTCCGCATCCGGAAACGGGAATCTATTCCGCCCTGCGCTCTGCCATTTCTAGAAAGAACCGTCAGTGCTTGAAAGACAACTCGCGCCCGGCACGATTGATCGAACCACGGTTGCCTCTCGCGATCCAACCCCGAGGACACCTGCGCTACTCTACGGCTTTCGAACTGGCACGTTGCCTCGGCTGGGAGGGGAGCACAGCCCAAACAAAAAAAGCCCCGCATCGCAGGGCTTTTACTTGATATGGCTACTTGATATGGCGCGCCCGGCACGATTCGAACGTGCGACCGCCTGATTCGTAGTCAGGTACTCTATCCAGCTGAGCTACGGGCGCGAAGGCCGCGTATTATAGCCAAGCAAAGCTCAGTTGCAAGCGCGGCTTAACAACTTAATGCCCAAGCACAGCCTGAATCTCGGAAAATGTTCTCGCAGGCTTGATCGGAATTTCCGGCAGTGCCAAGCGCCTTATAACATCCCGCGAAGAAACAAGTCCTCTGAGAACGCGAGTATCGTCATCGATGACCAACAGAAACCTCTCACCGAGACTGCCGAGAAGTCCCACAACATCCCCGACGCTCGCCCGCTCGAATTTTGAGAACAGCATTCCGTGGAGTTCACTGCGCGGCACCATCACCTCCGTTACTGGAAGCTCGTTACGAGGAAGGCCGGTACGCATAGTGGCGCGCATCGTCTCTGAAGAGTGAATATCGAGCGACGTGATAATCCCCAGAAACTGCTCATCGCTACTGATCACGATTTTGTAGGTGCAGTGCTCGCGCCGCATCAAACTATCCCCCTCATCGACCGGTGTGCTGCCCTCCACCATAGGGGGTATGCTGCGAGCGAAATCAGAGAGCAGCTCCGTCGCCGGGCTGTCCATTGATAACATTAATTCAGGTTCGGGCATCCGCACCCGCAGCGTGTTCTCAAGCGCAATTACAGACATTTTTCTCGATAGATCCATGATCGTTCTCCCACCGGTGGCATTCCGGCACGTCAGTTAAATAGAAGCGAGACGAGGGACTAAACGACAGCGGGTGATGCGCGCGCAGGCGCTATTGAGGAAAATCTTGCAAGAGAGGGGATAAACGCCGCATCAAAGACAGTTGAGTGGCCTTCTAGCGCCAGCTTCCACGCATCAAGCTGGCATTGCGCCGGGTCAATTAGGGGGCCATCGGGCTCGACATTGTCCTGAGCCTTCTCAGTGTCACAATCTACGAAAACCGCACTGAGAAGCGTCGAGTCTGCAGTCGACACGAGTGGTAGCGTCGAGGAAAGGACTAACGCCACAACCAGCGCCATCACCGCAAGAGTGATCGCCCGGGCAAAACCCGACAAGGACTGGTGCATCAACACTCTCCCTACCAACAGCTACCTGTTTGACTAGTCTCACGCCGACGGTTCCCCGCGAAATCTAGCAAAGAGTGTGAATCTGACAACGCGCAATCAGCGCGCTCAAGTTGATGACATCCTCATCAGAATGTATATCGCGCACCCACCTGCACATTAAACGGTCGCCCTACCGACACATTGTTGTCGTTGTGCGCATCCGGGAAGTATTCCTCATCGAGCAAGTTCTCGAGGTTTAGCTGCAACGCGAGTTGCGGACTGACATCCCAGAATACCGCCGCATCAATGCGGGTGAA